>CADCCR010000052.1 GCA_902799985.1 uncultured Bacteroidales bacterium | reverse complement strand
CGGGAGTTGAGCAGCTTCAAGGCGTTCCACATGCGGTGATTGTGGCTGGCTGTGATGATGATGCCGCCGCAGGCGCCTTCCATGGTGACGGCAACTTCGGTGGTGGGCGTCGTGGCGAGGCCGATGTTGACCACGTCGAAGCCCATGCCCATGAGCGTGCCGCAGACCACATTCTTCACCATAGGGCCGGAGATGCGTGCGTCTCTGCCGACCACTATCTTGTTGCTCTTCACCGTTGAAGTGCGGCGGATGAGGGTTGCGTAAGCTGATGTGAATTTCACGATGTCGAGGGGGTTGAGCGTATTGCCTGCTCTTCCTCCGATGGTGCCTCGGATGCCCGAGATGGATTTGATGAGTGTCATGGTGATTTACAATCCTAATTAATAATTTACAATTTAACGATTTACAATTTACTATTTATTTACTATTTAGTAATTTAATCATTTACATCTCTATCTTGCGGACTTTCTCCCTCTCCCACGGGAGAGGGTTGGGGAGAGGCTTCTCCCCTCTCCTCGGAGAGGGGTTGGGGGTGAGGCTTCCCTCCTTCCACGAATGGCCAGCCCTCCTTGTCCCACTCGATGCGGTCGATGAAGAGCGGTCGGCTGTTGGGCCGGCGGCTGCCTTGGACGTGGCAATGGTAGAAGAGGTATTCCTTGCCGTCCTTCGCTGTGAACATCTCGCCGCAATGACCGGGACCGTAGAAGCGGTCGCCCTTGTCGCTGTGCAGCACTGGAGTGGCAAAGCCTTCGTCCATGCGGTTGCCGTTGCGGTCGAGGAAGTCGTCGGTGAGCTTCTTTGCCCGCCCCACTTGCAGCTGATAGGTGTGGTCGCCGAAGAAGCCTGAGCTGACGAAGAGGTACCAGTAGCCGTCGTGACGGTGCAGGTAGGAGCCCTCGAACACCTTCGAGCGGTCGGGACATTGCTCTACCTTCAGGCCTGCCACATGCTCGTACTTCGCTCCTTTCTTCAGGGAAAGGCCGTCCTTGGCCAGTTCTATGCGATGTATGCCACCCACGCTTCCGAAGAAGGTCGATGGTGTCGTGGATGCCTGTCTCCCTGCTGCTTGTGATGATGCCAACGAAGCGGAACTGTCCGGGAGCGTACTCCTGTAGCACGCCGATGTTGCTGTCCTCGGCGCTGTTGTAGAGGGTGAGGTAGAGGTTACGCTTGCCGTCGACGGTTGCCACATCGGGGGCCCAGAAGCGTTGGGCTATGGCTTGCATCTTGCCCCACGACTCGATGTCGATGGGAGCCACGTTGCTCATCTCCCAGTGGAAAAGGTCGTCGCTCACGAGTGAGCGTGTCGGATTGGTGGCCAGACAATGATAGCGTCCGTCCTCGCCAAGCCAGACAGTCGGGTCGGGCCAGTCGCGCGGCCATACAGGGTTCTTCACTTCGTTCAGGCGCGGGCGGTTCTTCACTTCGCTCAGGCGCAGGCGGTTCTTCACTTCGTTCAGGCGTAGGCGATTAGTGACTTCTTGTGCCGAGGCATTGCCCGTCCAGAGCATTGCCAGCAGAAGCAGAAGAGTTGGAAGCATGCTGATATACCTTATTATATTATATAATTTCGCGCAAAGTTAGCATTTTTTTGCGAGCTATGCAACAGAAAGCATCTGAAAAATGAGCAAATGCAACACTTTGTCTGCGCCAAGGCACTTCTTGCGCCACATTATTGGCTTCTCAAGGGCCAGAAGTGAACTTCCTTGGAGCCTAAAGCGAACTTCCTCGGCCGAGGGACACAATTTCTCCGACCCGCAAAACCAACTTCCTCTCCGCGAGGAACAAAATTATTTTAGTGGCTTGGAAATATATTTCAAAGCCTTGGAAATATATTTCAGTGCCTTGGAAATATATTTCAAAACCACTGAAAAAGTTTTTATCCGGGCGGCGAAGAATTTACTGCCTCGGAGAAAGGAAATTCAGCGTGCGTGAAAAGGAAATTTAGAAAAGGAATAACGACTTTTTGCGGCTTTTTGCTTGCATCGTATCGAAGAAAACCTTAACTTTGCAAGCAAAATACATAATAAAGACGCAAAACATGAAGTTTTCCATCTCTTTGCGGCGGTGCCTGCTCTGTGCAGTCCTGTTGCTGCCGCTGACACCAGGCCTGATGGCCCAGGACGAACTAAATCCTGTGGCCGACCCTGCGGCTGTCATCACCTCGGGCAACGCCCGCTTCACCGTGCTCACCAGCAGGATGATACGCATACAGTACAGTAGGACGGCACAGTTCGAGGACCGTGCCACGTTTGCCGTCGTCAACCGTCGCCTGCCGGTACCTGCCTTCACCACCGAGACATCGGAGGACGGCTACCTCTACATCCGCACCGAGGACGTCACGCTCCGCTACAAAGTGGGCAGCACCATTGCGGCCGCCGACAAGAAGCCCACCAACCTGATGATAACATTCCAGATGAACGGACGGAACGTCACATGGTATCCCGGCAAGGACGACTCGATGAACCTGCTCGGCACCAACCGCACCCTGGACGGAGCCTGGGGCGACAACAAACGCAAGAACCTGGAGAAGGGACTGCTCTCGCGCGCCGGTTGGAGCATCGTGGACGAGAGTCCTGCCACTCTGCGCGGCGACGGCAGCTCGTCCTACGCCCTCGAGCCCATGGGCGACGGCATCACCTGGTGGGCCAATCCCGTGGACAAGACGGCCATCGACTGGTACTTCCTCGGCTACGGACACAACTACAAGGAGTGCCTCGGCGACTTCATCAAGGTCGGAGGCCGTGTGCCGATGCCGCCCAAGTACATCCTCGGCTACTGGTACAGCCGCTACTGGGCCTACACTCAGGCCGAGTTCCAGCAGATAGTACGCGACGTGGAGAACAACGACATCCCGATGGATGTGCTCATCATGGACATGGACTGGCACAAGAGCGGCTGGACCGGATGGAGCTGGAACACAAGTCGTATCCCCAATCCCAGAACACTCATCAACTACATGCACAGCCACGGCCTCAAGACAGCCCTCAACCTCCATCCCTCCGACGGCGTGGGCACACACGAGGACTACTACAAGCAGATGGCTCGCGACCTGGGCGACACATCGGGCAAGACCATTCTCTGGAAGGTGGAAGACTACGACTTCATGCAGGCTTTCTTCAAGGACATCATCCGGCCGCACGAAGCAGAAGGCGTCGACTTCTGGTGGCTCGACTGGCAGCAGGCACTCACCGTAGGCAAACACGGCACCGAGAAGAGCTACACGCCAGCCGAAGGGTCCGAGACCCTGGGCGAGACCTTCTGGTGCAACCACACCTTCTTCCAGGACATGCAGAAGAACCGTCCCGACCTTCGCCCCGTCATCTATCACCGTTGGGGCGGCCTCGGCTCGCATCGCTATCCTATCTGTTTCTCGGGCGACACCAATGCTGCATGGTCCACACTCGGCTATGAAATCTTCTTCACCAGCAACGCCAGCAACGTCCTCTACGACTATTGGGGGCACGACCTGGGCGGACATCAGGGCGGCAACAACGACCCTGAGCTCCTGCTGCGCTGGCTGCAGTTCGGAGCCTACACACCCATCTTCCGCACACATGCCACGAACGACAGCCGTCTGGAGCGTCGCATCTGGAAGTACAGCAACTTCACTCAGCTTCGCGAAGCCGTTCGCCTGCGCTATCAGCTCTTCCCCTATCTCTATACCGCAGCACGCCAGACCTACGATACCGGCATCGGCATGAACCGTCCCCTCTACTACGACTATCCCGAGGACGGCAACGCCTACAGCTTCGAGGACGAGTATATGTTCGGCGACGACATGCTCGTTGCCCCCATCTACACCCCGCAGCAGAACGGCTCGTCCGGTCGCATGATATGGCTTCCGGGCGGCACCGAATGGTGGGACGTCACACGCTCCAAGCTGACTAAGGGCGACCAGACCTTCTACAGCGTCTACACGCTCGACGAGTTCCCCGTCTTCTATCGTGCCGGCAGCATCATCCCCTTCTATCCCGTCAGGCGAACCGTCGTCAAGGACCCCGGCGAAATCATCCTCAAGGTTGTGCCCGGAGCCGACGGCACAGGCCGCTTCTACGAGGACAGCGGCGACAATCAGGACTACAAAGGCGACGCCTGGACGATGACAACCTTCACGCAACATCGCATCTCATCGGGCATCACGCTCACCATCGGCGCCCGCCAAGGCAGCTTCCAAGGCATGCCGACACAAAGGAAGTGGACCGTTCAGTTCCTCGGCACACCAGCCTCCTTCGTCGCCGAAGGCATCAAGGTGAACGGCAATCCCATCGACGAACAGGACATCACCTACGACGAGGCAACACGAACACTCACCCTTACCGTCAGCACAGAGAACCTCTCGGAATCCATCACCATCAGCGTCCCGATGGGAGAAATGGCGTAACCCTCTAATTCATAATTCACAATTCATAATTCATAATTAGGCTACGCCCTTGACAATTCATAATTCATAGTACATAATTAAGATGAAGCTTCGCACTCTTTTTCTCATATTTCTGCTCTTCTTTCAATGGTCAATGGTCAATGTTCAATGTTCAATGGCATTCGCCCAGACGCGGCTTTGGGTGCGCGGCTCCGCTGTCCCTGGGGGCGTGCAGGAGCTGACACGATTCGCCACAAGCACCAGCGGTCGCTACACCTTCAAGTTCCACGGCAAGCTCCTCCCCGGCAACCTCTACATCACGACAACCGAAACGCCGAGGGCCGCATCGCGCTACTACATGCCGAAGCTTGTCGATACGAACATCGTGACGGAGAAAGCCGACTATGTGGCAAAGGCAGATAGCATCGGCTCGGAATGGGCAGTCCTCTTCGAGGCCGACAATTACCGCTTCACCGTCGACACCTACAACAAGCAGGTGACGGGCGAGCTCTTCACCCGTTGGTACGAAGCATGGATATGCGGCGGCTGCGTCGCAGACGAGCAAGGCAAGGGTATCTCCGGACAGGAAGGCCATTGGCAGATAACGGCAGGCAAGCAGATGGAGCAGAGCTGGAGCGACCCCAACGTCTTCGAGTGGACCGGTCTGCTGAAGGCTTACAGCTACAACCAGGAGCCCAAGCGCTTCAAGATAAACGGGCAGTACGGCTGGAGCCCGAAGGTGCTGCATCCCTTCACGCAAGACGCCTCCATCCTCACCGCCTCGCAGGTCTGGTACAACGGCTCGGAGGATTACAAGTGGGCCATCAGTAAAGACGGCTACTACCGCATCCGCATCAATGTCTTCGAGGAAACCATCGAGGCAGAATACCTCGGCTCGGAAGAGCCCGACGGCATCGACAGCCTCACCCCCGACCCCTCTCCGAGGAGAGGGGAGATATATAACCTCGCTGGCCAGCGCCTCAGCAAACCTCAGCGTGGGCTGAACATCATAGGTGGCAGAAAAGTAATCATTAAATAGAAAACTAAATGAATAAGTTCAAAGCCCTCTTGCTCCTTGCTCCCTGCTCCTTGCTCCACGTTTCGGCACAGCAAAGTTACATGGCGTCCGAGGATGTCGCAGTCTTTTATCCTGCTCAGTACGATGCAGCGGCACACAGTCCGTCGCCCATCTTCATTCGCGAGCTGGCTCCGCAAGGCCCGGTCAGTTCTTTGTGGAAACTGCGTCCCGTCTTCTCCACGGAAGAGGGAAAGAGCGTGGTCCGCATCAAGGTGGATGCCGATGCCGACCTCTATGGAGGCGGCGAAGTGTGGGGACCCCTGCGTCGCAACGGCAAGACCATCGAGTTCTGGAACGTCGATACGCCCTGTTATGGCGTTGACGACGGCACTCACCTCTATCAGAGTCACCCCTGGGTGCTCGGCCTTCGCAGCGACGGCACCAGCTTCGGCATCATCGCCGACAACACCTGGCAGGCTTGGATGACCACCGACACCGAGGTCGTCTTCCGCAGCATGGGACCCGCCTTCCGCATGGTCATCATCGAGAAGAACTCGCCGCAAGAGGTCATGCAGGAACTCGTGAACCTCACCGGCACGATGGAGATGCCGCCCCTCTGGTCGCTTGGCTACCAGCAATGCCGCTACAGCTACCATCCCGACACACGCGTCAAGGAGATAGCCGACACGCTCCGCTACCACAAGATACCCAGCGACGTCATCTGGATGGACATCCACTACATGGACCAGTACAAGATTTTCACCTTCCATCCGCAGGAGTTCTCGCAGCCCAAGGCACTCAACGACTATCTGCACAGCAAGAACTTCAAGAGCGTCTATATGATTGACCCGGGTGTCAAGGTGCAGAAGGGCTATTGGGTGGACGACCAGCTCATGGAGAACGGCTATGCCGTGCGCGACGAACAGGGCAACGCCTACGTCGGCAAGGTATGGCCGGGTGACTGCCACTTCCCCGACTTCACGCGTCCCGAGGTGCGTTCCTGGTGGAGCACACTCTATCCTCCCTTCATGGCACAAGGCGTCGATGGCATCTGGAACGACATGAACGAGCCGGCCGTCTTCGAAGGGCCGCGTTCCTCCATGCCCATCATGAACATGCATCAGGGCGGCGACGGCTTGCGGCCCGACGTACACTTGCGCTACCATAATATATATGGTTTGAACATGGTACGCGCCAGCCGCCAGGGACTCCTTCTCGCGAATCCCACGAAGCGACCCTTCATCCTGAGCCGAAGCAACTTCCTCGGCGGTCATCGATACGCAGCCACTTGGACGGGCGACAACTACTCCAACTGGGAACAGTTCATGCTCTCCATCCCCATGTCCATCACGCTCGGCCTGAGCGGACAGCCCTTCAACGGCCCCGATATGGGCGGCTTCTGCGGCGACAGCAACGGGAAGCTCGTGGCTAACTGGACAGCTGTGGGCGTCTATTTCCCCTTCGTACGCAACCATTGCATCGACGGCGGACGAGCACAAGAGCCTTGGGCCTTCGACCAGGAGTGCCTCGACGTCTGCCGCACCGCTATCAACCGCCGCTACCGTCTCATGCCCTACGTCTATACCCTCTTCCAGGAGGCCAGCAAGGACGGCATGCCCGTGATGCGTCCCGTCTTCATGGCCGACGCCAAGGACAAGAGCCTGCGAGCCGAAGAGAAGGCCTTCATGCTTGGCGGCGACTTGATTATCATCCCTCGCTGGGCAGGTGATGCCAACCTCCCAGCAGGCGACTGGGACATCCTGCCGCTCGAGGACAAGGACGACGGCTTCCAGCCCTATCTGGCACAACGTCCCGGCTCCATCATCCCGATGGCAAACCTCTACCAGAACACCGTTGAGATGAAGACCGACAGCCTCACGCTCCTTGTCAATCCCGACAGCGAGGGTAGGGCAGAAGGCCGCCTCTACGAAGATGCAGGCGACGGCTTCGACTACCGGCAAGGCCAGTTTGCCGAGTACAAGCTGCAGGCATCGACCGAAGGCAAGCAGCTGACCGTCAGCCTCGGCCAAGTGGATGGCAAGGCAGCAAGCAAGGAGCGCACCCTTCGCGTCGGCATCGTCTGCGACGGCAAAGTGACCTACAGCCCATGGACGAAAGGCAGCTCAGTCACCATGAAGACCGTAGCCGACAAGCAGCCCACCATCGACAAGAAGCAGCTCACCTTCCCCCAAGTGCCCGACCTCGGGAGATAGGGGGAAGGCTCTCCACACCCCGAATCTGTCTCCCGTCCACGGAATAAGTCTCCCCGTCGCGGACGATGTAGAGATGCTTGTCCTGAACAATCTTCTTAAAGAACTTCTCTTTAGAGGATGATTTGGCCGAGACCATGCCGTCACCGCTGCAGAACGTCCCCAGCAACGCGTCAATCTCCTCAGCCCTTGTCGAGAACCATTGCCTGAGATTCTCGACCGTGGTGTTCATGTCGTCCAGCATGTTGCCAGGCCACCTGTTGAGGTTTGCCTTTGTGGAATAGTCAATGGCAAGAGCCAAGTCCGTACCAGCCATCGAATCGAGGAAATCGTAAACCTCGGTCATAATCCTTTCCTTTTCCGCCTCCCATATCCAGAACATCTCGCTTGCCAGCAACTTGTTGGGGCTGTCTTGCAGCATTCGTCTGAAGTAATGCAGGGACATGATAGGCGTAAAGGAGCCTTGAATGAGAAATGCCGAGTCAAAATCCCACAACGTACCCATTTGCAGCTTCGACTGACCATCGCGGCGGATGATGAACATGTTGCTGCCTCCCGCGTCGAGTGTACCTAAAAGCTGGTGAGCCAAGAGCCATCGGGCACAACTCTCCACATCAATGTACAGCGGATATGTGCCGTCTGTCAATGATGCATTGAGCAGTTCGATGTGTTCTCTGAAGGCATCCAGCTGCTCCTGTGTGATATCGTCGCTGTCGGGATATTTGAAGGTGAACTTGTAGGAATTTCTGAGGATTGGACTTTCCACGAAGTTAACCTCACCGTTCCACCAGTATGGGTCTATCTCGGCAATGTAGCCTGTCTGCTCATCTACATTGATTCTGCATTTGTCGTTCCGCTCGACTGTCTCCGTCAATAGGTAGAATCCGCGGAAGTCACCGTTGACAATGAGGTTGACATACATGCAGGCAGGAACCCAGTCGCAGACACGGAGTATCTCCGTTGTCTTGTTGCCAATCATCGTGACTATGGGGCATAGATGTTTGCTGCCACCAGTAGGTCTGATTAGTGCCCAATCCTTGTCATTGTATTTCTTGTCGCCGCGCATCAGCATGTCGGCCTTCTTCTGCAGCTTTATCTTGAACGGATTCTTCGGTCTCATGGCGGAGGTGTTGCCACGAATTTTGAATGTCATGCCGCTGATGTTCTCGGCGTATTCTTCGCTGTCAAAGATGGGGTTTTCTGCATCCCCGGGATTGTATATCCTTACGCGTCCCGGCACTTTTGTGGCGTTTATGATGCTCTTTCCCATGCACCCCTCTGGGGCAACCACTCGTTCGGCTGTCGGCTCTTCACCGTTTACTGTGTTTACTACTACAACTGGAAGGCCATAACCGAGAGCTTCCTCAAGGGTTTGTGCTTGGCAAGTATTGGATACCAGGAATATGGAGAAAGATATTATAGTGAAGAGAAATAGCTTTTTCATAACATGGGGTACGATTGTGGGAGGTCATATAACTTATCTTATCCTCCTCCCATCGGGGGAGTAGGCCTTGCCGTCCTTTATGATGTAAATGCCATTATTGCGAATCTCTTTCCTAATGACAGCCTTCGATGCCGGATTCTCTCTTGGCATCCTTATTGAGGTCGTTTCGTCGCTGAGTATCTGCATAAGGGAGTCTATATGCTGTTCCCTGTCGGTGAACCACTTGGCCCCAGCCTCTGACATCTTTTCTACATCGTAAACTTTTGTACCCCATCGCTTGGCATGATGTGGATAAGAAAGTTTCAACCCTTGCCCTTGATTTGTAGAGGGAAAAGCCAAACATGCCTCTGCCATGCGTTGCATCACTTTAGCTTGTTTGACGCGTTTCCATTCATTCATGAATTGTATGCTGAAATCCTGGCAGAATTGATTGTCAAATAGTTTTCGAATGAAGATGCCAGGTTCAATATGAGTCCTGGACCATACGTCGATGTGTTCCATTGATGATGCCAAATCCCATCCAACGGGCATCCGCATCAGAGAGGAAGCATCCCTGTTCTTCCTGGCGACAAATAAGTTGGTGCCGGCAGGGTCATGCGTACTCAAAATGTCTTGCAAGAGTGTCCAACGAGCTACGGATTTGGTGTCTATCACCTCAGAATAGTCGTGGCTGGTGGCAGACTTCTCCAGTCGGTCAACGTCACTCCTTATTCCTTCTGCCATTTCCTCTGTAAGGTCATCAACTTCCGGGTACTTGAAAGTCCATGCCAGGACACGCGTGAAAATCGAAGGGATAGACAGAGTTTCTTTCCAGTGATATGCATTCAATTCGATGATATAACCGCCATTTACATCCACATCCACACGATTGTTGGCGCGTTTTATATTCTCCGATAGAATGTAAATTCCACGATAGTCGTTGTTGATGACGACGTTGACGAATTCCTCCCTCGTTGGGAATTCCATGTCAATCATAGTCTCCAGCCAGTAGCCATAAATCGTATTCAGGGAAAAGGAACTATTAAGGAGAACCCAGTGCTTGCTTCTTCTGTCTGTGTCGTCGTCGTAGGGGGTCATTACTAAGTCAGCCTTCTTTTGAAGAGTAAGTTTGAAGGGTTTGTTTGGGTAGAAGACTGCCGACGTGTTGCCACGATGCTTGATTATCATCCCGGACTTGTCTTTCTCGTAGTCGCCACTGTCATACCATAGTGTGTCGGCTCTGTAGATTTGCATCCGCCCTTCTTTTGGCACGACATCTGTAAGGCTTGACCCGACGCATCCTGCAGGATGGTCGATTCTGGTTGAGGTGGGTTCTTCGCCGTTCACAGTATTTACTACCACGACGGGAAGCCCGTAACCAAGAACCTCCTCCAGCGTCTGCGCTCGGCAGACTGCTGTCCCCAAAACAATGTACAGCAGGGCAATAATTATGATAAAAGATTTTTCTTTCATTTTAACGCTTAAACTTACGTGAGTTCGACGAAATTTAGTTGTCTGAAAATTTGGTGATTAGCGAAAATTGTTGTACTTTTATAGTGCTCAAACATAAAGTTGTACAAACAATAATCGCTATGTTCACTGAGGACAAAATTACGGAAAGTTAGACGGTTGCAACGTCGTGTTTTGAGAAGGAATGTTATGAAAGTGTCGCTGTAGCTCGCAATGTGGTAAATCAATGTTAGAAATGGGCTTAAATGCGACGTGCAATGCAGACCAACGCAACGTGGAGCATCAGTTGGCTTCGTGAAGGTGATGCTGTCTATGGCTTCCACGCTCATAGTCGTGTCGGCAATGCGAATCTTATTGTCGGAAAAGGTAATCTCGTTCAGATTGAAACGGGTATAATTGCCGTCCTTCCATACGTAGATACCGTCTATTTCGGTTGCAGAGAACGCGAGCAGGCTCACAGCCATGAGCGCAGGCATTATCAGTTTGAATGATTTCATAAAAAGCCCTCTTCTCAAGTTTTCTGAAAAGAGGGCGCGGATGAGGTTGTAGTGTACCAAGGCTCAAGACAGCCTACGTCAGGCAACAACCATGTTGTCCGCGCCCTTTTTCGTATAGTGCGCGAACATCCAAGCTTTGCCTGACTGACGTACTTCCTGAGGTCTTGATTCTGGTACTTCGGCCTAGTCAGGGATGTTCATAAGGTTCTATTATTACTTCACGAATTTCCTGCCATTCTGTATATAAATCCCTCGAGGTAATTTACTATTTACAATTTTCCTGCCGCTGAGGTCGTAGATTTCCCCTCTCCTCGGAGAGGGGGCAGGGGTGAGGCTTCCATCTGGATCGTCTTTCAGCACTATCTGCATCTTTTCCTGTGGGCCCTTTGTGCCGCCAGGGTTGTAGGGGTCGTCCCAATGCACTATCAGATAGCCACGCAGAGCGCCAACGACAGACTTCCCTGTGCCAAATTCGGCTATCAGGCAGTCGGGTGTAGCGTCGATGATGTCAATATAGAAATATCCTTCCCCTACCGTAAAGGCGGGGAGCACTCTGCTAATGTACGAGCCGATGAAGTGAATGCCTTTGACGGAAACAGTATCACTGCTCAATCCCGACAAGTCAAATTCGCCGAGGTCGATGGTGAAGTCCTCCTTTGGCACAATGACGTAAGGCGTACGTGCTTGGGGCTGTAGCTCCTGCTCGAAGATAATCCTGTTCGCCTCGCAGCGGTCAAGCCTGTAGTACCATCCTTTGCTGGCATCGGGTGCCGTTGGCAGGATGATTGTTGCCATTTTTCCTGCGGTGTAGGCGACAACCGTATTCGGCCTGCTGCCAGCGTATTTCTCCCAAGTGTAGCGACTCAAATCGTCAAAATCCCAAGCATAGACGTAGCTGTATGTTTGCCAGCCCTTCGCGTTGGCAGCCGCCACCTGTGTGGTGGTTATCACGTTTTGCTCCCTTGGCCAGTCCTCTTCTGTGGAAATAACAAACAAGTCTCCGGTTAAGTCCGGCAAACTCTCCACCAGTGCATCCATGGCGGCATCCTTAATCTGATTCCGCTGGCAATAGAGCGCATGAAGATTGGCGCATTGCGACACATCAAGCCGCGTCAATTTGTTATTGTTACATTCCAGCCTATACAGAGCGGTGTTATTCGACAAGCTCAGCGATGTCAGCTGGTTGGAGCCACACTGTAGCGTTGTCAGGGCAGTATTCTTCGACACATCTAATGCTGTCAGCTGGTTGGAGCCGCAGTTCAATGATGTCAGTGCTGTCCAGCCAGACATATCTAAAGAGGTTAGCTTGTTACTTGAACAGTTTATGTAAGTCAGTCCAGGATTCCCTATAATGTTAAGTGTCGTCATATTATTCTGAGAGCAGTCCAGGGATTTCAGGGCAGTACAGCCCGACATGTCTATAGAAGTTAATGCATTATTATTGCAGTTTAAAGAAGGCAGTGCAGAAAGTCCCGAAACGTCAAGCGTCGTCAGTTTGTTGTTGCGACAGCTCAACGATGTCAATGTCGTGCCTTTTGGCAAATATAGTTCAGAGAGATTGCTCGATTCACAGCTCAGCGATTTCAGCGCAGCATTTTGCGACACGTTCAGCATGGTCAAACTTTTGTTAGCCCCACAGTTCAACGATGTCAGATTGGTATTCGGCGACATGTCCAGCATGGTCATTTTGTTACTTCTACAGCTCAGTGATGTCAGTGCGGTATTCTGCGACACATCCAGCATGGTCAGGGCGCAATAAGAACATTCAAGCGATGTCAGTGCGGTGTTCTGCGACACATCCAGTTCAGTCAATGGACTATTCCGGGAACAATCCAGCGATGTCAACAAGGTATTCTTCGAGATATTGAGCGAAGCAAGATTGTTAAATGCGCAGTTTACTGTCTCAAGCCCTGGACATTCCGACAGGTCAAGCGCAGTCAGCTTATTGTGGGAGCAATCCAGACTCTTCAGGTCGGGGAAAAACTCTATACCTGTCAAATTCTTAATGCCATAGTTTCCTATTTTGATGCTCTCCACACCAATTAATTCTTCTTCCTTCAACCTATAGTCATAGCCAAACGACGTGTCGTGTAACCATCTGCGGAAGTTCATATCGGGGAAGGTCGTCTCGTTAACCTTTATTGTTAGTGCCCAAATGTTCTCGAAACCGCTCCAAGGCAGAGTCGTTTTGTACAAATCCTTAGAACCTGCCGGCACCTCAAGTCTGGCAGAGGCGATAGGTGTACTTTCAAAAGCGAGTTCTTCTGTTTCCGGCACATTATCTGCATAGCATTGGATTGTTGCCAGACTGCTGCAAGCCTGGAAAGCGTAGGAACCGATGGAAGTTACAGAACTCGGAATTACAACGGTGGTCAGGGCATTGCAACTGCCAAATGCCCCAGTGCCGATTTCCTGAATACCTTCGGGAAGAGTGATTGATGTCAAAGCGGTGCAGCCACCAAAAACTCCGCTGTTGATGCACGTCACATTGTTAGAAATGGTGGCAGAAGTCAGGCTTTCGCATCCATAGAAGGCATTGGATTCGATGTTTGTCACACTATTAGGAATGGTGACAGTGGTCAAGCCGGAAAAACTGAAGGCTGACGAACCAATGTTTGTCACATTTTCGGGGATAATGACAGAGGTCAGGCCATCGCATTCACGGAAAGCCTCATCCCTGATGGATGTCAATCCCGTGAAGTACCACAATTCATCAAACGCGGTGATTGCCGTATTCCCTTTGAACACTTCGCCCAAGTCTGTTACAACCGCAGCCTCGGCCTCGCTCAACTCTCCGTCGCTGTCCGTGTCCCAGTTGGCAACACAGAGTGCCTTGACATTGGCATCGGCAAAGTAGATGATATTGGAGGGAGGAGCATCAACAGACACAACCGAGCCGAAGCCATTCCAAGGTGCAGTCGAGCGGTAAGCTGTTAAGGAAGCCATAGGAACATGGAGTGCGGCTGTGGCGATGGGGGTGTCGTCAAATGTGTCTCTCTCCTTTTGTTCCTGGGACATTTTCTGCATAACAATAGATGTCTGACAAACTGCTACAGTTCTGGAAAACGCAGGAATTAAGGGCTGTCATGGTGCTTGGAATTGCGACTGTGGTCAGAGCACTACAGTCAGCAAATGTCTGGTTGGCGATTTCCGAAACGCCTTCGGGGATGGTGACAGAGGTCAAGGCACTGCAACCACGGAACGCGCCATTTTGAATGGTTGTTACACTCTCGGGAATAGTAATGGAAGCCAAACTGGAACAATCTTTGAAGGCTTCGGTGCAGATGCGTGTGATGCTGCTCGGAAGGTTGACAGTGGTCAGACTGGAGCACGACTTGAAGGTTGACTCGTCAATGTAGGATATGCCGTCCAGAATAGTGACAGTGGCCAGACTACTGCAATCACAGAATGCAAAAACCCCCATTGTTCTCACGCTCCCAGGAATGGTAATAGAAGCCAGGTTGCTACAATTGAAGAAAGCGTATTCTCCGATATATGTTACTCTGCTCGGAATAGTAATGGCAGTCAAGCCACTACAGTTTGCAAAAGCATCATAGCCAATGCTCGTCACGCTCTCAGGTATGGTGACAGATTTCAGGTCTTTACAGTCAGCAAAAGCATGACCGCCTATTCTTGTCACGCTGTAGGTCTTGCCATTGTATGTGATGGAAGCAGGCACGACGACATTCCCCCTGTAGGCAGGTACGCATTGGTTAGCGTAGGAATCATATTCCTTGTAGGACACGTACGCTTCATTTTCCGAAAGGTTGTAATAGATACCGTTAACATAAGCATCATAGACAGTTGCACTTGCCACCATCGGCAGCAGTGCCAAAAAGATAAAGGAAAATAACTTTTTCATAGCATTATAGTTTTAAAAGTAAACTAATCTGGGTGCAAAGTTAAGCGGTTCTTGCATTTCCTCCAAATAAATTCACTCCCAACCACTCCCAATTCGCGAAAAAAATTTAGTGCTGAGTATTCGTTGATTAGGTTTTATATGTCGGGCAACATATTTGGGAGTTGTTGGGAGTGGATTTGTTTGCTCGTCTTGTATAAAAGGTGTAACTTTGCAGCGGAAAGCAACGGGAAAGTAAATCCGTCAAATCCGTTCAATCCGTTGTTTGAAGAAAGAAGTATGAAAAAGAGAATTATCTGTTTTGTGGCAGCGTTGTGTCTGCTGGGGTTGTTCATCTCTTGCAGAGGGAATGACAATGGGCAGCAGTTGTTGGGAAGCATCGAGGAGACGTGGCAGCAATGCGAGACCTCCTTGCCAGAGGCTCAAAAGCGTGCTGAGAGGCTAAAGGATTCTGTCAGGAACGCCCCGGAGTATGTCCGGCAGAAGTACAATCTGCTGATGATTCGTCTGCGCGACAAATGCGATGTCATTGCCTCTTCGCCTGATTCTGCAAGGCAAGTCCTAAACTACTTCGCTGGGCGGCAGGATGCCATTGATAAAGAACGCGCCTACTACTACATGGGCAGTGCCTATCGCGACCTGAAAGACTATCCACGAGCCATGAGCCATTTCCTCACTGCTGTGGATATCGCAAGGCATAGCAAAGAGGCAGACACGCTGATATGGCAGAACAGCCTTTCGCAGTTGAGATACATCTACATGCTCGGGCTCATCTACGAAGAGGAACTCAGCATGGCTCTACAGGCTGTGGAGCTGGCAAAAGGCGGAAGCAGACAGAACCTGGGATGCTATCTGATGGATGCAGCATCGGCATATCATCATCTGAACGACACCCTCCATTGCCTCCAGTATTGCGACCAGGCATACAGGGTTATCCATGCAGAGGGCTTCCCGCTAAAGTATGGCCGTTTCCTGTCGTATATGATGGCCATCTATTCCGACTACAATCACTACGAGAAGATTGACACCCTGTTGCAGCAACTAAAGCAGTTGCCTAAAAGCCAGCGGCCTCACAACTATGAGATTTGCCTGGCCAGGTATCTTGAACATATGGGCAATACGGACTCGGCAATTCGTCATTACAGATCCTATTACGACAAGGAGAAAAGCATCGTCGGAAGGTATGAAGCCTCTGCCGGACTGCAACGATGCTATATGCAGAAGGGGGAACTTCTGCCAGCTACGCAATGGGGATGCCGCCTGTATGAAACCAATGACAGCATCATCGCTCAGCGTGCCTTCGAGCAGACACAGCGGGCAAGGGACGAGTACATCTATCATCGCGACAAAGAGGCAGAAGAAGCCATCTTGCGAAGGGATGAGCACATCATCTTCGTCTCCGTCACGGCAGGCCTCGCCCTGATAAGCATCGTGATGGGGCTGCTGGCATTCTACAGCCACAAGCGGAAGAAGTTCATGGAGGAAATCATCGGCAAGGACAAGTTGCTCAAATCCAGAAAGGAAGAGATACAGCAAAGGACACAGGAACTTGAGCAGAGGAAGCAGGAGATAGACCGTCTGGCCTTCCTGCTGAACGATGCGGAACAGAAGATAGAGGCATCGAAAGTCCAGTTTGAACATACCCTGAGCGACTTGGAGCAAAGCACGAAGGTCAACAGGGAACTGACGCGTATTGCCCTCCTGAACAATTCTACGGAAAAGGCGGAGGACATCATCGACTATTTCCGCAAGGTCAGTCAGGGCAAGGCCATGTTGAAGCCCAATTCATGGAAGGAACTGATGGTAGCGATAGAAACTCTATATCCAGGGTTCCTGGCGACGGTACAGGAACGGATGCACGGCGGTCTGCGCGAGCCACTGCTCTACACGATTTGCCTGCTGAAGATAGGCTTGAAGCCCGTACAGATAGGTCGGGTGATGGATGCGAAGATACAGACCGTCTGGAACCGCGTCAAACGCGCAGAAGAAATCTGCGGCGACCTGCTTTCCTTAATTCATAATTCATAATCCTCAATCCCCAATCCTCAATCCCCAATCCTCAATCCCCCTCAGCCAATAGTTCATCGTATATCTTAATGACTTTCTTTATATCAAACTTGTCCGTTGCTATTTCATGACTGTGTCGGGCCATAGCGCACTTCTCCTGTTCACTAAGTTCGATGAAACGTTCCATGGCACTGACCAAAGACTGTACATCTCCTTTTGGGACGAGGTATCCGTTTGCCCCGTCCTCGACGGTCTCCCGACATCCCGGTATGTTGGTGGTGATGATGGGTCGGCCAATGGCGCAGGCTTCCATGAGCGAGCGGTTCAGTCCCTCGCCATATTTGCTGGGCACTACGATGACGATGTCGGCCCTGCTGACGATGTCGCAGACGATGGGTGCGACTCCGAGGTATCGGACGATGCCCTGCTGCCGGTCCCTCTCGAACACGGCCTGCGGCACTCCCATGGGACTGTCGTAGGCCAGGGGGCCGAGGAGCTCGAAGCGTGTGTCGGGGTGGCGCGTCTTGACGATTCGTGCGGCCTCGATGTATTCGGAGTAGCCTTTGTCGTAGAGTATTCGGGAGACCATCAGGAAGGTTGTCCCGCGGCTGTAGTCGGCTGGCTTGTAGGCATAGCGCTGCAGGTTGACGCCTTCGCCTCCCTCCATGAGCAGGAGCTTGGAGGGGCTGGTCATCCTGCCGGCGAGCATGAGGCGGTAGTTCATGCGGTTGAGCACCATGACTCTGTCGGCTTTGCTGAGTCCGTATTTGTAGAGGCAGAGGCCGATGGCTTTCAGTGGTCCGGAGCCTTCGAACATGTAGCCCAATCCGGCCAGCATGCAGTACACGCGGCTGCCGCACATCTTGGCTGCTATGCTGCTGTATATGTTGGGCTTTATGGTGTAGTTGAAGACGACGTCGGGGCGTTCCCTGCGGTAGATGCGCAGATAATCGGCCAGGAGCAGCAGGTCGCGCAGGGGGTTGGTGCCGGAGGGCTGCATGTTGATTTCCAGGACGCGTACGCCCGCGGGGACCTGCTCTCCCACTTTGTCCCAGCTGTCGGTGGCAGGGGGCACGAGGAGGCAGACGTCGTGTCCGGCGTCGGCGAGGTGTCGGATGATGTCGATGCGAAAGCCCAGGAGTCCTCCGAGCCGGTTATCGGTGAAGAATATCTTCATTGTGTGTGTGTGTTTGTTCGGTGGTGAGGGGGTGGCGTTTGCTGTGGCGTCTGTGTGTTCAGATGTACATTTTCGCTATTTGCGTTAGTATTGTCAGGCGGTAGTGTATCTTGAACCATAGTGTGTTCTTGCTTTTCCCGCCGCTTGTGGTCTTGCTGTTTGTGTGTTTGCGGTAGCGCAGGAGGGACTTTCGCACCAATTTGGTGGTGAAGTATCTGTCTGCTATCATGCCCAGCCAGAGGTCGTGCCCCACCATGGTGCTGGGGAATGGCAGGGCGCGCTGGACGACTTCTCTCCTCATGGCCATGCAGCATCCCAGGTATGTGGCTTTCGCCCAGTTTCTCCACACTCCCTGGTGTATGCCTATGTAGCTGAAATAGGAGGGGTGGATGACGTTGCGCATGTGGACACGTCGTCCTGGTCGGCAAGGAACAGGATGTCGCCTTTGGCGTGTCGCAGGGCGTTCTCGAAGTTGTGTGTGGGGCGGTCCAGGGGGAAGGTGGTGGTCACGAGGTTCGGGTCGTGATGCAGGACTCGGATTCGCGGGTCGTGGTACGACTCAATCAGAGCCAGAGTCCCGTCCGTGGAGCTGTCGTCGGAGATGACCACTTCGTCCTCTTTGCCTATCTGTGCCAGAATGCTGTCGAGCTGCTCGCGCAGATAATGTTCTCCGTTGTATGTTGCTATGCAGACTGAAACCATTTAATCATTTAATCATTTACCATTTACCATTTTTTCCCCCTCTCCTCGGAGAGGGATAGGTATAGGCTTAACTACTGTCCGTAGGACGAGCGAAGCGATAACTACTTAACTACAAAACTTTACCATTTACCATTTCTCTCTCATTATCTTTCTCTTGGCGCGTTGCAGTATGCCCCAGCAGTAGGGGAGGATGCCTACGGCCTGACAGACTTTTTGCCGACGCTCTTTCAGGAAGGAGCGGTCCTTGGTGTTCGAGCTGAGTCCGTCGGTATCGTTGTAGGTGCAGATGGTCTCTGCGATGTAGGTGAACTTCGTCCCGTCGGCGAGCAGGCGCAGGTTGTAGTCCCAGTCGGCTACGCTCCGGTATCTCTCGTCGTACGGGTATCTGCCATAGATGGTCTTCGGGTAGAAGATGCTCTGGTGGCAGAGGTTGCGATGCCCCCACGTCCAGCGGGTGAAGGCTCCGTTGAAGAGTCTGCGGCGTGTCTTCAGCATGACGTCGCCGTACACCACGTCGCTGTGGCCTGTCAGCTTGGCGGCAACCCTCTCCAATACGCCTTGGTCGAAGAATGTGTCGTCGGCTCCGAGGAATATCAGGTAGTCGCCGCTTGCCATGTTCAGTCCCTTGTTCATGGCGTTGTAGATTCCGGTGTCTTTTTCCGAGATGAATGTCATTCTGGCGTCGCCGATGCTTTCCAGCACTTCCACGGTGCCGTCGGTGCTCTTGCCGTCGACGACGATATATTCCAGCTCGGGGTATGTCTGGCCGAGGACTGATGCTATGGTCTCGCGGATGGTGGCCGAGGCGTTATAGCAGACTGTTATGACGGTGAACTTGATATTCATATCTCAATGTGTTTCTTCCAGAAGCTTTCGTAGTCCCACTTCCCGAAGGCATGGCAGCCGAAGGGCAGTTTGCGGCCCATCTTGTTGAAGAGGTATTCGGGGTGCACCTCTATGGAGAAGTGTGCGGCCTCCAGCTCGTCGGGCACGCGGCAGGTCAGCCCCCAGGCATTGTGCGCCCAGAAGGAGAGGATGGCATCCTCCTCGCAGCCCGACTTGCGGAACTGTGCTATGGTGTTGCGGAAGCCGAACACTTTGGCGATGAACAGGGGCAGCAGTCCCAGTCGCTTCAGCGGGTGCGTGGTGTACTCCTCGTTGTAGAGGAATCCGTACCAGTATATCTTGGCGAGGATGCGGGGCTTGAGGAAAACTTTGTGCTGGTCGGCACGGATGATGCTGAGGCAGTGTCCGATTCTGCGCAGACAGAATCCGCCGTTGCCGATGCCGTAGAAGATGCGGGTGAATCGCTTTTTGTTGTAGGGGAAGTAGATGGGGGCGCCGATATAGTCGTAGCCCCTTCCGCACCAATAGTCCAGCTCGTCGCGGAAGACCCAAGCGTCGGTCTGACAGATGAGCATGTACTCGTAGTCCTTGAAGCGCAGGTAAAACTCCTCCGAGAAGCAGAGGTCGCTGTAGTGGGCCGTGGAGTCGAAGTAGCAGGCATCGAACAGCTCTGTGCGCAAAGTGCCCCGTTCTGCCTCGACTATCTCCCGATAGGCGTCGAGCCGACAACCGGCATGTGTGACGAAGACGATATCGTGCCGCCCCAGCATACGGAAGGTCTGGCGGACGGATGCACATTCCTCTCGCGCGGGTACATCTTTATATATGGGTATGACTACAACGCAGTTCTTCATTCGGTTCTTATCGTTTGTTCCTCCTACGGAAGGTGTGGTGGCCCTTTATCTGTCCCAGAAGATGAGTATGTCTCCGGCCGAGAGCGTGTAGGCTGCTTTTGCCGTTTCGGTCTCCATGTTCTTGCGGATGCGCAGGAGGTGGGTGCCGGCTGGTATGCCTATTGTCACGTCTTTGTCTGCGCTCTTATTGACGTAGCAGGTGTAGCGTTTGCCGTCTTTCTCGAAGTGCGAGACGAGGACATTCCCGTCAATGCACTTGCGGTGCTCGATGCGCGTCACTTTGCTTCGCCAGAAGAGGCTTGCCACGGACTTCAGCTCAGCGTTCATCTTCTTGACGGTGTTGTAGGTGCGGCCTTTCTGCCCGTTGCGCAGCAGTGGCCCGTCGTGGAAGTCGTACTGCTCGGTGGGCTGGGGGGTGGAGTAGGAGAAGTAGAGTATGCCCTGTGCACCGTAAGCCAGATTGACATAGCATTGCAGGCGCAGATGCCCGATGGTAGGCATCGGATAGACGAAATGCGGCACGCAGAGGATGTATGCCCAAAAGGGCTTGCCGGTGCGGAGGCTTTCGTTCCTGATATCGTCCAGCATGGGATACCACTTGTTGCTCATCACGGATTTGCCTTGAACGGGATAGAAGTCGTAGGAGATTTGCGGCTGCTCAATCTTGCTGAACTCTTTCAGGTATTCGGGGTAGCTGTCCAGCCCGATGGCCTTCAGCACGTCCTTGCTGCTGTTGGGGAGCAGATTGATGTAGCATCTGGCGTTGGAATCAATCTTCTTGATGCGCTTCTGCACTTCGTTCAGCTTCTTCCATCTCTTCATGGTAGGCTCGTCGGCAAGCAGGTACTGCCACAGAGCCTCGTGCCTCATGACAAGCGGGATGCTCTTTTCGGGATTGTCGATGAACTGGTTGCTGAACATGATTACCTTCATGTCGTGCCTCTCGGCATTTCTCAGGGCAGCCTGCATCTTTTCGGGTGTGTCGCATCTGCACATACAGGCATTGAAGCCAGCCTTGTGTATGTCGCGGAACCGTTTGGCATCATACAAATCGGTATGTAGGATGTCGGCAATGATGGGAAATCCCTGCGGCCCGTCTGCTTTTGCCATGTGCACCAGGGACAGAAGACTTAGGAATGTTAGTATGAGTCGTGCTTTCATGTCTGAATATAATCGTGAGGGGGTTCTCAGTGGAAATAAACCTCGTTGTACATTTGTGCGAGATAATATATTAGCGAGAATGCCGCCAAGCCAATACGGACGGCATAACGTGGTTTGATGATGTACAGCAATTGCGTGTAGGCCAGCACATTGAACATGCCGAAGAGTTCGTGAAGGCGGTTGCCCAGCACCTCGACCTCTGCAAACATGAAGAGGTATCCTATCTCAAGTGCAATCACCTTAATGAGTATGTGGGCGTATTTGCAATGCTTCTCTATTGTGTCGTAGAAGTAGAGGAAGAAGCATAGCAGCCCAAACTCGGCCAGAAAAGGAATCTGCTTGTATGGTATATACTTGTCCCAGTAACCCGCATCGCTCATGTCCTTGTAGATGTCCAGTTTGCCTTCTATCAGCGACTTGGGTATGAGGCTGAAAGCGCTGAAGCCTGCAAGGTAGAGCAGCATATAGACGGGGATGGCTGCTGCAAGCAGGTATTTCCAGTACTTGTTTATCTTCATGTTGCCCACCAGAAAGATTGGCAGGAAGGCCAGGCTGGAATAGTGGAATAGCGTGGCAACTACCAGTAGCGCGTAGGCCTTGAGGTATTGCCGCTCGGCCAATGGAATCAGTGCCAGAAGGACGAAAGCCACAGCCACGCCGCAACGTATCTGCACAACATCGTGCAGCGGAAAATAGACGCCTACGTACACTATCATGGCGGTGAATACATAGGGAGTCGTCATCTTCCAGAGCAGTACCAGTTTCAGCGGTATCGACAGCAGGGCGTATGTAAAGAAGATGGCCGTGATGCCGAGTCCAAACGACAGATAGAGCCGACTCATGTATATGTAGGTCGGCTCCGTGGACACCTCTATGAATGTGTCGTCGTTGTTGTAGAAGAATATCTCATAGTTGCTGGCATCGGCGGTCGTCATCGGCTTGAATGTGGAGAGACATATCAAGGCAATGCCAACGGTGAAAAGGATAATCATCTTCTGCCATACAGACATGTAGTCCTCTATGAATGAAAGGACAACTACAATGGCAAAGACGGACAGAATCAGTATATCCATGTTCAACAACTATTGCGGTCGCCCTTTCCAGCTACTGTCTGTGTTAAGAATATAGACGGAGCATATGAAGCATGCCACGAACATCAGGGCAATTGTAATCAGCATCCGCTTCGGTCCGGCCGGCTTCTGGGGTACGGATGCACCTTGCAGTATCGTGGTGACGGGAATGGCTTCCTGCAGCTTTGCCTTGGCAGCCTCCAGCTTCTGCGAGGTGGCGGAGAAGGTTTGGTACTTCAGCGTCTTGTCATTGGAGAGAGCCTCCAGCCGTGCTTTCGCCGTCTCATTTACGATGTCCCAGTTGGCATCCACAGCGGCAACGTAGTTTTCGTTGCTCTCTTCATATTCCGCCTTTGTCTGATCGTAGATGCGCTGTGTATACTCCAGGTCATTGCGGGCTTTCTTCGTGCGGTATTCCAGGATAAAGTCCTGCAGCTTTCTGCTGACGGTGTCGGCAATCAGTGCACAGACCAGCGGGTCCTGGTCGTTCACGGAAACGGACACTACGCCTGTCTTCTTGTCGTAATTGCACTGTATCTTGCTGGTCACCATGTTTGCGATGTTGTATTCGTCCTCGCTCAGCAGGAAGGCAGGAGAGGTTGTTTTTCCTTCCACTCCGCTTGCGGTGAACTTCTCTTTCTTCGGTTTTATCATCTTCTGCAGTTTCCCGAAGAGCTTCAGATACCAGGGGTTCTTTGTGTGGTGCAGCAGGTACTCATAATATGATGTAGTCAGTTCGCCGTTCTTGGTGGTAATTTCGACGGGGAACAGGGAGACGATGAAGTCCTTCGATTCCATCAGGTCCGGGTAGAGGTGGGGCGAGATGGCATCGTCGGTGCTGTTTGCTTCTCCGAATCCGAAGGAACTTAGGATGGAGTTCATGCCTCCTCCGCTGCTTTCGGGGGCGAGCATTATCTGGCATGAGTAGTAGCGTGGAATGGTGAACACGAATGCGAGGGAAAAGACGATGACGCCTGCAATGCACCCGGCATACAGTTTCCATTTCTTGAGTAGCAAAGGAACGATTTTCGTCAAATCCAGTATGTTGTCTTTCTTTTCTTCCATGATTTTCTTTCCTGTTGATAGGTCAAAGTGGTAAGGTGACTGAATGCTTTTATGTACTTACCTCCTGAGTGCGGTGATGAGGATGGCTCCGATGGTGGAGAGGGTGCTGACACGACCGTGGTTCAAGCGACTCACTTGTCCGTTGGCATAGATGATGAATGCCTTGCTGCGTTGTCCCCTGCTGCTGACACCTCCCGCCTGGTTGATATAGTACGAGGGGGACTTACCCTCGATGAAGGGTATGGTGTTGGGGTAGAGCACATCTCCTGTGATGCGTACGGTATTGTTGCGCTGCGGAATCTCTATCTGGTCGCCGTTGCGAAGGATGATGTCCTTGTCACCGCCGGGATTGCTCATTGCTGTGGGAAGGTCAACGCCGACGGAGTATCTGTTCTTGATAGTGATTTTGTTGACGTCGATGGTGTCGGCACTGTGAGCCATTTCGAGAAGTTGTGTTGCTCGTTCCCTTTCTTCTTGTGTCAGGGCGCGGCTGAAGCGTGCTCCCTCGGCAAATCCGGCATCGGTCAGTCCGCCGGCGCGTGCTATCAGGTCGCTCAAGCGTTCGTCTCTGCTTCGAAGGCTATAGTTGCCAGGATACTTGACTTCGCCGGTGATTTGCACCATGGTTACGTCGGCATATTCGGGATCCCGTTTTACCGTAATCACATCGAACGGCTTCAGAATGAACCCTTGTCCCTCCCTCACCGGCAGTCCTTTTTCAACTTCGAAGGTATAGATTTTTGCTTTCTTGTTGAATGTCGGGTCGCTCTCGTCGGTGTATTGCAGGCGTCGTGCAACTTCGATGTTGCCCAGCAGGGCCTCTTCCTTCAGGCCTCCCGCTGCGATAATGGCGTCTTCCAGCGTCATGCCTTCCACGAACTGATAGGACCCCGGACGGACGATAGGACCGTAGACATAGTACTTGCGGTTCTTGACGATTTCTTCGTCGGATTCAATTGCCAGCGAGTCTTCGTTCTCCAGAATCACGTCGGGAGCGCTGCCGGAAAGAATGCTCGTGAGGTCGATGCTCATGGATTTGCGTTTGCGGTTCTCGTTCATGCGGAACAGCACTACGCGGTCGGTGAAGGCATTCTCCTTGATGCCGCCCGCTTTCTCCACCAGGGTTCGGACGCTGTTGCATTGGTTCGACATTTCGTAGTGTCCAGGATAGAACACAGCACCGGTCACCTGAACCATGTTCTGATACCTGCCTATTATGCCCTTGACTCCCACGAAGTCTCCGTCCTGGATGACAAAGGAGGCGAAGTCCCACTCGTTCACCGTGTGGACGGTAAGGCCGCTATCTGTCTTGCGTTCCACGCTGACGACGCTCTTGTTGGCTTCGCTTTTGTATCCTCCGGCATATTCCAGCAAGGACTTCAGCGTTTCGCCCTCCTTCATCTCGTAGTACATGGGGCGCTTGACGGTTCCATCAATCTGCACGAGTGCATCGTAGGCGCCCACGATGATGGCATCGTTGTCCTGCAGCATGATGTTCCCCGAGAGCCTTCCATTGACGATGTAGTCGTAGACGTCAATCTTGGAAACGATTTTACCGCCTCGGCTCACCTTGATGTTTCGCAGGGTGCCGATATCGGTGACGCCACCTGCCAGGTAGAGTGCGTTGAAGACGGTGGAGAAGGCCGACAGGGTGTAGGTGCCGGGATTGATTACTTCGCCAAGTACGTTGATGACGACCGTGCGTGTCTGCCCAACTGTCAGTTTGATGCTGGAACCCTGATAGTGCAGTCCCATCTTGGCGCTTACTTTAGCCTGAGCCTCGTCGATGGTCAGGCCGGACACATGGACAGGGCCTATCTTCTCGACGATGATGGTTCCTTCGGGGGACACGGGATATTTCTTGCTGCTTTGCGATGTGCCGTAGACGTCAATCAGCACTTCGTCGCCCGGGCCGAGGACGTAGCTGGCCGGCGTTGCAATGTTCATGTTCGGCTCGAAGGAAAGCTTGTCGTTTTGGAATATGTCGTGGCCGAAAATCTGCATGCCGCCTGTGGCTGTTTTGCTAACGATAGGCGCAACGTCCGACTCCGAAGCCCTCGTCTGAGTGCCGCCGTTTGCCTGGCGCATGCGGTCTCCGACACCTGCGGGTGCGCTGGCATCGGCTATGGACAGGCCGCCTTCGCTTTGCATTGATTCATATTGAGCCTTCAGGCGCAGAAGCTGGTCCTTCTTCACGCCTTTTTTCTGTAGCTCCAGCAGAATGGCTGTCGGGCTCTTGCCTGCTTCGTGCTGTTCCTTTGCGAATTCTATTACATCTTCATCGCTCATCTGTGCCGATGCCTGGCCTGCGGCAAACAGTGCCAGCATCAGGGCAAATAGAAATCTTTTCATGTATTGTTGCTGTGTTTTTATTAGTCGGTTTTGTTCCCATGGCTGCCAGGTATGGCTTTTCCGGCGCGAAGGTACATAATTTTATGTATATATAACGTATGGAGTTGCCAATTTATTGCGTGTTTGTGCCTTGAACTGAAAAAAAACCTGAATAAGTTTGCCGTTTCCGATTTTCTTCGTACCTTTGCGGCCAAATAGACTAGACACGTCGCATCGGGGCTGACTGGATTTGACAGCAGGATGAGGTGCCAGTGTAAGCACGCAGAGAGTTGGCGGCCGCTCTCTTTAATCTCTGACTTCCGACAATTTAATTGGCGAAAACACTTACGCTCTCGCTGCCTAACCGAAGCACAGTAGGTTACTGGCCTAATCTCGGCACCAGGTGCTGAGACGAGACATCGCTCAGAAGCTGTTGTTCCGAAGCGTCTGGCAAAGCGGTGCAGGAAAATCGGAAATAGTCCGGGGAGACGTCTCTATCCCCGAATGAAGCTCTTAGAGAATAAGGCAGTGGTTGGTGGTCCGGGTCTTGCCAGTGCACGAAAATGAAGTCCGGAATAAGCGTGTAGAAAGCCTGGGATGTCCCTGTTTGGACGAGGGTTCAATCCCCTCCAGCTCCACTTTGTTACGCCCTCGCGGGATTAAACCCTCGCGAGGGCTTTCTTTGTTCCAATGGTACAAATTGCTTTCGCAGGGAATGCAAATTCGTCTCCCCGCGGATAAAAACTTTTTCAGTGGCACGGAAATATATTTCAAAGCCTTGGAAATATATTTTAGTGGCTTTGAAATATATTTCCAAGGCTTTGAAAAAGTTTTGTTACGCGCCGAGTGACAATTCTGTCCGGCTGCTTCCGGTTTTGTTTGTGCGGGCTTGTCTTGTTCCTCTGCTTTCACAGTCGTTTGGTCAGCCCGGCGAAGCATCCTCGCAGGATGGCTGTGAGCTTCCTCATCCTGTTGCTTTCGAACAGGAGTATGATGACAATCTGTTTCAGGAGGCCGTTCCTGAAATCCTTTCTGATGTACGTGAACTGCGGGTATTTCCTTGCGAGGATGATGTTGTTGCGGTACATGCCGTAGAGACGGGTGGGCGGGTAGTTCCTGAGCGTCAGCGTGTGTCCCAGGAACTTTCTTGTCTCGGGAATTCCCAGGCTGTGCTGCATCTCGATGCCCTTCACGGCATAAGCCTTGATGCCGAGCGAATGGGCGTGCAGGCAGAACTCGTCGTCCACGCCATCAATCCTGAACTCTTCGTCCCAGCCTCCTATCCTGTCTATCAGGGCTACGGGTATCAGCATCCCGGATGTGATGGGCCGGGGTATCTCCACAAAGTCCTGTGTGAGCTCTATGTTCATTTCCTTGACAGGCGGGGTGTATATTCCCTCCGGCGCATCCCCGTTGAATACCGTCTGTTTCAGGTAATGGGAAAAGTTCCTGAAGCAGGAGTCCTGGTCCATCGTGAGCAGGTGGTCGTAGCCGCCGGCCTTTGCGTATTGCCAGGCGTAGTTCAGCGCGTGGGATATGCTGTTGGTGCCGTCCCCGTGGTACTCTGCCTTCTCGTGGTTGATGAACCTGTACTCCCTGCACCGGTCGGCAGGTGTGTTCTCCCATATCAGCACTTTGTCTACGCAGTCGATGTATGCGCTGACGTTCCGGGAAAGCTCCTTTCCGGGGAAGTAGGTGACTACTACTGCCAATATCATATTCTGTCGAGCACTTTGAAGATAGAGGACAAGTATTTCCTTATGCGGTGACGCTGGCGGAAGATGAATGTGTCTTTCTGCTGGACCTTGTGGAAGTGCCACTTCAAGTACTCCACATTGCGTGTGTTGCAGTCGGGCGGTAACAGCAATCCTGGCCTAAGGTTGTTCTTCCAGTATACGTACATGAGGTTGAACTGGTCTCGCTTCGTGTATGTCATGAATTCTGTCCACCATTCTTCCGACACTTTCCTCACCTGCGGGTCGAGGTGCTTCCTCAGTATGATGTTGTTTTCGAACAGTCCCCAGTGGGTGGGGAATCCGTTCTTCTTCAGATGCCAGTACTGGCGGACGGTCTTGCGATACCCTGATAAGCCGCAAAGGTAGGCAAACTTTATCTCCTCGTAGGTGCAGTCGCAAGGCGGGAGGCAGTGGTTCACCTGGTATATCGTTCCGCCTTCTGCCATCTTGCTGTCCAGTATCGCATAGAATTCCTTATCCGTAATCTGGATGTTGGCATCCATCCACAAGCTCCATTCGTAATCCTCAAGAGCCCTGTGAGGCAGTATCTTCACGTAGCGCGACAGCCGGGCTTTGTCTTCGTGTACGAAGGGGATGGGACGTATCTGCCAGACTCCGACTCTGTCCTCTTTTATGTCATTCGAGAAGCAGACGTAGTCATAGCTTTCGTCGATTGCCAGTGGTTGTCGCAACACGTCATAGTTGCCAACCAAACATGTATATATTACTTTCTTGTTCATAGGATTTTCTTTTTCCTGTCATACGTGTAGTGTGTCCTTGCCTTTCTGATTCGGATGCTCGCTCCTTGGGCAGGGGAGCTTTAGCCATTGTCCGAATGTCAGGTCCCATTCTTCAGGTTCGAAGGGTGTGAAGCCGCTCCAATGCGAGAAGGTGAGTTCGCCAAAGTATATTTTGCCATTGGCCTCATAGAAGTCCACGCGCAGATGGGGTATGCCTTGCGACAGTCTTTCGGCCATTTCCTTCATCTTCTCGAACGACAGAGGCTTTGCCGGAGGAACATTTGCATTCGGGTGGCCGTTGCGGATGTCCAGGTGATGGAAGTCCGCGTCGAAGAAGTCAAACTTCGTTTCTTCGTCTCCCTGCCTGTCCTCGGCGATGAATAACGCCTTGACTTTTCCATCAAAACAGAAGAACTTGTAGTCGCGAAGTTCTCCGGTCCCGATGTCCTCCATGTAGGTCTCAGCGATAATCCTGGGCTTTACGTTCTTGTAGGGCCATTCTCGGTTTTCCCAAAAATAATTCTTCTTCAGCCCTCTTTCAAGCATGGCAAAGGCTTCATCCCTATTGAAAGTCTTCTTGTCCTTGCAGATGGCAACGCTGCCGCTGTCGTGGGTGCATTTGAGGACGAACCTGTCCGGCAGCGCATCAAGGTCAATCTCAGCGGTGCTGTTGTACACAGCCAAGGTGGGGATGATGTACTCGTCGCCGATGATGTCCGCCACGTATTTCTTGGCTTCGTACTTGTCGACCATTTGCGTGTATTGGGGATTGTGGTCATAAAGTTTGAGCCATTGCAGCTTTTCGCTGAAGGTCTGGGGGCATTCCAGATTCAGTTCCGAGCCCATAAGCTTGCGATAGATGACTTTGAGGAACTGCTTGTCGGAAAACAGTTTTGGATATCTCAATGCCAGGACAAACTGAAGCTCCTGCGGGTTGCGCAGATAATATATAACTCTTGAAAAGTTCATTTCCCTTTGTCGCGTGTAATGTAATGCTTTATGTGAGATGTGATGATGCCTCTTTCTTCCTTGTAGAGTCCAACACAATAAATGGATATGACCATAAACAGAATGGCTATCATGAAATTCGCTATGTGCCACAGGTCGTGCTCTATGTTGAAATGTTCTGAAACCAGAACATACGCCACGCCGCAGATGAACACGCCAAGAGGTCGCAGATAAGACTTCTGTACGAAGCTGTTAATGTCAAGGTTTGTGTACCGGTGCAGCAGGAATATTTGGAGGCATCGGCTGGCGATGTCGGCCAGGAAGTATGCCACGATGACGGTGTATGGCGGGAAGCCTGCGTTGTAGAGAGCAATGCTAACGAGGAGAGCCAGGACATAGAGCACGGTGAATTGTATGGTGAACCACTTTAGCCGTCCTGTTCCCCGGATGAGTTGGGTTACGCCGCCGGACGTGGCAGATGCCAGCGCCACCAGCAGGGTGCATTTGCAGAACGTGACAGCTCCTTCCGGTACGTTGTCGCCTAGCCACAGATGTAGGAGGTAGGGCAGTTCGCAGTAGATGGGGAACAGCAACAGCAACGTCAGAAGTATGCATATCCTGCAAGTGGAGGATGTCAGGAATATCGTCCTATCCATGTCGCCGCGACTGACATTCTGCGTGATTTGCGGAGCCGATGCTATGTCGAAGTTGCCGACAAAGGTGATGACGTAGTTCTGCACGGCATAGGAAATGGCGTAGGCTGCGTTGACGATGGTGCCGAAGAAGTAGTTGATGACCATGTTGCTGCCTTGATTCCTGAATATCAATGCTGCCGCACCTAACAGGCTGTAGTTGTTGTATGTCAGGATTTCCTTGTATTTGCTTTTGTCCTTAATGGGATTGAGGCGGGTGGTGGCGGGCCATCTCCAGCGGCTCAGGAGGAAATAGGAGAGCGACATGCAAGCTGTGACAAGCGCCATGCTCAGCGCATAGAAGCGCAGGAGATTCCCTCCATAATACAGCAGTGCCAGTATCAATGCAAACTTCGCTATTGCGCCCAGTATGTCGATGATTGCCAAGGTGCGGAAATCTTCATAGACGATGAACAGGCTGTTGAATGGTACGCTTATCAGGCTTAGGCAAGTCACGACGGTGGAAACTTGGAAGACAAACATCGCGTCCGCTTCTTTTCCCGCCGCCACATTCAGGTAATGATGTATGTAGTAAACGCCCCCCGACTCCAATATTAACAGCGCTACGATTGCAAAGCAGACATGAATGGCAAGGCTCATGTTGAAAACACGATTGACGTTGCCGTCGGTTTTCCCTTGCTCGTAGTTGATGAAGCGTGTGGTTGTGTTGTAGAGGGCACTCGTGATGAAGGAAAACATGATGACGGTGGCGCCCACAACATTGTACAGTCCATAGTCTGAAGCACCCAGCGCTGCAAGCACAAAGCGCGAAGACAACAGACCCAATAATGTGGTGATTATCAGTCTGGCATAGACTATAAGTGTGTTCTTCGCTATCCGTTTGTTCTCTTCTCTCATGGAGTCCTCTCTTAGAATGAACGCTCAATTCAATGCGGACAAAGGTACGGAATTTTTCTTTATGGCGGAAGAAATGGGTTCTTTTTTTTTGATTCTTCGTTTTGTTTTAACCTTCCTCTGTGTTTGTCCTTTTGTCAATGAGCAGATAGATTCCTTTTTTGTCCTTTTTAGGGGAAGGACTGTGATAAAAAATACGAAATGCTTGGGTTTATAATAAATAATGTGTAATTTTGCATGGAGAAACTGATATTAAACAAACAAAGAAATGAAAAAACTATTATTCCTTCTGGCAATCTCGTTTTGCCTCTCTGCTTCGGCACAGAAGAAAGTCATCGACTCCAAGACAAACTTTGCACGCGAGGCGTTGCAGCCTTACGTTGACCGCGGCGAGCTGCCCGGCGCCATCAGCATCTTCTACAACAACGGCGTGCAGGAAACCTGCTGCATCGGCTATGCCAACGTGGAGCAGAAGCGTCCCATCCGCCTGGACAACGTCTTCATGCAATGTTCCCAGACGAAAGGCTTCTGCGGCGTGACCATTGCCAAGCTCGTGGAGGAAGGCAAGCTTTCGCTCGACGACCCTGTGTCGAAGTACCTGCCTGAGTTCAAAGAACTTTGGGTGCAGGACAGCGACAAGGACGGCATCAAGACGCTGCACAAGGCAAAGAATGTGCTGACCGTGCGCATGGTGCTGAACCACACGGGCGGCTTCCCCTTCGAGTGCAGTGCCAAGCGCAGCGACGTGCGCGGTGGCGGCTGGTCGGGCGGTGCGCCGCTTCGCCAGGTGGCTTCCATCGCAGCTGGCTCTCCCATCATGTTCGAGCCGGGCACACGCGACATGTACTCCAATACGGGCATCGACATCGGTGCTGCCATCGTGGAGGTCATCACTGGCATGAAGTGGGAGAACTACCTGAAGAAAGAGGTGCTCGACCCGCTCGGCATGAAGTCCACTTGGTTCTGGCCCACCGACAAGCAGCTGAAGACACAGGTGGAGATGTACGACACCCACGAGGGCGCTCCTGCCACCTATCGCCTGGAGAACGGATGGGAACAGCGTCCCTATAACGACAGTCACGTGTTTGCCTCTGCCGGAGCGGGCCTCTGGACAACGGCCAACGACCAGCTGAAGTTCTACAAGATGCTCATGAACCTTGGCGTGGGCGACAACGGTGTGCGCATCCTCAAGGAGGAGACCGTGAAGAGCATCCTCGCCGTCACAACTCGTCCCGACAACCTCGGTGGCTATTCTCTTGGCCTGAATGCGCCCAAGAAGGATGGCGAGAACGAATGGTTCGGCCATGGTGGTGCTTGGGGAACGAATTGTATGGTGAACTGGCACAAGAAGCAGCTCAAGCTTTGGGTGGTTCAGCTTAATGGCCCGCAGCCCTGGAACAGCGCCAAGGACAAGGCTGCCGAGGCGTTCTTCTCGCAGACAATCGACACCTCAGGCATCGATGCCTACACGGGAAGAGTGAAATGATAACAAGTACACAGAACCCTCGCATCAAGCACCTTCTCCTGTTGCAGCAGAAGTCCTCCCAACGTAGGAAGGACGGCCTGTTCGTCGTGGAGGGACGGCGCGAGGTGGAGCATTGCTGGCTTCAAGATTCGCACAGCTTTCGTCTGCGAGGAGATAGGAGACCCTCCCCATCCCTCCCTTGAAGGGAGGGTATTCTCCCCCTTTAAGGGGGAGTTAGAGAGGGTCTCCCCCAATGTTTACGAGCGCATCGCATATCGCGGTGGCACGGAAGGCATTGTGGCAGAGGTGGAAGCGCGACAGACGACGCTCGCCGACCTCCGGCTCTCCGCATCGCCACTCATCGTCGTGCTCGAGAGCGTGGAGAAGCCTGGCAACCTGGGCGCCGTGCTACGAAGTGCCGATGCTGCAGGAGCCGATGCCGTCGTGGTGTGCGACCCCCTCACTGACCTCTACAACCCTAACCTCATCCGCTCTTCCATCGGAGCCATCTTTACCGTGCCGTGCGTGGCTTGCAGCACGGAGGACTGCATCGCTTTCTTCAAGGAGAAAGGCATCCGCATACTCACCGCCCAGTTGCAGGACTCCAGTCTCTACTACGATACGCCGATGACCGGTCCGACGGCAATTGTGATGGGAACGGAGGCCACGGGACTGACCGACCAGTGGCGTCGTGCTGCCGATGCTCACATCCGCATCCCTATGTTGGGCCGTTTGGACTCGCTCAACGTCTCGGTCAGTGCCGCCATTTTGCTCTACGAGGCTGTCAGACAGCGACAATTAAGCAAATAGTGAAAAATATTTGTTCAGAATAGTCGAAGTTTGAAGAAATATTGTTAAATTTGTCCGGAGAAAAGTGAAAAGCAACACATTATATATATATATTATATGACAACAAAACGTATTTTGAGCTCTCTGCTGCTGATGCTGGCACTATGCTCTGCTGCCATGGCGCAGCAACGACTGGACATCACGCTCACCGACAAGAGCGTCCTTTCCTGCGATTTGGACAAAATCAGCTACATTGAAATTGTGGAAGGTGCACCGACTGGTACACTCGATGGCGTTTGGTATCTGGGATGGAAAGCCCTGAACAACGGCTCCGGCACAAGGACACACTACAACGGCACCGAGGTGCTGGTCTTCACCGCAGGCCCCAAGATGAAGTGGATCAAGAACGCTTCCGAGTTGGTCTACGACCTGGAGTATGCCGGTCCTGCCGGCGGCGGACAGACCTTCATCGCCCAGCGCGAAGGCTCCACCGTCAAGACAACTTACCAGATTGTCACCCTCGAGGACGAGCTTCTCATCCTCAAGCAAGGGACGAGCCGCTACTACTTCTACAAGTCGAAGGAAGCTGCCACCGTGGCAACCACCTTCGTCAGCTATCCCACACGTGCCACCATCTACACCGATGCCGAGAAACTTTGGAACGGCGGCATCAAGGGCGGTTCTTCTGTTTCCCAGATTACACCGATGGGAAGGCACTTCGAGAGCTTCGCTGCTGCCACCGACGAGGACAGAGCCTGGCTGGCCAACCCCAACAACCAGCCCGACCTGAGCTGGCACGGGCTGAGCGGATCATGGACTGCTAAGACAATCACCCTCTATCCCTTCGGCTCTCCTGTACCTGCAGATATCAACCAGCACTCCATCGGCGACTGCTGCATGTGTGCCGTGTTTGCTTCCTTCGCTTATCTCTATCCCGAATGGATAAAGACAATCATACATAAGGACGGCAACAACTACACTGTGAACATGTTCGACCCCAAGGGCAATCCCATCGATGTCGTCGTCGATAACAAGATGATGAACGGCCAAGTATCCAGCAAGAACGACAAGGCCTGCTGGTCGACCATCATGGAGAAGGCTCTGATGAAGTGGGAGACCCGCTTCAAGTGCAACAAGATAGGCGGCATCGGCACAGAGCATGCTGCACCTCCCTTCACGGGCAACGGCGACAGCTACAGCTTCTCGCCCGACAAACTCTACAACTCCGAGTTCGACCTCGTTGTGGATTATGCTCTGAGCAACGGCATGATCAGTGTGGGCGGCTTCAACGTGGGCGGCCTCATGTGCGGCGAATTGGAGACCATTACAGGTCATGCCTTCACTGTTATGTACCCCGACGAGGATGCCGACTTTAAGTTCGTGATGCGCAATCCGTGGGGTAATGGTGGCTCCATCGACGGCAAACTCAAGATTCCCAACAAACGTGAAATCCTGAAGACCATCGACTTCCGTCTGGTATTCCCCGGTGCGCAGATGGCACAATACAAGAAGGAGAATGTCGGAGGCTATACACCGCCTAAGTTCGTGCCGATGCCTATAGATATCTATCCCTCCAAGGAAATGCTTCGCATGTACGGCTTGGAGAGCTACGGCCCCGTCTTCGACGAGCCCAGCTCAGGCTTCGTCCCCGAGGAGAATTAGTTGAGCCCTACCTCTCGGCGCGTCAAGTCAGAGAGAATACCGTTTGAAAGACAATCCCGCCGCAGGCGGTAACGCAGATAAGCGCCTCGTGCTTCCCAAATAAGCGCGAGGCGCTTCCTGTTTAAGCGCAGGGCGCTTCCGAAATAAGCACGAGGCGCTTCCGAAAGCGACCCCTCTCCGTCTCCCCCGAGGGGGAGTGAATGTCGCCGCAAAGGAAGCCTCCCCTCGGG
>CADCCR010000051.1:3277-16236 GCA_902799985.1 uncultured Bacteroidales bacterium | reverse complement strand
TGGCAGTATCGTTGGGGCGCTCCTATGTTCCTGGACCGCATGATAAATATGGTTGGAAAGAAGGAACTGGGGCAAGAGTTGGTTACTTTCTTCGAAAATGAATTGTATAATCAGGGAAATGAGCCGGACATTCATGTTCCCTTCCTCTTTGCCCGTTTAGGAATGCCTGCGAAAACAGGACTCACGGTCTGCCCCTTGGCAACAGAGGTGGTAACTCACCGTTATGGCGGTAACGATGCCTATCCCATACCATGGGTCGGTTGTGCCTTTGCTAATGCACCACGAGGCTATGCTCCGGAGATGGACGAGGACGATGGTGCCATGAGTGCTTGGTACGTCTTTGCCAGCATCGGCATGTACCCCCTCATCGTCGGCGAAGCTGTCTATGAGCTCTTCCCCCCACTCTTCGACAAGGTGACACTTCACCTCGGAGCCGACCAGCAGACCACCGTCGTCATCCGCAAAGAAGGACAAAGCCAGAAAATGGTAAATGGTAAAAGGGTAAATGGTAAATGCAAGCGTGTCACATGGAATGGGAAAACGCTTCCCGACTACCGCATCTCCGTCAAGGAGCTGAAGAAAGGCGGCGAACTCGTTTACTACATCGAGTAATAATCAGGCAGAACAGCACAGCATCCGAACTCAACCACAAAAGCGAACCCTATGACAGAAGCTACAAGGCGCGAAGCAAACGAACTATACACCTTCTTCTCCCTTTTGGCAAGCGGAAGCATCGGCCGGGCCAATGCGCTGGGCAAGACTGATAGTGAAATACCTGTGTTTGCGGTGCGCAGGCACGAACACGACGGACAACGGCTCTACGCCATCGAGGAAAAGGAAGTACACATCCAGGGAACGGCAATGGATGTCCGCTTTCCACGCGAGGACTTTGCAGCCGCTGCCGAATGGCTGCTCTCACAATTGAAGCAACAAGGCAGCGAGACCATCGACATCACAGAGCTTGAAGGCTTCCTCGATGCACTTGCCATCTACGACATGGAGGCTCAGACCGACGACCGCACCGACCTCCACCTGACGCTCTGGCACCCCGATGCCCCACCGATTGGCATGCGACTGCACAGCCGCCTCTGCAGCAATCCGCCCCTGTTTGTCGGCGGACGCGGAGCCAACATCAAATACGAACAGAGTGGCGTGCGCTTCTCCCAACCGGCAGTAAGCAAAATCAACCATACGGACCAGCCCGAGAATGTGGCCGAAGTGGCACGGCGCATCCTCTACATACAAAGTCAGGGCGGCATCTTGCGCTATTGCGACGTGGCCGATAAAGTGTTCCGCAGCAATCTGCTCATGCTCGACACCAACTTGCCGCGAATCATAGCCGCCATGCTCATGACGCTCCACCTCGACGGGACAAGCCGCCTCACCGAACTCGTGAAGATGCTCGACGAGAAGAACCCGCTGAAGATGAAGGAAGAGCTCCTGCAGAAACACGGCTTCTACCAGTACAAAGTCCGGCAACTGCTGCTCGCCACTGCCTGGGGACTTCGCCCACAAGTCATCTGGAACGGGAGGGCAAGTGCCGTCGGAGGCTATCTCATGACAGACGAGAACGGCACCCTCGCGGCCTTCCTTCGTGCCGACGAACAAACCTTCAGCGACTACCTGCTTGCGCATGCAAGGCTGGTAAAGACGCTCCCCGACGAAGACAAGTACGGCTATCTGGAACGCGAGAACGGCAACTACTACCTGAAACTGAACTTGAAGATTAACATGACATAACACCACAAAATACACCAGAAAAATGAAGAAACACATATCCCTGCTCCTTCCTGCCGCCCTTTCGCTCATGCTCGTTGCATCCTGCGGCCAGAAGGGAAACAACCAAAAGAATGTCCTGACCCCGACGGAAGAAGCCGCCGACATGATTCACAGCTTGCCCGACTACAACTACACCGACTCGCTCATGCAAGGCAGTCACAAGGTAGTCTATGCCATCACCAGCCATCCCGACGACTCGCTCTCCGTCATCGTCGACGAAGACGGCGTGAAGTACAAGGACAACCGCTTCTGGCTGACTATCACAAAGGACGGCAACACACTCTTCTCCCACACCTTCACCAAAGCCGACTTCCGCAGTCTGCTCCCCGCTGAGTTCCGCAAGTACGGCCTCATGGACGGCATGCGCTTCAACCGAGCCGAAGAAGGCAAGCTCTACTTCAACACCTGCGTCAGCTATCCCGATAGCGACATGTCCTGCCCATTCATCCTTACCATCGGTCCCGACGGCAGCTACACCATTGAGCCCGACACATCGAGCGACGAGGAGGACACCGAGTTTCCCAGCATCTGAACCAGGCAAACACGTTCAAACAGCATAACCCTTCATATAACGAATCATGAGAAAGACCATCAGACACAGCATGATAGCCATCGCTGCCATGCTAACCATCGCAGAAAGTTCCTGTGCTCAGAGCTCATGGACGAAGCAGACCGCTCCCGTCATGACACCTTGGGGCGAACAGCTGACACAAGAAAACGTTTGGGCGGAATACCCGCGTCCCTCCATGAAAAGGCAGGACTGGATGAACCTGAATGGCGTATGGCAGTACTTCAAGCGCGCCGCCATCAACTACAACTACGAAACTCGTGCCTCGGCCTTCTCGAAAGCAATACTGGTGCCGTTCCCCATCGAGTCGGCTCTCTCCGGCATCATGGACAAGAGCTACTCTTCCAACAGGAAAGCCACTTTCATGTATCGCAGGACTTTCACCCTCCCCGAAGCCTTCAGCGGCAAGAATATCCTGCTGCATTTTGGTGCCGTGGACTGGCGTTGCTACGTTTATGTGAACGGTCAGCTGGCTGGAACACACGACGGCGGTTCCGACCCCTTCGCCTTCGACATCACACCTTTCCTTCGGGAGAATGCCGAGCAGGAGCTGCAAGTGGCCGTATGGGACCCCACCAATGGCGGACAGCCCAACGGCAAGCAAAGCGTCTCGCCCGGAGGCATCTGGTACACACCCAACAGCGGCATCTGGCAAACAGTATGGCTCGAACCCGTCAGCCCTACTTACGTAAAGAGCTACGAGCCGATACCCGACATCGACAACTCCACCGTTTCCGTCAAGGTGAACACCTCCGCTCCTTGCTCCGTGACCCTGACCGTAAAGGACGGCAACACAACAATCGTCGAGCAGACAGGACCATCGGACCACACATTCACCCTCACCATACCGTCGGCCAAGCTGTGGAGCCCCGACGAACCAAACCTCTACAACCTCGACATTACACTGAACGCGGAAGGGGAAGAAACCGACAAGGTGAGCGGATACTTCGGCATGCGGAAGTTCTCGCGCGGAATGGCCGAAGGGCATCCATGCATCCTGCTCAACAATCAGCCTCTCTATCTCTATGGCCCGCTCGACCAGGGCTGGTGGCCCGACGGACTGCTCACACCTCCATCCTACGAGGCCATGGTCTTCGACCTGCAGACAATCAAGGACTTCGGCATGAATATGGTGCGCAAGCACATCAAGGTGGAGAACGACCTCTGGTTCGAATGGTGCGACCGCCACGGCCTGGTCGTTTGGCAGGACATGCCTTCGGGCTGTGGAGGCGGAGCCATCGGCACCTTCGACTACGGCATGCAGAACTTCTACCGCGAGAACGAAGCCGTCATCAATGCCACACGCCACCATCCCTGCATCGGTGCTTGGGTGGTATGGAACGAAGGCTGGGGACAGTACCCCGAACAAGGCATGGCGCATACACGACGAGCAGTCAACGGCGTCATGAATGCCAATCACGACCCTGGTCGCTTCGTTCATGCCGTGACAGGATGGGTCGATGTCGAGATGGGCGACTTCCTCGATGTCCACTCCTACCCCAGCCCGGGGGCTGCCACAAATCCCGTGAACGAGCGCGTAGCCTCATGCGGCGAGTTCGGAGGCATCAATCTCTTCATCAAGAATCACATGTGGGCAGGCTCCGACGTGAACTACACCACGGTTGACGACGCCGACACCTACACCAATCTCTACGACCGCTACACCGACCGCCTGCAGGAGTTGCAGAAGGAGAAGGGACTTTGGATGTCGGTCTACACACAGATAACCGATGTGGAGCAGGAGTGCAACGGCCTCCTCACCTACGACCGCAAAGTCCTGAAGGTATCGCCCGAGCAGCAAGCCGGCATGAAAGCCAAGATTCAGCGCACCATCAACAGCCGGTTGAAGAACACCACAACCGTCGTGCCAGCTGGCGACGAGAAGTCCGGCATACAATGGAAGTACACCACCACCGAGCCTTCCGGCCAATGGTTTGCCACAGACTTCGACGCCACAAGCTGGAAGACAGGACAATCGGGCTTCGGCGGCAACGGAAGAACAGCATGGTCCAGCAGCGACATCTGGATACGACGCACCTTCCAAATCAACAATTTCGATGCAAGCAAGCTGCATGAACTGCGCCTCTGGCTCTTCCACGACGAAGATGCCGAGATATACATCAATGGCATGCTTGCCGCCAAGATGACCGGCTACAACACCAAGTACGAGACATGGCCGCTGTTGCCGCAAGCGCTACAAGCCCTCAAGACCGACGGCTCGGACAACGTCTTTGCCATTCATTGCAAGCAAAACACAGGCGGACAGTTCATCGACTGCGGACTGAAGCTGCTCAACTACACCCCCAATGCCGAGCTGCAGGTTTCCCCGATGCCGGAGAAGACACCCGTGCCCGCGTTCGCAAGCACAAGCGACAAAGCCTATCTGATGACCTATACCATGCCTACCAGCAAGCGACTGCATTACGCCTACAGCCTGGACGGAGCCAAGTGGAACACCATCAATGCCGGCCGAAACGTCATGAAGGGAGAGTATGCCGACTTGGAAATGGCAGCACCCTTCATTCGCCGAACACAGACTGACGGAAAAGACGTCTTCCATCTGGTGGCAGGCATGGCCGACAACAGCAAGCCCGGATTCTACCATCTGCAAAGCGACGACCTCATCAACTGGCAGCTCGGCGACAACGGGAACATACTCGTCAAGCCGTCGACAAATGAAACGAGCCAGGCCGAATCGCCCGAATGGATTTTCGACGATGCTTCATCATCATATTATATCTACTGGAGTGCCAAGAGTTCCGACAGGAGCAATATCTACCTCTCCAGCACGAAGGACTGGAAACGCTTCACCACCCCACGCCTCCTCTACTCCACAAGCTACTCCGTCCACGACATGCACATCGAGAAGACCGGCGACAACTACACCGCCATCTTCTATAACTCCGACCGCAACCTCTGCCAGATGCAAGCCAGCGCCCTCAGAACATCTTCCAGCTTCACCGAGCCCCAACGCATCTTCAGCTCGCAGATACCCAAGACACGCGCCCCGCAGACCTTCCCAGCCTTCGACGGGACAGGCTGGTTCCTGTTTGGCTATCCCACGAACGACAGCGGACAGACCATGAGTCGCACCGGTGACATCGCCGCTGGCAAATGGTATCCATGCGACGAGAACGAGCTCCTCTTGCCCGAAGGAGCAGAGACAAGCTCCGTGCTGATAATCAGCATGGAGGAACTCAGCAAGCTGCTCGATGAGTATAGCTACGAGGAATGCGAGCTCCTCCCGACAGCCGAGACAGAGCCACAAACATGGAAGTACCAGACATCCTCCAGTACAGCCACCACAACCGCCTGGACCACGCAAGACTATGCCGAGACGGGATGGAAGGAGGGACTCTCCGGCTTCGGTGGCAGCAACCCGCCCGGTAGCTACATCAACACCGCTTGGACGAACGCCGTCATACGCCTGCGCTACCGTCTCGACCTCACCGGCTTCACCCCCGAGCAGATGAAGGCCATCGAAGGCAGGATTCATCACGACGAGAATGTCACCGTCTATTTCAACGGTGTCGTGGCGTTCCAGGAGAGCGACTACCTCACCGCATACAAGAACATCACCTTCAGTCCGGAGGCATTGGATGCTCTGACGCCCGACGCCAACAATGTGATAGCCATCGAATGCACCAACAAAGGCGGCGGCCAATACATCGACCTTGGTCTGACAGGCATACGTCCCATCCCGACAGACGCGAAACGCCCCGTAGCATCGCAGACATCCCCCAGCGGCATCTACAATCTCTCCGCCCAACGGCTCAGCTCCCCCCGCCAAGGCATCAACATCATCAACGGCAAGAAAGTACTGTACTGATAAGAATGTTTCGTAATACCGACAACGGATTAAACGGATTTTGCCGGATGCCACAAGAAAAAGCCGCCTATCTTCACAGACGGGCGGCTTTATATATGCAAAAAACAATTTATTCTCTCTTTTATACTATGTCGTGTGCGGGGACGAACTTTGCAGCGAAGGGATGGGTAGAGTCTCTGCCTGCGGAATGGGTGCGTTTGCAGGCAGAGGGGGTTACTCGTTGACCTTGATGGGGTCGGTGAGGGCTTTGTCGCGGAACTGGCGGGGTGTGATGCGGACGGGCTCCTTCATGAGCTCGGGACGGCTCCAGCTGCGCAGGAAGAGACGGAAATACTCGGGATCGCGCTGGGGCACCAGGAAGGCTTTGTGCAGATGGCCCTGGCGGTCGAAGTAAGCGAGATAGGTGCGGGTGTAGTTGCCATCGTCGCGGCGGCTCTCGAAGAGCACCCAGCGGTCGTTGGAGGAGAAGGAGGGATAGCTCTCGGCACGGGAGCTGTTCATCGCGTCGGTGGGGACAAGCTGACGGGTCTGCATGTCGAGCATGAGGATGTCGGCTGTGGGATGCCAGATGTGGAAGAGTCCCCAGGGCCCTTCGGCAAAGAGGACATAGCGGCCATCCTGTGAGACGCGTGGCTGTACGGCGCTGCGATCCTTGCCGGCAGCATCGTAGATGAGTTCCGGCTCTCCGAAGGTCATGGTGGCGGCATCGAAGGAGAGGCGGTAGAGGCTGTACTTCAAGGTTCGGTACTCGGCCAGAAGTTCGTCGGTGTCCTCGTACTTGCCTTTGTACTCGTGGTGGGCGGAGCAGTAGTAGAGCCACTTTCCATTGGGGCTCCAGGAGGGGAAGAGCTCCATCTCGGTGGAGTCGCTGAGGACAACTTGCACGCGGTTCTGCTTGACGTCGTAGATGACGATGTCGCTGGCCGACTCCATGACTTCGACCTTGGTGATGTCGCGTGTGTGGAAGCTCTGCATGGTGTGGTCGGTGCTGAAGGCGATGATGGGGAGCGAGGGGTGCCAGGCGTTGTAGGCAGCTGCCGATATCATGTTACTCGTCTTGAGGTTGACGAAGATGAGCTGTCCGTCGCTGACAATCATGGTGCCCGGGTGCTGGAGTCGCATGTGGAACATCATGTTGTCGGTGCCGTAGTTCTGATAGGAGTGGCAGTTGATGCATTGTCCCTCGAGTCCTTCGGTGATGAGGCGGTTGTTGTAGATGGTTGTCTCCTGGAAGTTTGTGAGGTTGCGCGGTCGGATGGATAGCTCGTCGAAGCCGACGAAGGTGGGTGGCAGCACGCGGTAGGAGACGTAGGGGTCGATGTCCTCGTCTGCCACATGGATGTTGAAGGGTTTGTAAGCCGTCCACTCGCCGTTCTTTTTGGTGAAGACTTTGACGGGTATGCTTTTGCCTCGAGCATCGGCGAGCATGTTGTGCCAGTCGTCCTCGGGAATCTGCACCTTATTTGCATCGCCGCCACAGACGAGCGAGGGGAACGAGGCCACGACATCGTCGACGCTGTCCACGAGGAAGTTGAGGGGTGCGATGTTGGGGGGAACGGTGACGTTTCGGTAGTCGGGCCATATATCGGGCTCGGCATCCGATTGTGTGTATGAAGAGGGTATGGACGCCCCTCCGCAACCCAACAAGAGCAACATCACGAACCCAACGAGGAGACAATGAAACGATGAAAATCCCATTCCAATATATCTTGCAACCTTATTCATATTTTCAGTTTCCACTTGCGAAGCATGTAACTTTGATTTTTCACTTTTCACTATTCACTTTTCACTTTGCCGAAGGCGATATTTACACCCTTTCTTCAGTTTGTCTGCACTTCCCGCAGGGCGCAGTAGTCCCACATATAGGTGTCGCCGAACTCGGGACGCAGTGCCTTGCCCATCTGTTTCTCGTTCATGCCTTGGTTGGCATAGAGTTTCATGCTGGAGATGAATGCCTTGTAGCGCTCTACGACGCGCTCGTCGAACTTGACGAAGGAGAGGTTCACACCTTGTGTGTTCAGCTCGTAGACCTCGAAGAGCATGGCCTCCTGAACATGTATGGGGAAGAGTGCTTGGGGGTTGATGTTGTAGTGCTGCTGCACTTGCGACCAGAAGCACTTGCGGTCGCGCATCATCATGGCGCAGCCAAGGGCAACCTCCTGTGCCACAGGGTCGTTGGTGATGGTGTACATCCACTTCTTCATGATGGTCAGCTCGACGTATTTGTCGTCGGTGCCAACGAGTTCGGAGCCTTCGTTGTAGAGTCTGCGGGGCATGCGGAATCGCTCGTCCTGCAGCATGAGCTTCTCGTCGGCCATGAGGCGAAGTATCTCGGAAGCCCATTTCTTTTGGAAGGTGGAGAGGCTGAGCAGTCGCAGATACTTGCGGGCATTGTCGGCTTCGCCGTTGACGAGGGCGCATTGGGTGAGCATGCGCAGGGTGTAGTAGGAGTAGCCATAGTGCATGCAACGCTCGATGGCGCGACGGATGGCAAAGACGGTCTCGCCGAAGTTGTAGTAGATGAGGTCGCCTGCCTGGTCGCAGATGCGGATGTGAATGGAGTCGCTGACGGTGGCTGGCGGTATGCTCTCGTTATTATATGTAAAGCACTTGGAGCACAGCTCGCCGCGATTGATGAGGGCGATGTTGCGCAGCATGACCATCTCGCGTGTGACGGGACCGGCAACGCGGGCTGCTTCGGCAAGGACATCGTTCCACCGGCATTCCTCCACCCCACGCTGCATGCGCAGCTCGGCATGGAAGTTATAGTCGGTGAAGTCGCGTGCCTGAAGGCAAAGTATCATGGCGATGGCTGTGAGGAGCATCAGTCCCTGGCTGTGGAGGAGCCGTTTCGTCGGCAACTTACTGAAGAAGGGGAAGAGGACGGGGACGATGAGGACGAGATAGAAGGGAAGCTCGAGCGAATAGTCGCGCAAGGTGTCGAGCTCGAACTTGTGGAAGCCGCACATCCAAGGCTGGTCGGGGCGAATGAGGGTAGTGCCGGATGTCTCCAACAGGGGCACGAGCCCAATGGTGAGGCCCAGAAGGAGCAGGGAGAGTGGCAGGGCCTTGAGGCTGCTGATGGTGCGAGCTGCCACGATGGCGGCTGCCAGGAGGGCATAGATGCCGAGGGGATAGTAGAAGAGCGCTGCCGAGAGTGGTATCCAGATGAGGGCGATGGTGCGCCGGATGCTGTCCCTGACTGGCAGGAGTTGCCAGAAGGGTAAGGAGAGAATGAGTGCTGCCAGCAGTCCAAGGGGATGGCAGAAGAGATAGTCGGTGGAGACGAGGACATAGGCCCAATAGCCCAGCTGTATGTCGCTGCAAAGGAGGGCTGCCAGTGGGATGAGGAGCAGGAAGCTCCATTCGTCGGCTATGCGGAATGAGCATTTGGCCAGCCAGAATGTTGCGAGCCAAAGGACGATGAGCATGGCGGTGCCGAGAGCGGGATAGTAGAAGAATTGGGTCAGATAGGCTCCAGCCCACGAGAGCAGGCCTCCGGGCAGAGCTATGCAGGTGTCGAAGAACAGGCGGGAGGCGTTCCACCAGCCGCGGTCTTGCATGAAGTAGAGGGTGTCGGCATTGCGGACATAGAGGAAGAACCATGCCAGAAGGGCAAAGCCTATGCTGTAACAGATGGGGAGGAGGGAAACTTTTTTCATGACCTAATCGTTTTATCAGAAGCGGACATAAGTCTGCGCCCATACTTCGTGGACATCGCGGTCGGCTGCTGTCCGGTCGTGGATGTAGTTGTACTGCACCTGGAAGCAGAGGTTGCGATGCAGCTGGATGTTGGGGCAGATGCCGTAGATGGTGCGTGTGGTGGCCCAAGTGGCATCCTTGCGGAAGACGTCGTATCGGCCATAAATCTTCAGCCAAGGCGTGATGGGCACTCCTATCTGGGCATACCAGGCATCGGCCTCCGAGGGACCGTTGTTCCAGGTGTGTGTCTCGGCATCGTAGTCATTGGCGTTCCGACCTCTGTGGTGGGCGTATTCGGCACGGATGCTCCAGGAGTTATGCTCGTAGATGGTGGAGAGTGCCCAGCGGCGACGGCTGACAGATACGCCGTTTTCGCCGGTGAAGGTGCCTGTCCATCCGAAGAGCCCGATGTAGAGATCCTTGATGGGCTGCACCTGTATGTTGCCTATCCAGTCCTTCTGCGAGTTGTTGTCCTTGCGGTTCTGTCCGTTGCCGTTGTAGACGGCTGCCTGATAGCGTATGAGGCGATACTGGTCTTTGCCCACGGGGAAGAGGTCGCCCTGGAACTGCAAGCCTTGGTCGCGGCCGTTTTGTGCCTTTTCGCCGTTGCAGTCCTCGGCTGTCAGAGCTGTCATGCGCTGGCCAAGCTGCGAATAGCTGCCAAGTCCCACGTCCCAGGGATTCAAGGGGTTGTCGTAGGAGAAACAGCGTTTGAACTGTCCTATCTTCACCTGGAACTCCTTGAAGCGAGTCCATTCCAATGTGTAGTCGCGCATGGCAGGCGTGCCCTTCAGCTCGAGCTGAATGCGATACTTGAAGTCGCGCAGCACGGTTCCCGACACATAGGCACGGATGATTCTGCCGTCGAAGCCGTTGGTGCCCTTGCTGTCCTTGCTCGAATAGCTGTAGCTGCCGATGATGTAGCCGCCGAACTTCGGGGCGCTGACATATCGGGTGATGTTGCGGCCATAGGTGAGCTTCTCGCCTTCTACCTCGCTTCCGGCCATTGCCTTCTCGATGCTTCGATTGAGGTAAGCGGTCAGGAAACCCTCCTGATACTCGTCTGTCTGCTCTGCATGAACGGAGAATGAGACAGAAAAAAACAACAAAAACAGAAGCCTGCGCATCTAAATAATTATGAATTATGAATTAAGAATGTATTCCACAATCCATGCTCCTACTTCCTTGGTGCCGTACTTTGCGCCGCCTTCCACCTGAATCTCGGGCGTACGAACATTCTGGTCGAGCGAAGCGTTGACGGCCTCGCGGATGAGTGCGCCTTCCTGCTTGAGGTCGAAGTACTCGAAGAGCATGGCCACGGAGAGAATCTGTGCCAGGGGGTTGGCGATGTTCAAGCCTTTGCCTTGCGGCCAACTGCCGTGGATGGGCTCGAAGACGGGTGTAGAGCTGCCGGTGGAAGCACTTGGCAACAGACCCATGGAGCCGGTGATGCAGGAGCCCTCGTCAGTCAGGATGTCGCCAAAGGTGTTCTCGGTGACGATGACATCGAAGAAGCGCGGGTCTTGTATCATGCGCATGGCGGCATTGTCGACGTACATAAAGTCGGTCGTGACATCGGGATACTGGCCCATCATCTCCTGTGCCACTTTGCGCCACAGACGGCTCGATGCCAGGACATTGGCTTTGTCGACAACCGTCAGATGCTTTCTGCGCTGGCGTGCATACTGATAGCCGACACGCAGGATGCGTTCCACTTCAGGACGGCTGTAGTAGTTTGTGTCGAGGGCATCTTCTATGCCATCGGCATTGACTGCAGGCTCCTGTTTCTTGCCGAAGTACATGCCACCGGTGAGCTCGCGGATGCAAACGAAGTCGGCACCACGAACCAGCTCATCCTTCAGGGGTGACTTGTGGACAAGGCAGTCGAAGGTCTCGACGGGACGAATGTTGGCATAGAGTCCGAGCTTCTTGCGCATGGCCAGAAGTCCTTGCTCGGGGCGCACCTTGGCCGAAGGATTGTTGTCGAACTTCGGGTCGCCCACGCTGGCAAAGAGGACTGCATCGGCAGCTTCGCATATTTGATAGGTCTCTTCGGGGAACGGGTCGCCCACCTCGTCGATGGCATGAGCGCCGCAAAGCGCTTCCTTGTAAGTCACCTCGTGGCCAAACTTCTGGGCTACTGCGCTGAGCACGGCTACGCCCTGCTCCATAATCTCGGGGCCGATGCCATCACCGGCCAGTACTGCAATGTTAAGCTTCATATTTTATATGGTTTATTATTTGCGCGTACAAAGATACGAATAAGTGGGCAAAACGACAAGAAAAGCTCCAAGTTTTTCCATGAATCTCGCAACATTAGAGAGTCCTTCGGTGTCTGATTCAATAAGTACACGTACTTATGGGGATAAGTACACGGACTTATGGCGACAAGTACACGGACTTATGGCGACAAGTACACGGACTTATGGCGACAAGTACACGGACTTCTTTCCATAGGCTATTTTTGCTGATTATCATAAAAAATAATGGATAATTTGGAATGCGTGATAATAATCTGTAACTTTGTGCCGATAATGCTCACACAATCTTATGAAACAGAAAGACATATTTATCGCAGCACTTCTTCTGATGCTGGCAGGTGCTAAAACGGCATGGGCACAAAAAGTGGTACTCTACAAGACAAATGGCGAAACCATCAAGTTCAATGTGTCAGAGCTGGACAGCCTCGTCTTCGAAGAGATAGAACCCGTCAACGAAGAAACACACGAATACGTTGACCTCGGCCTGCCATCGGGCACGCTTTGGGCCACTTGCAACATCGGCTCCGAAGCTCCAGAAACGTATGGCGACTACTTCTCTTGGGGGGAGACAGAGCCGAAGGACATCTACGATACAAGTCACTACAAGTTCAACAAGGGCTCGGGCATGATGACGAAGTATTGCACCATCAGCAGCTTTGGCTCGGGCGGCATGACAGACGACCTGACCGAACTCTTGCCCGAAGATGATGCTGCTACAGCCAATTGGGGCAACGATTGGCAAATGCCCAGCAGAGCACAGATGGAGGAACTGATCGACACAATGTTCACCACCTCCAAGTGGACAAGTCTCAATGACTTC
>CADCCR010000051.1:0-3237 GCA_902799985.1 uncultured Bacteroidales bacterium | reverse complement strand
GGATGGCAACTCGATTTACCGGATAGACAGCTACGGCTCCTGCTGGACGCGTTCGCTCAGAGAGGAGAGTCCCAGGGACGCCTACGATGTTGGCCACCTGTGGAGCGGCATACTATGGGGAGCTGACCGCAGATATATGGGAGAGAATGTCCGGCCTGTCCGCGTCGAGAAGATTCCTCGCACGCTTGTTTCGGAGATAATCCTCAGCAGCCAGACGCTTAACATGAAGCTCGATGATACAAAGAGCATTACGGCCACCATACTGCCAGCAGATGCCTTCTTTCCCACCGTGACATGGGAAAGCAGCGACGAAATGGTTGCCTACGTTGACAGCGAAGGTTTGGTCACAGCTTTCTTACCCGGCACTTGCACAATAACTTGCCGGGCAAAGGATGGCAGCGGCGTATTTGCCGAATGCCAAGTAACGGTGGAAGGGGACAATTGACATGAGAGCATGGACTTCGACCTCAAATTCACGGTTATACATTTCTTGTCCCCGTCCAATGTTATCATCGACAAGTTGTTATCTTTTTGCCTTTCTATACTAATTTATTGCTTTTCGTCTTCTAGCAGGTTGAGCATCTTGATGGTGCTCTTGATGGCAGCTTCGGTCTGGTCGGCATCAAGGCCACGGGTACGGAGGATGCGGTCGTTCCAGTTCCAGGTGATGACGGTCTGCACAAGGGCGTCGGTGCGGCCACCAGGAGGGATGCTGACGGTATAATTGGTCAGCCAGGGGAAGCTACGGCCAAGGCGGTCCTTGTAAATGTGGCGGATGGCTCGGACGAAAGCATCGAACTGGCCGTCGCCCTTCGCACTCTCCTCGTAGGTCTCGCCGTTTATCTCAAGGCGAACACTTGCCAAAGGTTTGAGACCGTAGGCTGTGGTCACAACATAAGAGAGCAGCTTGACGTGCTCTTCGGGTGCACCGTGCTTCAGAACATCGCTCACGATGAAGGGCAGGTCTTCCTGCGTAACAAGTTCCTTCTTGTCGCCCAGCTCGATGATGCGTTCCGTGACGCGCTTTGTCTGCTCGGGCGAAAGCTCAAGTCCCAGCTCCTCAAGATTGCGGAGGATGTTCGCCTTGCCGGAGTTCTTACCAAGGGCATACTCGCGCTTTCGGCCGAAGCGCTCAGGCAAAAGAGCATTCTGATAAAGCCCAGCTTTGTTGTCGCCATCGGCATGAACACCAGCCACTTGGGTGAAGACACTCTCACCAGTAATGGGTTTGTTGGGCGGGATGGCGATGCCGCTATAGCTCTCCACAAGCCTCGACACTTCGCCCAAGCGACTCTCGTTGATGTGGGTAGTGACGTGAAGATGGTCCTTGAGGATAGCCTGAACGCTGGCAAGAGGCGCATTACCTGCCCGCTCGCCAAGTCCGTTGACGCTAGTATGGATGCCTTGGCAACCGGCCATGACTGCTGCAAGCACATTGCTTATGGCAAGGTCGTAGTCGTTGTGGGCGTGGAAATCGAAACGAAATGAAGAGTGAAGAGTGAAGAGTGAAGAATCAGAGTTAGTTTCGGCCTCTAATTTGTTACTATTATTCTTCACTCTTCGTTCTTCACTCTTCACTATCATCTTATTGATGAACTCCCCCACTTCCATCGGGTTGAGGATGCCAAGTGTGTCGGGCAGCATGTAGCGACGGATGGGCAAGTCTGCAAGGCCTTCCATCAGGGCAAAGACGTAGTCGGGACTGTCCTTCATGCCGTTGCTCCAGTCCTCGAGATAGACGTTCACGCTGACACCTTTCTTCTGAGCGTAAGCGATGGTGCGACGGATGTCGGCGATGTGCTCGTCGAGGGTCTTGTGCAGTTGGCCTTCGCAATGTTTGCGGCTTCCCTTGCAGAGGAGGTTCATGCATTGGCAGCCGCACTCCACTATCCAGTCCACGCTCTTTGTCTCGTCAACGAAGCCAAGCACCTCTACCCTATCGAGCTTGCCGTTCTGGCTTGCCCAGCGAGCGATGCTCTTCACGGCCTCCATCTCGCCTTCCGAGACACGGGCACTTGCCACCTCAATGCGGTCAACGCCAACGTCTTGCAGCAAGGCACGCGCTATCATCAGCTTCTCGTGCGGCATGAAGCTGACGCCACTCGTCTGCTCGCCATCGCGCAGCGTAGTGTCCATTATCTCTATCGTCCTATTATCCATAGAAGGTATTATTAGTAGTTAGAAGAAGATATGTCGCTAGCGACGAAGATAGAAGACAATACTATTGACGGTCTGAACTAACGTCCTCTATCTTCTTCTATCTTCTTTTATCTTCGAAGTTAAGAATCTTCTCCTTATTTGCCAGCAGGAAGTCGATGTCGTCGTAGGCATTCATCAGGCAGTACTTCTTGTAGCTGTTGATGGGGAACTGCTCGCTATGGCCCGTGGTGAGGTTCGTGACGGTTTGGTTCGGCACATCGACCTTAACCTCGGCCTGCGGGTTGTCCTTGACCGTCTGGAACAGTTCCTGTTGGAACTCGCGGCTAACGACGACGGGCAGCACGAAGCAGTTGAGCAGGTTGTTGCGGTGGATGTCGGCAAAGCTGCTGCTGATGACCACCCTTGCGCCATAGCCTGCAATCGCCCATGCGGCATGTTCGCGGCTGGAACCTGAACCCCAGTTCTGTCCGCCGATGATGATTTCGTGTACGCCTTTCCTTGGTGTCTCGCTATAAGCCGGCTGGTTCATCACGAAGTCCTCTACGGGCTTTCCCTCTGCATCATAGCGAAGGTCGTGCATGAAGGCGTCGCCGAAGAACTTGGGGTCGCGCGTCGTGCTTGCCAGATAGCGAGCGGGGATGATGAGGTCCGTATTGCAGTTGTCTATCTCGATAGGCAAGCAAGTGGATTGTATGATGTCAAACTTCTCTTTAGACATAATTCATAATTCTTAATTCATAATTCATAATTGCGGGGATCAGTAATGACACCAGTGATGGCACTTGCTGCTACGACGAGCGGCGAAGCAAGGACTGTGCGGGCACCCGGACCTTGACGGCCAACGAAGTTTCTGTTGCTTGTAGAGATGGAAAGCTTGCCTGCGGGCACCTTATCGGGGTTCATGGCAAGGCAACTGGAGCAACTGGGCAAGCGAAGTTCAAAGCCTGCCTTTTCGAGCACCTTGTCGATGCCTTCGTCGATGATTTGCTGACGCACCAGCCAACTGCCCGGAACGAGCCAAGCCACGACGTTCTCGGCCTTCTTCTTGCCCTTTACAATGGAGGCAAAGGCGCGGAA
>CADCCR010000050.1:1902-19000 GCA_902799985.1 uncultured Bacteroidales bacterium | reverse complement strand
CTTCTGAATCTTGCGCAGCATCTCCTGAAGGCGCAGACGGAGGTCGGTGCCTTTGGGAAGCCAGATGGGAAGACCCTTGCCCACACGCTCGCTGAACATGAAGAGTTCCATCTCCTTGCCTATCTTGCGGTGGTCGCGCTTCTTGGCTTCCTCGAGCATGACGAGATACTCGTCGAGCATCTTCTTCTTGGGATAGGAGATGCCATAGAGGCGCTGCATCTGGTCCTTCGTTGCATCGCCGCGCCAGAAGGCTCCGGCTATGCTCATCAGCTTGACGGCCTTGATGATGCCTGTGCTGACGATGTGCGGACCTTTACAGAGGTCGGTGAAGTTGCCTTGAGTATAGGTCGTGATGCTGCCGTCTTCGAGGTCTTGCTCGATGTGCTCGCACTTATAGGCCTGACCAGCTGCCTTGAACTGAGCCAAGCAGTCGGCCTTGCCTACTTCCTTGCGGACAACGGCCTCGTCCTTGTGGGCCAGCTCGAGCATCTTGTCCTCAATCTCCTTGAAGTCGCCTTCGCCTATCTGCTTTCCGTCGGGAAGCAGCACGTCGTAGAAGAATCCGTTCTCGATGGCGGGACCGAAGCCGAACTGAATGCCAGGATAGAGCTCCTGCAAAGCCTCGGCGAGGAGGTGGGCGCTGGTGTGCCAGAAAGCGTGCTTGCCCTCTTCGTCCTCGAACTTATAGAGCTTGATGCTTGCGTCGGTGTTGATGGGACGGTTGAGTTCCGTGGTTTCGCCATTCACGCCACAGGCAATGACATCCTGTGCCAAACGGGGTGAAATACTTTGTGCTATCTCAAAACCAGTAACGCCGTTTTCGTACTCACGAACGGAGCCATCGGGGAAGGTTATCTTTACCATGTTGTTATGTGTTATCTAATTTCGGGGTGCAAAGGTACAAAAAAAATGAAAAATGTAAAATGAAATATGAAAAATTATTTGCTTGCTCTCGCCTTTTGCCTTATTTTTTACTTGTTTAGCCGACATTTTAGGGCTTTTGGCTGCTTGTGTCGATGTTCTCGGCTCAATCTGCGGGGTAGTGTTCTTTGATGTATTTGTCCACCCATTCGTAGTATTCCTGCAGAGCTTGTGCTGCGTTTTTCTCCTTCCGGACTTTCTTCAAAGCATTGCGTCCATGATTGAATACTTCCCGCTCTAAGGGCATGATGCGTTGCACGATGCCTGTGCCTGCTGCATTCACCAGCTTGCTGAGGTCGATGTAGTCGCGCACATTGCCTCGCTGCAAGCAGAAGACTTTCAGCTTCTGTCCGATGGCTTGCGAGCAGAGCCAGGACTTGCCGTTCTCGCCATGCTGCACGATGGAGGGGAGCGTCACGCCCTCCGCAAGCATCAGGGGGATGGCAACCGAGCTGCATGGCCAGCCGATATTCGTCCAACTGACCGTAAGCGAAGGCCGTTCACCAGGCTTCACGCCTTGAACCAATATGGCAGAGGAAGTCAGGTAACGCGGTATGAACTCGGAGAAGTGAATGAAGTGTGTGTCGTTCTCATCCTTTGGCAACTGGTCATAGAGGTTCTGCTTTGTCAGTCCGTGGGTGAGATGGCGAGGTGTGTTGGCTATCAGGTATTCAGCGTCGATGTTTCCCTTGCGATGAGCTTCTTCCATGAAGCTGGTAATCGCCATGAAACGTTCCACGCCTCGGTCAATGTCGCGACATCCAGTCAAACCATGATTGGTGCGCACCAAGTAACCGTCGGGAGCTACCTTGGGGTCGTTGGCATCAAACTTGGCGTAACTCGAGTCGCCGGTCTCATAATAGGCACACCCGCCTTCGCTGTCCAATACCCCAAAGTTGGAGTTCAACCCTCGAGGCTTGGGCAGGGTGTCGAGCAGATGTTCGAAGTCGGCCAGGGTGCGACATATTTCTAAAGCCCGACGCATCAAGCGTCCGTCGTTGTCCGTGTCTTTGCCCTTGCAGCCGTTCATGTTGTAGGCTGCTGTGTTGATGATGGCAAAGCCAGCCTCATTGTGCCCGCCCCAAATGTCGACCGGCTTCTTGTCCCATGAAGCAGCGATGCCCATGTAGCGGTAGAGCTCCCCTTGTACATCGACCACCACATTGTTGGCATCGCCTGTGTCACGGTTCTTGAAGATGAGTGGGCGACCGTCCTTAGTGGCTTTGCCGGAGACGATGAACGATGTGCAGGCCATTGCTCTGCCGGAAGCGCCAAACAGCAGGACTATGGAAAGAAGCATCCATAATGATTTTCCGTATCTGTTCATTTCAAAGTGTGTTTATCTTCAGAGGGATATTACCTTAATTTCAATGCCAAAGTAACAATTTCATGGGGCTTTAGTGTGACCTCTACGCCACCTTCCTTGCAGAGAGGCTTGTCCACTCCATCCATGGGATATTCCAGCAATGTGACGCGACGAGCGCCTGCCACATTGCGCGGCAGCTTCATGCGGATGGGTGTCTCGTGGCCTGTCATCTCACAGACACGGACGATGAGTTCGTTGCTGTCCTCGGCCTTCTTGATGGTGGAGAGCAGCACATTGGGCTTGTCAATGGACAGGAGTTGCTGCTCGGCTGGGAGATTGGCTTCTTTCTTTTTGAGCGAAGTGGAGAGCGGTTCGGCAGCATAGACAGGCAGATTGTAATCAAGTCCTGCCAGCATGACACCATTCGTCCAATCGCCACTATGGGGCATGATGGAGTACTGGATGTTGAACTTGCCCAGATTCGGGAACTCGTCGGGGTCGCCAGCAGAGCGAAGCAAAGTCATGCGCAGTTCTCCGTCATTATAGCAATGTCCGTATTTCGAGCGATTCAGGAGTGCGAAGCCAACCTTGCCGTCCGAGACGTCCACCCACTTCTGTGCCGCCACTTCTTGTCCGTCCTCGCGTTCCACGGTGCCAGGGTCTTCGCGGTTCTGAAGCCAAGCAGGTGTGGGCTGTCCGGCCAGCATGCCGTCATGAGGACGTTCCACCACATTGAAGGCCACATCGTTCCAGAAGGTTGAGTTGGGCATATTGATGGGGAAGACGGCTCGCAGCATGGGCGAGTCCTTGTCGGCTGTGCCATATTCCATCCAGCGAGCATCAATCTCATAATCGATGCGCGGCAACGAGCGGTAGATATAGGTCAGCACTCTGAAGCGGGAGTTGCCCCAAGTGAAGTTTGCCTCAATCTTGGCGCGGACGGGACCATTCTCTATTGTGGCCTTGCCTGTAGTGGTCGTGATGTCGCCTCGGCTGGTGCTGCGGTTGATGGTCCACGACTTCATCTCGCCGCCCTTCATCTCGGTGTACATCCTCAGCGTGTTCAGCTGCTTGCCTGTGGTCACGAAGTCCTTTCCGCTGGCTTTGTCGACGAGCGAAACGATGTTTCCCGTCTGCGGGTCTATCTTGATGCGATAGAAGTCTGTCTCGAAAGTGTTGTCCTTGAAGGGGATGTCCTCCTCGAGTGTGCCTTTTTGCGAGGGGTCAACGTAGAAAGTCTTGTAGCCGCCTGCAGGAATGTCGTCGCAGACGAACTCCACCTTCCATCGCCATCCTGGCGGGAAGCGCTTGCCCCAGACAATCTGTGCAGGATAGGTCTTGCCTTCTGTGTCGCGCACCAGCACCGTAGTCTTCAGTCCGTCGCGAGGGAATATGGTGCGGAAGGCATCGAAGTTGCCCCATCCGTGGAAACTTGTGGTCAGGGGCAGGTCGTAGGAGAAGACCTCGGCCTCCACCAGCGAGCGATGCTGATAGGGCAGGAAGTTGAAGGCCACGATGGGTTGTCCTGCACCGGACAGGAAGGGGATGTTGTCCACATATGCACGGAAAGCATAGTCGCGGTCTTGGCTGGCCGAATGGTACAGGTCGTTGTATCGGCCCACACTCTCGCGGTTGGACTCGTAGATGGCTGAGCCCGGCAGGATGTCGTGGAACTGATTGAAGGCCACGCCTTCCCAAAGGCTTGTCAGCTTCTCCGAGGGGTACTTGCTGCCACGCATCCAGTTGAGCGACTGCAGGTACTCATCCTCGTACAACACATTCTCGCACTTGCGGTTGAATTCCTTTATCTCTGCCACATTGCTGTAGCAGCCTTCGAAGACGTATCCCATCTCGCCCTTATGGGTAGGTCTCTGAACAGCCTCCTTTTCTGCCATCTTGAAGAAGGCCTCGGCTGTGGTGAAGCGGATGCTGGGGAAGTCGGGCCGAGCATCCAGCTCGTGCGTCCGCTCGATATTCAGTCGTGTAGGACCGCCGCCATGGTCGCCTTCGCCTGTGGGACAGAAGGAGCGATGCCCATCCACGGGAAAGCCTTGCAGGCGGTCGCGCAGTCCTTCGTTGATGTCTCCGTTATAGTTTCCTGTGCTGAAAGCCAGCACGCGAGACCCGTCGGCACCTTCCCACCAGAATGCACCGGTATGGGGAGCTGTTCGCATCAGTCCGAAATAGTTCATTCCGCATTGACGCAGCATCTGAGGCAGTTGCGACTGGTGTCCGAAGTCATCGGGCAGCCATCCCACTCGTGCCATACGGCCAAAGCGCGACTGGAAGTAGCGTTGTCCCAGGAGGAACGAGCGCGTCAAAGCCTCGCCTGATGGCATCTGCTGGTCGCTTTCCACCCACATGCCGCCAACGGGCTCGAAGCGGCCTTCCTTGACATACTTCTTCACCTTGCTGAAGAGTTCCGGGTCTTGTTCCTCGACCATCCTGTAGACTACGGCTTCGCTTTGCAGCAGGTGGTAGTCGGGGTATTCCTCCATGAAGGCTACAGCTTGGCGGAGGTTGTCGTGGGCCATCTTCTCTGTCTCCGAAAGCGTCCAGAGCCAGTTCATATCCATGTGGGAATGGCCGATGACGTGGAGTGTGTCCTTTGCCACATCGGCATTCTTCTGAACAAGTTGCGATGCCAGCGGCAAACTCAGCCACAGCAGCAACGAAACAATCGAGATTCTGCTTTTCATGTTTTCCCTCCTGATGTATGTTTGGTTTCTAGGCTATTTCTTCTTTTCCGAGGCAGCCTTGTTCTTCGCCTGCGAATACTTCTTGATGAGGTTGTAGGCAGGATAGAGTCCCATTTCTCCAGCCTGTGAAAGGTCGCTCAGGCCCAGATCCGTTTGTCCGCCCAGGATGTAGGCAACGCCTCTTCCGTAGAAAGCCTCGGGGAAAAGCGGGTCGAGTTCGAGGGCAAGGCTGAAGGAGCTGACAGCTGCCATGTAATCAGCCAGCTGCACTTGCACGCAGCCGATGTTGTAATGCAGGAAAGGAGCATCGGGCATGAGGTCGGAGGCCTTGCTGTAGTCCTGGACTGCCATGAGATAACCCAACCGGAGGTCGGAAGCATTAGCCGTTGAACGCGACACTTCGAGCTGGGCAAAGCGGCACTGGGCTCGCAGGATATAGGCCAAGGGGTCGGAGCCGTTCACATGTATGAGGTGGGTCATGTCCCAAATGGCATTCTCGAAGTCGCGGATATGATAGTAGTCGAGGGCACGGCACAAGAGCAGATTGCGGTCTGCCATGTCGAAGGTCTTTTGTTCAAACTCCTCTATCTGTTTGGTGAGCGTAGCTATGGAGGCTTGGTGCGCTTCAGTCTGCTTTGCGGCAGGCGGAGCCTCGTTGTCGGTCAAATACAACTGATGCGGAAATACATGCTGATTGTTGAGCTCCTCTATCTGGGGGCAATAGGCAATGTAGGTGTTGGTCTCGGACGCTCGCTTGTAGTAGGTGAGGGCGTAGATAGGCTCGGGCTTCAGTTCGGTCTGGCGGTTCTGCACCTTGCCGCGATACTCGCTGACGTATTCTATCTCTTCCTCGTGGGTGTCTTCCTCGACGAGGGCCGCATAGTCCTCGATGTTTCGTTCGCTCTTCTTGCGGGTTCTCACGGGACGCTTCTTGCCAGCTGCCGCATCCAGTCGTGCCTGCAATACCTTGAACTCGTCCCTTTCAGCCCCGCTGATGTCACCTATCTTCCGCTTGATGGCAGCGCGGTGGCGGTATCCTTCCCAGAACTCGGGGTAGTCCTTGATGACGGCGCTGATGTCGCGAATGGCACCTTTGTAGTCGCCGGTGTTGTCGAGCAGGAGGGCACGGTTGTACAGGGCGATGGTGTTGTCGGGCTCCAGGTTGAGCACGAAGTTGAAGTCCTCGATGGCAAGGTTGTCCTCTCCCACATTGGCTCGGAGCAGGCCTCGGTTGTAGTGTGCCAGGTAGTTGTTCGGCTCCAGCTCGATGCAAATGTTGTAGTCGGCCATGGCTCCCCGCAGGTCGTCTCTGTTGTAGCGCACCAGGGCTCGGTTGACATAGAGCCCAGCCATGCGAGGTGTCTGCGTGATGGCTTTGTCGAGCGACTCTTCCGCTGCCCGGTATTCCTTGCGGTTCGACTGGAACATGGCCTTGAGCCCCCAGGCCCTGCCGTCGTATTCGTCCAGATTGAGTGCCTGGTCTGTCCACTTCTCCGCTTGAATGGTGTCTGTGCGGAGCAGGGCGACCTGAGCCTTCATGGTGTACTGGTCGGCTTCTTTGGGCCAGTTGTGCATCATGATGTCGAGTGTCGAGTCGGCACTCTCGTACTTCTTCTGTTCTATTTGGCAAAGCACCAGGTTGTGCCATGCATTATGTTCCAGGGGGTTGATGCCGATAGCTTTGTGGTAGTCTTCCTCGGCCAAGGCATAACGGCTTTGGTTGATGCGGCACAGGGCCCTCAGGATGTAGTTGTTGATGGCGTAGGGGTTGCGCTCCACGGCATTGTTGCAGTCTATCTCAGCCCCCTGATAGTCCTCGAGGTAGTACTTCGCCAAGGCGCGATAAAAATAAGGCTCGCCAAGCCAGGGCTTCACGGTAATTACCATGTTGAAGCGTTGGATGGCAAGCACATAGTCTTCGTAGTAGAGGGCATTTCGCCCCATCAGGAGCACGCGGTCGGTGTTGATTTGGGCGGAAGCACATTGACCGTTGACCATTGACCATTGACCATCAATCAGACACCAATGGAAGTTGAACATGCTCAAAAGCATAGCAACAAGCAATGTCAGTCGCTTTACCCTCATAGCCTTCAATGTTCAATGTTGTTCTACGTTCTTCCTTTTGTTTGGGCGCAGGCAGAGCAATGGTTCAATGTTCAATGGATGAAAGTTCAATGTTGCTTCACTTTCACCTTGTAGTTGCAGGAGAATTTGCCTTTGCGGATGTCCTGGAGTCGGGGTTTGGTGAGCTGTCGGCGCAAGCCTTGCAGATGGTCGGTGAAGACCACGCCGTCGAGGTGGTCGAACTCATGCTGCATGACGCGGGCCAGGTAGCCGTCCACCCATTCGTCGTGCTCCTGGAACTGCTCGTCCTGATAGGTGACGCGGATGCGAGTGGGGCGCCTCACCTTCTCGTGGATGCCTGGCAAGCTGAGGCAGCCTTCCTCCGAGACATCGGTCTCTGTGTCGTCGTATTCCTCGATGTAGGGGTTGATGAATGTGTGGACGTAGCCGATGTATTCGGGCATGTCTTCGCTGATGACGTCCAGGTTGATGATGGCGAGTCTGATGGGTAGGCCCACCTGGGGTGCTGCCAGCCCGATGCCTTCGCTCTGCTCCAGGGTCTCGTACATGTTCTGTATGAGTTGCTGCAGGTCGGGGTAGTCCTTGTCTATCTTCTCTGCTTCCTGTCTGAGCACAGGCTGACCGTATGTGTAAATTGGTAGAATCATGTTTTATCAGTTAAGAGTTAAGATTTAGGAATCAAGAGTTACTTTCCCGCATACGACTGGGGAATTCTTAATTCTTCCTTTTAATTCTTAGGGCGTAGCCTTAGTTTTTAATTTGTGGTTTCAATTTTTAATTGTTAATTCCTCCTCCTCTCCATCCAGCCTTGCAGGATGATGGTGGCGCTCACTTCGTCCACGAGGGCTTTGTTCCTGCGTGCCATCTTGCCGATGCCGCTCTCCAGGATGGCATGTTGAGCCAGGATGCTTGTGTAGCGTTCGTCCCACATGTCGATGGGCACAGCGGGGAATGCTTTTTGCAGCTGGGCTACGAAGGCTCGCACGCGAGGCAGGTTGTCGCTGTCGCGCCCGTTGGTCTGCTTGGGCAGTCCCACCACGAAGCGCTCCACCTGTTCCTTCGCAACATAGTCCTTCAGGAAGGCCAGCAGCTGAGGGGTCTCTACGGTTGCAAGACCGCCTGGAATAATCTGCAAGGGGTCCGTCACAGCCAAACCGGTGCGACGGACCCCATAGTCTATTGCAAGAATTCTTCCCACATTATTAATATATATGGGCTGATTAGTTAAGAGTTAAGAGTTGAGAGTTGAGAGAGTTGAGAGTTAAGGGTTAAGAGTTAAGAATTAAGAGTTAAGGGTTACTTTTCCCGCATACGACTGGGGAATTCTTAATTCACCTCTTTAATACTTAATTCTTCTCTTTTAATTCTTAATTCATCTCTTTGATTCTTAATTCTTCTCTTTAATTCTTAATTATTTCTTATAGAGCAGCCATGCGCCGGGGTACTGGCCTTCGAGCTGTGCACGCTTCTGTGCAGCCTCGGGCTTTGTGTCGTAGCTGCAAGCTACCACGCGGTAGAACGTCTGGCCGTTGACCTGAGCCTGTGCCACGCAGCTGTTGTAGCCCTGGCCTGCGAGCTTCTGCATGAGAGCCACGCCGTTGCTCTTAATGGTGACAGATGCTACGACTACGCCGTACTGCTTCAGCGGACTGCCCTCTACGAATGCTACGCTCTCGTTGCGAACGGCCACGTTGCTGTAGTCGGTCACGGGAGTGGTGGTGACGGGAGTCACAGTCTGTGTCGTTACCTGCTGGACGGGAGTGGTCGTTGTCGTTGCTGCCGTCACGGTCTCGGTCTGCTGGGCCTTTGCCTTTTCGTAAGCCTTCTTGTAGGCACTCTCTTTACTCTTACATGAAGACATCATGAAAACAGCGCAAACAGCGGCGCCCATCAAAAGAATTTTTTTCATACGTTTGTTTTATTAGTGTTTGAGTTTACTTTTCTATGTTATTTCCGTGCAAAATTACACCTTTTTCTCCACAAAACCAACTAAAAAGGAAGGAAAATCTCTGTTCTTAACATTTTTTCTCGTTTTTCTTGTTGTAGATTAACAAAAAAGAGCTATATTTGCCACTGAGAACGCAAAAAACATCGTATCAACACTAATAAAAGGAGGACAACATTATGAAAGCATTGAATTATCTGGTAGCCTTCGTTGGCGGTGCAGCCATTGGCGCTGCTTGCGGCTTGCTCTTTGCCCCCGAAAAGGGCAGCGACCTGCGCGAGAAGATTGCTGAAGCCCTGCGCAAGCGCGGCATCAAGCTGAACCGTCAGGAGATGACAGACCTCGTCGACGAGATAGCCGAGGAGATACAGGCTGCTAAGGACGAGGCATAACCCTGCAGAATCCGCATCCCGTTCATGTTCGGAATAGAAGACTACACCGAAAGCCTCCGGAAGTTCTGGCAGGAGACCAAGAGCTATCTGGAGTTGCAGAAGGAATACTTGACCCTGGATGCCGCGGAGAAGCTCATTGTGCTACTCTCTGCGGCAGCCCTCGGAGCCATTTGTCTGGTCATCGGTGCCATGGCACTTTTCTTCCTGCTCTTTGCCCTGGCCGCTTGGGTAGGGCAGTTGTCGGGCAGCGTGGCCCTGGGGTTCCTCATCATGGGTGTAGTGCTTCTGCTCCTCATGGCAGTCGTTTATTTCAAGCGCAAGCAATGGATTATCCAGCCGCTTGCGCGCCTTGTTGTCGGACTCTTTGTCCGCGACGATGAAGAGGAGGAACCCGTATGAGCAGCATCATGCAATCGCCCGACATCCTTGCCGCCCTCCAGCAGCGCAAGAAGGTGACAGCCCGCCGCCTGCAGGCTTCTCAGCAGCGTGTGCTCGATGCCTCGGCCACCTTCACCTCGCCTCGCAAAACAGCCGACGGCAAGCCCAGCATCAGCCGTCTTGTATCCAATGGCATTGCAGCCTACGAGGGCATACGCATCTTCCTCAACGTCTTCTCTGCCGTTCGCACCTTGTTTGGCCACCGCCGCCGCCGCAGGTAAGGCACCTGCGCTTCCGTCTTTTCTCCCGTTGCGCTTCGGCTGGCGGACTGCCTTGACTTTTCCCCCGCCTCATTATATATTTCCCCTCGCTTCATTGTATATTCTCCCCCGCCTCGGCATGTAAAGTTTGTCGCGGCCTTGGATAAAACTATTTCAGTGGCTTGGAAATATATTTCCGCGGCACTAAAATATATTTCCAAGCCTTTGAAATATATTTCCAAGCCACTGAAAAAGTTTTTCTCCGTGCGGTTCGGGATTTGTGGACGCGAAGCAAGGAAATTGTTCATAAAGTCGGTAAAAGTTGCCTGTTTGTCGCTTGAATGCATTGTGAATCAGAAGTATTTCATATATTTGTGACGAGAACATACATTATAAGGCAGAATAACGAACATGATGCATTCATTTATTATAAGAAATGTGTGCGATGCCTTCCGTCAGGAAAGTAGGGTCGGGGCGTACCTAACTTTTACCCCCCATTTCCTAAGCGAGAAAAAACAGGAAGATACTGGTGCGGCACATGAGCCGCCCAGGTCCGAATGGCGCGTTTGTGCCCGGCTGGCGGCTACAGGCGCGTTTTCTTGTCGTATAATGCCGAAGCCTTACAAGGAAAACATGCAATCAGTTAATAATATGTCTTACCCTAAAATCAAAGAACTATGAAGATTAAGCTATTCTCCTTGCTTGCTGCCGTGCTTGTTTCGCTGGCAGCTAACGCCGAAACGAAGACCATCGTTTGGGACAGCAGAACTATCCAAAGCATCAGCCTCGGAAAATCGGTTGTTCAGAGCATGGGCGACACAGCCCTTATCGTCTTTGCAAAGGATAACATCTATCTGAAGATGGAAGACCTCCGTGGCACAAAAATCGATTTCTATGGTCGTGGCCTCTACACGAACGGACAGGTGTTTTTCACTCCCTCCAAGGGCAAGCTCACCCAGGTGGTCATCAACGCTTCGCAGCAAAACGTGGCTGACGGATGGAGAACCCAAGACAACCAACTCATCTGGACGGGTGACTCTCCCAGAGCTTACATCTATGGCAACCGTGGTTCTGTCGCAATAGAGGGCATCCAGGACATCAGCTTTACGGTAGAGGTTCCGACGGACACCATCAGCCCGGTAAGCGGTGTGGAGGTCAACGAAGCGAACTTCCCCGATGCGAACTTCCGCCGCTGGATACAGAGCCAGAGCTATGGCTCCGACGGAGTGCTGACGGCAGATGAGATAGCTTATGTGAAGACAATGAATATATACGACAAGTACATCGCAAGCCTGCAGGGCATAGAGTTCTTCACAGCCCTGACTGACCTCCAGTGCCAGCGCAACCAATTGACGTCGCTTGACGTGTCGAAGAACACTGCCCTGACCAATTTGGCTGCCTTCGACAACCAGTTGACATCGCTCAACGTCAACGGCTGTGCTGCACTTACCGGGCTGTCCTGCTCGGGCAACAGGCTGTCCTCGCTCACAACATTCGGCTGCACGTCGCTGACAAACCTGAACTGCTACTCAAACCAGATCAAGGGCGCAGCGATGGATTCCCTCGTCATGAGCCTGCCCGTCGTAAGCAGCGGCAAGATAAATGTCCTTTACTACAAGGATGAAGCCAACGTGATGACTACCACACAGGCTGCAGCTGCGAAAGCCAAGGGCTGGATTCCCATGTGGCTCGACCTGAACTACGGCTGGGCGGAATACGCCGGCAGCGAACCCGAGGCTCCGACATACAGCATCTCCGGCATTCCCGCAGGATGGAAGGTGAACGGCGAAGTCATTGCCGGCTCCGACACGACAAGTGTCGGCACAGTCCGCTTCCCCGAAGGTGCCGAGGTTATCTTCACTCCCGCCAACGTTCCCGCCGGCAAGAAGATAAAGAGCATCAAGGTGGTCAGGAAGTAGTGTTTCACCCCCAAACACAGAGACAGAATGAAAAACAATAGAGTCATATTACTGACGGCCATGCTCTTGTCTGCCGTCGTCTCGTGGGGGCAGGACATCGCCCTTATGCAGAGCGACGACGGCACCTGGAGGCTTGCCGCCATGCCCGCCTACGACGTCAGCCTGCAGGTCGAGTATGCCAGCGACTCCATCCCGGCTCCGGCGGACGAAATACTTCTCTCGCCCGGCGCGGACGGCACGTGGATACTGGCTGCCATGCCTGCCTGCGACGTCAGTCTGGAGGTCGAGTATGAGAACGACTCCATACCGGCCCCGGCGGACGACATCTTCCTCATCCATGGCACGGACAGCACCTGGACGCTGCCCTCCATGCCCGCCTGTGACGTTGTCCTCGTGGTAGAATACGAGGACGAAGACATTCCCGTCAATCCGGACGACATCTTCCTCACGCACAACAGCGACGGCACCTGGACACTTGCCCGTATGCCCGACTACGACGTACAGCTCGAGATAGAATACGACGACGAGGAGCTGCCTGTGCCCATCGAGTTTGCAACAGCCGTCGAGCCCTTCGACGTGGCCCAGCCCGGCGAGGCTGTCACGACGGAAAGCGGCATCGTCATCTCCCTCGACGACAGCGACACCGTCGACCCCGTTGAAGGAAGCGTCACCCTGCACACCACCTACACCACCGACGAGCTGGCAAGCATGGTGTCGGACAACGTCCCGGGTTCGTCGTCCTTCGCCGAAGCCTTCAAGGGCGTCTGCTTCTTCCTCGCCGCAGGCAAGGGTAGGGTAGAGCTGGACATCGAGACCTTCGGCAACTACATGATGAGCGTCGTGGAAAACAGCCAGCTGATAGGCAACTACGCGAAAACCGTCAAGGGCACCATCGTCATAGAGTATGACGTCGAGGCCGACACATGGTTCTTCGCCTACCCGTCCGTCAGCACGCCTTCCGGCATACGCCGCGCCAACGCGTCCGACACCGATGGCGGCCTGAAGCTGTTCAGCATCAGGATTATCCCCGAAGAGATATACGACCCGGACGGCATCGCCTCGCCCCTCGCAGGGCAGGAAGACGGAGCCGTCTACAACCTCGGAGGCCAACGCCTCGGCAGGCTGCGGCACGGTCTGAACATCGTCGGCGGCAGGAAGATACTCGTCAAATAACCCGGCTTGCCCCGGAGCAAGCGCGAATTGCACATGTTGCACGAACAGGGTCAGCCCCATACCCGGTTCTTGTATGGGTAGGCTGGCCCTTTGCGCGGAAATACACCTGTTAAAGAACCGTTTCGTATGAAGACCCGCTACATTTCGCTCCTTTCTGCCGCCCTTCTTTGGGGCACTGCTTGGGCTGGGAACGACAACAGTTTCTACTTCACCGATGCTGTCGTGCTGCCCGGCGGACAGACCAGCATCGAGCTCTGCATGGACAATAGTGCGACCGACCTGACTTGCCTGGAGGCTGAGATACAGTTGCCCGAAGGTCTGAGCCTGGTCTGCGACGAGGAGGGTACTCCCGTGGCTACACTCTATCGCAACCGCGTGGATGGTCACGACTTGCAGGTCGGCATCCTCGAGAACGGCAATCTCAAACTGCTTGTCAGCGACATCGACGGCACTCTCTTCCGCGGCGAGGATGGTCCCATCCTGAGCTTCCGCGTACAGGCTGCCGAGACCGCTCCCACAGGCGAGTGCACGCTGCTGACCGTTGGCGAATCGCTCCTTGTCAACACCGCTGCCGAGGCTTTCTACAGCGCTGGTGTGACAGGCAACATCCTTGTGACAGACGATGCCACCGCCCTGAAAGACATCAGAATTGCTGAGGGGGCTGAGGACTTCATCTTCAACATAGCCGGACAACAGGTCGGAAGACAGAAGAATGGCATCTTCATCAAGGGCGGCAAGAAGACGCTGCACAGATAATTAGCTATCAGGCAGCATTTCAATATCGGCGAGGACTTTCTGTTGTGAGAGCCCTCGTCTTTTTTGTTAGAATCCTCCCAAAGCCGTGTAGAGATTGATGAGGGCGCTGACGCCTTCGTAGTGGTTCTGCACCTCGGTGATTTGTGCCGTCAGCAAGTCCTCTTGGGCCTTAAGCACTTCGACATAAGTGTTTGTGCCGTTCTTCATCAGCTCCGATGTGCCGAGGTAGGCTTCGTGTAGGGAGTTGACGATGGAGGTGAGATAGACGGCTTTCTGCTCCGTCTTATGGCAGATGCGCAGTTGCCGGTAGACTTCGTTGCCGGCATTGAGGAGCGTCTGTACGAATTGCAGACGGACTTTCTCCTGCTCTATCTTGGCGTTCTTGTACTTTGCCCGCAGCTTGCCCTGCATGAAGATGGGCTGCACCATAGAGGCTACTGCCGTGGCGAGGAACTGACCCGGGTTCACCATGCCCTCGCCATTGCTCCATCCCAAAGAGCCGCTCAACGTGATGTCGGGGTAGAAAGCCTGTTGTGCCATCTGGGTGTCGTAGTAGGCGATTTCCATGTTGCGTGCTGCCTGTCGCACATCAGGGCGAGCGGAGAGCAGGCGCAGAGGTAGTCCGACGTGCAACTGTTCGGGCAGGACGAACTTGCCGTAGGGAGAGCGTGGGATGTCGTGCGGTGCTTCGGAGAGCAGGAGGCACAGAGCAGCTTCGGTGACTTGCATCGTCTCCTTCACTTCCACGATGCCGGACTGCACGCTGGCCAGCGAAGCCTCCATCTGATAGACGGCCGGACTCATGTACAGTCCTGCTTCGAAGAGGACACGCATGGCTTCGAGCGACTCCTCCCAGACAACTTGCGTCTCCTGCAGTATCTGCAGTTCGCGGTCGAGCATCACCAGCTCATAGTAGGTGCTGGCAACGTTGGCAGCCAGCGAAGCCTGCACAGCCTGCCGATAGTCGTCGAGCTGCTGGCGACGTGCCTTTGCCTGTCGCTTCTTGCTCGTCACTTGTCCGAAGATGCCAGTCTGCCAGGTGAGGGTCAGAGGCACGCTGTAGGAGTGTGTGGCCGAGCCGTCAAAGTGTGTCAGCGAGCCTTGGGGTTCGAACGAGAGGATAGGCAGTCCGCCCAGCCGAGCCGCTGCCAAATCGTTTTGTGCCTGCAGGACAGTCAGTCGTGCCTGCTGCATGTCGGTGTTGTTCAGCAAGGCGCGCTCGATGAGTTGCTGCAGGAGGGGGTCGGTGAACAGCTGTCGCCAACCTAAAGCCCCCAAGCTGAGGGTATCATCGGGCTGCACGACATCGCCCATGATGTCTGCGGGCACCGTTTCTTGTGCCTCGTACTTTTTGTAGAGCGAACAGCTGGAAAGCAACACCACTCCCAACAACAGACTTACAGCCGCACGGCCCTGCAATTTGAATATTGAAGATTGAAAACTGGTCATTTATCTTTCGCTTGAATTTTAAACCTAACAACTATGAACTAAGACTTGAATTTAACTACGATTAACTACGAATTGCACGAATTGATTTAAAACCACAGATTAAGCTGATTAAACAGATTTTTCAACAACGAATTAAAACGAATTTAACGAATTGAGATTTCATGATGAAATCTATTTCCGTGATTTCTTAATTTCTGTGATTTTCCTTTATTTGACTTTGCTTTACCGCTATCGCGCCAGCGACTTTCAGTTCCCCTTCGGGCCGTCGACCTCAGTTCTGTGATTTCTCTATTTCCTTTATTTCCTTTATTTGACTTTGCTTTACCGCTATCGCGCCAGCGACTTTCAGTTCCCCTTCGGGCCGTCGACCTCAGTTCTGTGATTTCTCTTTCTGCGCTTTCTTTTATTTCTGCGGGACTTTAAAAATAAATATTTCTGTGTTTTCCGTGCTTTCCGTGTGACATATATACTCTCAACTGATTCAACTGACTCTAAACTCTAAACTCTAAACACTAAACTTGCGAAGCACTTTCACTTTTCACTTCGTCGAAGTCGGGCGTTAGTCTTTCGTGAACTTTCTGGAACACCATGTAGAACGCAGGCGTGACGAAGAGCAAGGCTATGGTGCCGATCGTCATGCCACCGATAACAGCAAGTGCCAACGAGCGATTACCTACTGCTCCGGCTCCGCTACCGACGGCCAGAGGCAACATGCCGAGTATCATGGTGAGCACCGTCATGAGGATGGGACGAAGGCGGTCCTGACAGGCTCCGATGGCTGCATCCATGATGCTCATGCCTTCCTTTCGCTTCTGCACGGCAAACTCGGTGATGAGGATGGCCGTCTTAGCTACGAGACCTATCATCATGATGATACCCGTCTGCACATAGACGTTGGCACCCACACCCATCGACTCCATCGGGATGATGAAGAGGTAGGCGCCGAACAGGGCAAAGGGAATGGACAGCATGATGGCCAGCGGGATGAACAGCGAGTCGTAGAGGCAAGCCATGATGAGGTAGATGAGCAGCATGCAGCCTCGCGAGCCATGCCCGAATACTCGTAGCCGAAGGTCTCGGGGAACACCTCTCGCTTCACCTCATCGACAGCCTTGCGCACATCGTCGCTGGTGTATCCGGGAGCGGGGAGCGTGCTGACGGGATAGGAAGGGAAGAGGTTGAAGTGGAGGTCCATGGCAGAACCTGTGTCGAGCCTCATGGAGACAAACTGCGTGACGGGCACCATGTGGTCGCCGACGGGCACGAAGATGCTGTTCAGCATGGCTTCCGACATGCGGTACTCCTTGCCTGCCTGCACCATCACACGATACACATTATTATATTGTACGTACGAGCCGATGTAGCTTCCTGCCAGGTAGGTGCCGATGGTCTGCAGCACCGTCTTTGGCGAGATGCCCATGCGCTTGCAGGCTATCTCATCGACGTCGAGCCTGTACTTCGGGTAGTCGGTGGAGTAGGTTGAGGAGGCGAATTCCGTCTCAGGCCTTTGTGCCAGCTTCTCCACGAACTTCTCACCCATGGCCACAAACTCATGCTTGTCGGCGCTTCGCGAGAGGTCTTGCAGGCTGAAGCTGATGTCCGAGCCGTTACCGTAACCAGGTATCTGCGGCATCTGGAAGGCTGTGACGTCAGCTTGCGGCAGGTTGATGGTGGCCCAGTCGGTGATGTCCTTCTGTATGTCGGCGATGCTGAAGAAGGCTCGTTCGCTCCAATTCTTGAGGCGCACCATGAGCGTGGCATAGTTCGTGCTGGTGACGTCCTCCATCATGGAGTAGCCCGTCAGCGCACCCACCG
>CADCCR010000050.1:0-1896 GCA_902799985.1 uncultured Bacteroidales bacterium | reverse complement strand
AGCGACTTGATGTACTCCTCCAGCTCCACCGTCGTGGCCTCTGTCTCGTCCAGATAGGTACCGGGAGCCAGCATGATGTTGACAAGCAGGAAGCCCTGGTCCTCCTGCGGCACCAGCTCGCTCTTCGACCGCATGACAAGCAGGGCTGTTGCCACACAGAAGACTGCCAGCAGAATCCAAGCATAGGATGCTTTCCTGACGAAACGCTTGATGGCTTTCATGTATCTGACAAGCAGCGCATTATAGGAAGTGGAGTAGGCCACATACATGTAGTGCCCGAAGCCTTTCTTGTGCTCGGAGCCATTATTGGGTCTCATCAGCAGCACGCAAAGAGCGGGACAGAGCGTCAGAGCCAGAACCGTAGAGATGCCGACGGAAGAGGCCATCGTGATGCCGAACTGCTTGAAGAATGTGCCTGTGGTGCCCGACATGAAGGTGACGGGGATGAATACGGCCATGAAGACGAGTGTGGTAGAGATACAGGCCGCCGTCACTTCGCTGAGGGCGTCGCTGACTGCCCGAATCATGCTCGATGTGCCCTGTTCCAGCTTTGTCATCACCGCTTCCACCACAACGATGGCGTTATCCACCACCGTACCGATGGCAAGCACTAAGGCAAAGAGCGTCAGTAGGTTCAGCGAGAAGCCCGCTATCTTGACGATAGCAAAGGTGCCTATCAGCGAGACGACTATCGTGATGGATGGGATGAGGGTGGCTCGGAAGTCCTGCAGGAAGAAATAGACCACCAACACCACAAGGATGATGGCGACGATGAGGGTCTCTACGACGTTGTACATCGAGGCATAGAGGAAGTCGTCGCTGGTCTCGAGGAGCTTGAACTCCAAGCCAGCAGGCAGACGCTTCTCCACCTCGGCCAGCACTTTGTTGATTTCGGCGTTCACCTTCGTGGCGTTGGCTCCAGGAGCTTGCTTCACATAGAACATGACGCCGGGCTTGCCGCTGATGTTCGTGCGGAAGTCGTAGGCGCGGGCACCCAGCTCCACCTCTGCCAAGTCGCGCAGGCGGAGTATCTCGCCCTTCTCGGAAGCGCGGATGATGATGTTCTCGAACTGCTTCATGTCGTCCAGCAGACCGTTGAACTCGATGTCTATCTTGTCCGTAGCGCTCTCCAAGCGGCCGATGGGCACGACGAGGTTCTGCTCGTTGATGGCTGCCACTATCTCGTCGGGCGTCACGCCATAGAGGCCCATCAGGTCGGGCTTCAGCCAGATGCGCACGCCATACTGCTCGCCCATCACCATCGTTCTGCCTACGCCTGCAATACGGCTGATGGCTGGCATGACGTTGATGTCGAGGTAGTTGGAGATGAACGACTGGTCGAACTTGCCGTCGGTGCTCTCCAAGCTCATAATCATCAAGGTGGCGTTGACGTTCTTCTGTACGGTCACACCGTTTCTGATGACATCTTCGGGCAATACGCCTGAGGCCTGACTGACGCGATTCTGCACATTCACAGTCGCTTGGTCGGCATCCGTGCCTTGCTTGAAGTAGATATCAATCTCACCTTCACCATTGGAAGTGGCCGTAGCGTCCATGTAAATCATGTTCTCAACGCCGTTCACCACCTCCTCCAGCGGCATGATGACAGACTCCATCACAGCATGGGCATCAGCACCGCTATACGTGGCACTAATGGTAACCATGGGCGGAGCGATGTCGGGGTATTGCTCCACAGAAAGGGTCTGCAGGCTTACCACTCCGATGACGACTGTCAGCACAGCGATGGCAAATGCCGCTACCCAATGCTTTACAAAGAAATGTGTCTTCATCAATAAAGATTAAGGATTAAAGATTAAAGATTAAAGCTGATACCGTTAAGGATTAAGGATTAAAGATTAAAGATTAAAGCTGATACCGTTAAGGATTAAGGATTAA
>CADCCR010000049.1 GCA_902799985.1 uncultured Bacteroidales bacterium | reverse complement strand
CGCTGGTAGATGTCGAAGCTGGCGGGAATGGCATTGAACTCGTCGTTGATGTCGGCGATGAGCTGCATCTGTCGGTCTGTGTCGGCTGTCTGTGCCTCGGCTATCTTGTTGCGGATGGCATCGAGGTGCGACTGGCTGAAGTAGTACTCCTGGTCGTAGCGTTGCTGGTCGATGCGGTCAGCGCGTTCGGCGTACTGGGCAAGGATGTCCTCGATGGCGCTGCTGCTCTGTCCGAGATAGGTGAGGCGGAAGCCGGTCCAGATGGTGAGGTTCTTGCCGTGCCAGGGCTTGCCTGTGTTGCGGATGCCGATGGTGAGCTTGCCGTCGCGTACGATGCCATAGACGGTCTGCTGGTAGCGCTTGCCGTTGAAGGCGAAGCTGGCGGTGTAGATGTCGTCGGGCACGAAGCCTTCCTCTGTGTCGACGTCGACGCGGTTCGTCTGCTCGCCGTTATGCGGGGCCGATTCGTCCTCGGTGGCATCGTAGCGGCAGTTCACGCCGTTCACGGCATCGGCATAGCTGACCTGGTCGGCATAGACGCTCAGCACGGGTGCTGTGTATTCGCCCACGAAGAGCTGTGCGGGTATGATGTCGGTGCCGTCGAAGAGTCCTTCGTGGCCTGCTCCCGGACGATAGAAGGCCTGTGCCGAGAGTGCATAGATGCCGTCGGCAAGGCCGGTGAGCTCCTGGCTGACCTCGAAGCCCATGTTGTAGGCAGCAGCCACGGGCACGATGTCGGTGAAGCCGCCATTATGCACCAGGTTGTAGCCGCTCTCGGTGCGACCCTCGGTGACGGTCCAGCCTTCCCAGGGCGTTGCGCTGTCGAAGTTGGGATTGACGATGAGCGAGGTGAGGTCGGAGCCTTCGGCAGCGCTGTTCAGGATGGCAGCCTGCAGGAGCTGCTGGGCAAAGGCGGCCTCGGCGACAAGCTGGTCGGCGTCGAGCTCGCGGTTCTCCTTGATGTAGAGGTATGTGCCGTTGGGATAGAGCTCGCCTGGCTCTTCTTCTTCGGTCAGATAGGTCTCGAGCCGGTCGGCATCTTCGCCCACGAGGTCGTCGCGGCTCTCCCATTTGGCCTGGTCGGCGGCTTCGAGGATGGCCTCAGGCTCGGTGAGGTTGCCGGCTTCGTCCACGATGTTCCGATAGGTGCTCTTGAGGGTCTGCTGTGCCACGATGTCGCCCAGCTCCTGTGCATCATCGCCTATCTGCTGGGCGATAAGGGCGTAGGCAGCGGCATCGTTGCCCACATATTCGATGCGGATGCGGTCGATGACGTTCCAGCTGCCGGCACCTTCCACCTGATTGCTTAGGCCGATGCGCAGGGTGCCGTCGGTGACTGCCAGGTAGAGCGGCGCATTCCAGTAGTGGCCTTTGCTCATATAGACGGCAGCCGCTGCGGTGTTGGCGGGCACGAAGGAGCCGGAGGGCAGTTCCGTCTCGCCTGTGCCGTCGGTCATGCGGGCGTCCTTTCCGTCGGCCGTGATGTCCATGAGTCGGCGTGCCTGCCGCTTGCCTGCGCTCTCGGCATAGTAGTAAGTGTTGCGCATCATGTCTTCCTCGTAGTTCTCGTAGCGTTCGCCATCGAGGGCAGCAGCTCGGCTGAAGCCCTGCAGGCGCAGCTTGTAGACACCGTTCTCGAGGTCGGTGATGTTCTGCCAGGTGTCGAATGCCTTGCCTCCCTGCTCGGCCACTCCATTGCTGACGTTAAACTCGTCGCCCGTCCAGAAGTTGCTGTCGTTGGTGAAGTTGGCGTTCTTGATGATGGAGAGGAAGCCTGTGTAGGAGGGGTCTTCCTGTCCGCAGACGGAGCAGAAGCCTTCGACGAACTTATGGTCGGGGATGATGACCTCGTTGTTGTTCGAGTAGGTCATGCCGGAGGGGTCGACCGTTCCGTCGCAAAGCATCTTGCCCTTGGGGAAGACCTGAGCATGTCCGTTGGAGAAGGGCAGGGGTTGGTCGTCCGTCTGGCCGTTGTCGATGTTCTGGAACCACTGGATGTTCGTCTGGTCGCCATTGAGCTTGTAGCAGAGTGTGCCGTCCATTATCTCGTCGTAGGAAATGAGGCTGACCTGCTGCTCTATCTCGCTGGTGCAGTAGTTGTTGGTGAGATGTCCGTCGGTGACGCGGGCGAAGTAGAGGTTCTTGCCTTCGCTGTAGCCCGTCACCTCGCTGCAGCTCCAGCAGTTGTTGATGGTGGCCTTGCCGCCGCTGCCGGCCCATCCGACGAGAGCGCCTGAATCGCTGCTGCCTTCGATGGCGCCTGTCGAGAAGCAGTTCTCGATGCGAAGGGTTGTCTGGCTGCCGGTGTTGCCGCCGAAGATGCCTGCTGCTTGTACGCCAGTGGCATAGACGTTGCCCATGTTGCCAAGGTTGCGAAGGGTGACGCTGCCTGCCATCTGGTAGGTGCCGCCCACGAGGGCGACGCATTCGCCTGTGGTGCTGATGGAGCAAGTCTCGTCGAGCAGGAGGTTTTCGATGAGTGCTCCGTTGCCGCAGCGACCGATGAAGCCGACGTAGTTGCCCGTGAAGTTGATGTGCAGCTCGCTGATGCGGTGCTGCTGTCCGTCGAAGTGTCCGCGATAGGGATTCGTGCCGTTGCCGATGGGCTCGAACAGGTCGCCGTATTCCGTCATGTCGATGTCCTCGACGAGACGTGCGTTCCAGTCGGCCTTGCCGAACTCATTCACCATGCGGGCGAACCAATAGAGCTGGCTAGCTGTGCTGATCATGTGGAAGTCGCCCTCGAGGGGAGCGTAGTCGAGCTGCGGATTGCCGCAGTTGACGCAGAAGCCGTCCTCGAACTCATGCGGCGGAATATCGCCGCTGGGCGTGTTGCTGTAGCCGCTGATGTCGAGCGGTGTGCCGTCGCAATTGAGCTGTCCGCCGGCATAGACGCGGCCGCCCTCTATATAATAAGGTACGGGATAGGGGTCGGTGCCCAGTCGTTGGTTCCAGACGATGTTTGTCTGGTCGCCATTGAGCGTGAAGCAGAGCTCGCCGCCGTCGAGGGGATTGTCGGTGAGCCAGTAGTCTTCGGTGCCCTGATGTCCTTCGCCCTGGTCGTCGAAGTCGGTGAAGTCGTAGCAATTGGTCAGGGTCATGGTGCCCGGTTCGTAGCGGATGAGCTGGCAGAAGTAGCTGTATTTGTTGCCAGCCTTATCGGCGCCGGTGATGTTGCCCAGGTTGATGCAGTTGGTCAGGGAGCTGCCGCCCTTGTTAATCCACGAGCAGAAGGCTGTGGCAGGCTTGCCGGAGATGTCGCCTGTGTTGAGGCAGTTTTTCATCTGCAGCGTGGGATAGCCGCTCTGTCCTACGCCGAGGATGCCGCTGGCGGAGCCGCTTGTGGCAGTTATCGTCGCTTCGTTCACGCAGTTCTCGATGATGACCGGCGAGCCGGCATCAGTCTGTGCTGCACCTGCGATGCCGCCGATGCCGGAGGGACCGGTCACGGAGCAGGAGCTGTCGATGATGAGATTGCGGATGGTGGTTGCGCCGCGAAGGACTCCGAAGAAGCCCTGGAAGTTGCTTGTGCCATTGATGACCATGCCCTTGATGCGGTGCTGCTGTCCGTCGAAGACGCCGTTGTACTTATAAGTGGTGTTCAGTCCGATGGGAGTGTGTGCGCCTTCCACGCCCTGATAGTCGATGTCGGCGGTCAGCATGCCCTTGATGGTCACCTGGTGGGCATCGTTGACCATGGCTGCGAACCACTCCACGTCGGCCACTGAGCCCAGCTCGTAGAAGCCGTCGGCATTGGGCGTGAGGTGGTCGGTCATGAGGTTGCCGCAGACGGTGCACCAGCCATCGACATCGTTGTGCTTGGGAGCCGGTGTGCTGTTGTCGTTGCTATAGGTCACTTCGCCTATCGCTACGCCAGCGCAGTTCACTTCGCCCACGGCATAGACCTGCTTGTGTGTGTCGAAAGGCAGGGGATAGGCATCCTCGCCCAGCGTCTGATACCAGTTGATGGTGCTCTGGTCGCCATTGGCCTTGAAGCAGAGCTCGCCGCTTGCCACCTGGTCGTAGGTGATGTAGGTGCAGCCGCCGGGAGCTGTGGCTGCGTCGGCATCCTGCTGCAGGCAGTAACAGTTGGTGAAGGAGGCGCGGTCGGCCGGGTTGCCCCAGGCGAAGGTGTTCATCGTCTCCACCTCTGCTATGGAGATGCAGTTCACGTAGTTCATCGATTTGCCGGAGGTGACCCAACCCGCAAAGCCGTGGTTGTAGTTCTGGTTGCCCTTCACCTTGATGGCGGAGATGCAGTTGCGGAAGGTGGCAGTGTTCCTGGCATAGCCGATGAAGCCAGCGTCGGAGGCATTGGCGTCGTAGTCCACGTCGATGCTGACGATGCTGACCACATTCTCGAACTGTGCGTTGTCGCTGTTGTTCCAGGCGGCCAGTCCGGCGCAGTTCTTGAAGCTGGCGCGGATATGTCCGCCCACGATGAGGTTCTTCACCGTACCGGCAAAGTTGTAGAACATGGCGGTCTGCTTCCCCTGGAAGTCGTAGTCGAGGGTGATGGTGTGCCCAGCGCCGTCGAAGGTGCCGGAGTAGGACGTGTTGCCCGTGCAGAGCATGAAGTCGAGGCCCTCGATGTCGGCCGTGAGGAGGACGTCCGAGCTCTCGTAGCCTGCCGTTTCTGTCCAGGCTTGCAGGTCGCTCTTGCTGCCGATGAGGTATGCACCCTTCTCGTTCTGCTGCAAGGCTGCCCATGCTGTCTGCCCTTGGACGAGCATGAGGATGCACGCCAGGGCGATGGAGTAAAGTTTTCGGTTCATGATTGTTTGTTTTGGTTTGTTAATATGTTTTCTGTTCTCTTCCTGTTGTTTCTCTGTGTCTCGTCTCCCAAGCCTCCCTGCGCTTCCGAAATAAGCACGGGGCGCTTCCGAAATAAGCGCGAGGCGCTTCCGAGATAAGCACGGGGCGCTTCCGAAATAAGCACGGGGCGCTTCCGAAAGCGACCCCTCTCCGTCTCCCCCGAGGGGGAGTGGATGTCGCTGCAAAGGAAGCCTCCCCTCGGGGAGGTTTGGTAGGGGTCTCCGAGATAAACACGCGTCGTTGCGGTCAGACCGACGGCTCGATTTCTGCGATGACAGGGTAGGGAGGAATGTCCTCCACGAAGCGATAGGTGCCGCTGGCATAGTCGATGTGGCAGCAGTAGTGTTGCAGCCCATTGCTCACTACGAGCCACTGGACATGGAGGCGTATGTTGTAGCGGCTGATCTGCTCGAAGACCTGTTGCGTAATCTCCACCCCAGGCGCCTTGTACTCCACAATCATCAGCGGCTCGGCCTGCCGACCGTAGACAACCGTATCGCAACGCTTCCGCGTACTGCCCAGCCGGATGGACACCTCGTTGCCGATGCACTCGGCCGGATAGCCCTTGCCCGAAACAAGATAGTGCACGAACTGCTGCCGCACCCATTCTTCGGGGGTCAGCGTCACATATTTCCGTCTCAGAATGTCGAAAACAAGCTGTTTCCCTGCCCTTGTGACGATTTTTAGGTCTGTTTTCGGGATGTTCAGTGCCTCCATATCATATTTTTTGCTAACTTTGTCCTTGCAAAATTACATAAAACATGAAGACTAAGCAAGAAATTGTAGAAAATTGGCTGCCAAGATACACGCAAATGCCACTTGAAGACTTCGGTTCGTACATTCTTCTGACGAACTTCAACAACTATGTGGACATCTTCTGCGAGAACTTCGGCATCGAGAAGCCTGAATACAATTCCAATATGCGATGCGCCACGGCCGACGGCATCACCATCATCAACTTCGGCATGGGAAGCCCCAATGCTGCCATCATCATGGACCTGCTCAGCGCCATCAAACCACGCGCCTGCCTCTTCCTGGGCAAGTGCGGCGGAATCTCGCCAAAGACACAGCGAGGCGACCTGGTGCTCCCCATTGCCGGCATCAGGGGAGAGGGTACGAGCAACGACTACTTCCCGCCCGAGGTGCCCGCCCTGCCTGCCTTCATGCTGCAGCGTGCCGTCAGCAGTACCATCCGCGACATGGGCTTCGACTATTGGACCGGAACGGTCTTCACCACCAACCGACGCGTGTGGGAACACGACGACCGCTTCAAGGAATACCTGCGCACCACCAGAGCTATGGCTGTGGACATGGAGACGGCAACGCTTTTCACTTGTGGCTTTGCCAATCACATCCCCACAGGAGCCCTCTTGCTGGTCAGCGACAACCCCATGACACCCGAGGGCGTGAAGACCAGCGACAGCGACCGCCAGGTGACTGCCAGCTACGTGTTGAACCACGTGAACATCGGCATCCAGGCCCTCGAAATGATTAAGCAGGACAAGAAGACCGTCCGCCACCTGAAATTCGACTATTGACCCGAACTTTGTTTTTTGATATGGCAGCAGCAAGAACCGTCACCTACGAGGAAATCCTGCGCAACATCAAGGCGCAGAAGATAGCTCCCGTCTACTATCTGATGGGCGAGGAGGACTATTACATCGACCGCCTGAGCGACGCTATAGTGGACGCTGTGCTGGCAGAGGAGGAAAAAGACTTCAACCTCGACATCGTGTATGGCGCCGAAACAAACGTCGACAAGGTGATAGAGCTGGCGCATGCCTACCCGATGATGGCCGAACGTCGGGTGGTTCTGGTACGCGAAGCACAGGCCATTCGCTCGCTGGACGGGCTGGAAGCATACCTCGCTCATCTCACACCCACCACCGTGCTCGTCTTCTGTCACAAGCACGGCAAGCTGGACATGCGCAAGGCGGCTGCCAAAGCCATACAGGAGGTGGGCGTGGTCTTCGAGAGCCGCAAGCTCTTCGACAACCAGTTGCCGCCCTTCATCGCACAATATTTCCGGCAGAAGGGCATCGACATCGAGCCACAGGCCGTGCAGATGCTTGCCGGACATGTAGGTGCCGACCTGAGCCGCCTCACCACAGAGATGGACAAACTGCTGCTGGCCCTCCCGAAGGACAGCAGGGTGGTGGGGGCCGAACTCGTGGAACAACAGACCGGCATGAGCAAGGACTTCAACGATTATGAACTGCAGGCTGCTTTGGCCAACCGCAACGTCTATCGCGCCAACCAAATCGTGAAATACTACCAGGGCAACCCTCGTAGCTTTGCCATCGTGCGTACCTTGACAAATTTATTTACATTCTTTTCGGACGTCATGCTGGCCTATTATGCACCAGACCGAACCGATGCCAGCATAGCAGCCTGGATAGGGAAGAGCGAATGGAAGGTGCGGCAGGACGTCGGACCGGCCCGCAGAAACTACTCCGGAGTGAAGGTGATGCAGATTCTGGGCGAAATACGCAAAACTGATGCCTGGAGCAAGGGGGTAGAGGGCTGCAGAACACCCCACGAGGAGCTTTTACAGGACCTGATTTTCTTCATTCTGCACTAAAAAGCCCCGTTTCCCGTTCTATTTTGACGCGTGCCGTGAACCTCATTTTTCGGCGTTATGCGTTGAACACAAAAGCTTTATGCAGGATATTGACCCTCTGAGAATCGCGTAGAATTTGCCGCGACGAGCATCCGCCCGAAAAACGGCAAAATGCGCAAATTCTAGCTCTAAAGCCCCTTTTCCCCTTCTTTCCAGCTTGTAGTGATGCATTTAACTTTTGAAATCTAAATTCACATTTGCATAACAAAACTGTAGCTGTGCGATAAAGATGTCACAAGTATGCCATATATATCTACTTTGTTGTTTGCGTTTGTAAATTTAAATAATAAAACCGAAACATGCAGGATTGCATATTTAAACGTATTTTTATTCACGAATATTCGTTTCTCATATACGATTAATAATCAGTATATAATAGGGATTTATTAAGAAATAGGAAGCACATTATTGCACATGAATGGCAATTTGATGCAATATGGGGCACAAAACACCCCGATACAGCATTTTCAGGTGAGAATTACGTTTTTAAACCCAATGGATTGAACTACTTTTACGAAACTGGCTCACTTTAAGTGTATTTAGGCAGAATTTTGATGATTTGAAAAGTTAAATGATACAAATGTAAATTCGGTATTTAGGAATGTGAACTTTAGGTATGCAAACAGGCTCAAAGAATAAAATTAGAAGTTTTTAAATCAAAAGTTTTGATAATTGAACAGAATTTCGTAACTTTGCATTCGGTTTAGAAATATAAACAGGTGGGCTCTGCCCCATACATGCAGTAAAATTATGAAGGATCGCATTATTGCTCTGATGAAACAAATGGGAATGTCGCAGAAGACATTCGCTTCTGAGATATGCATATCCGAGGGAGCACTCTCGAGTATCTTCAATGGCAGAACAAAACCGACACTCAACACCGTTAACAGTATCCACGAACGATTCCCAGAGGTCAACATGGGGTGGCTGATAGACGGCAAGGGCGACATGCTCATCTCTGGGGCGCAGGCTACCCGACAGCCAGGTACAGATGAAACGAATGAAGTGCCCTCTGCTGCACCACAACCTGCAGGATTCCTCTTCCCAGAGCAGAATTTTACCCCTCAGCAGACGCCCCCTCAGGTGCCGTACACAACCGTTATTCCGAAAAATCCCGACAAACCTATGCGACGCATATCGGAGATTCGTGTCTTCTATGACGATGGTACTTTTGAAGTTTTCCCCGGAAATGTGTGAAAAAGTGTCGGAACATGCTTCATGTTCCGATATTTTTTTGTACCTTCGCACTGTCATTTATTAATAATGTGTATGAAGAAGTACGTTTTGGACCTTCAAGTCACCTCCGTAGAATGCCTCAGCGAACGGCATCTCTTGCTTGTGGCGACAAACCCTTCGGGGGCTCTTCCTGAGATGTGTCCGGGCCAGTTTGCACAGCTTCGTATCGATGACAGCAAGGATACGTTCCTGCGTCGACCTATAAGTATACATTGTGTCGACCGGGAGAAGAATGAAGTAAGCTTCCTCGTACAGATGGTAGGCGATGGCACCACGTCGCTTCGGATGAAACGTCCTGGTTCCGTGCTTAATGCTGTCCTTCCGTTGGGTCGAGGCTTCACGATGCCTGCGTCTGCAGGGGAGCAGTTTCTGCTCGTTGGCGGCGGTATAGGTATCGCTCCGCTCCTCTTTATGGGAATGGAGATGCGGCGGATGGGCATACGTCCTACCTTCCTGTTGGGTGCACGAAGCGCGTCGGATCTGCTTAGATTGGATGCCTATCGTGCTTGTGGCGACGTGTATGTGACCACGGAGGACGGTTCGGAAGGTGAGAAAGGCTTTGTGACGCAGCACAGCATATTGCAGCAGAAGTGCTTCAACCGCATCGCTGTTTGCGGGCCTAAGCCTATGATGTTGGCAATGGCTTCCTATGCAAAGAAGGCGGGAACACCGTGCGAGGTAAGTTTGGAGAACATGATGGCATGTGGTCTGGGAGCCTGTCTTTGTTGCGTGGAAGACACGTCGGATGGTAATGTTTGCGTCTGCAAGGAGGGTCCTGTATTTGACATAAATAAACTGAAATGGCAGATTTAAGAGTAAACATAGCAGGGCTTGAGCTCGCGAATCCTGTTCTCACGGCCAGCGGTACGTTCGGTTATGGTATCGAGTATCAAGACTTCATCGACTTGAGCCGCCTGGGTGGTATCATCGTCAAGGGAACAACTTTGCACCCAAGGGAAGGCAATCCTTACCCGCGAATGGCAGAAACGGCACAAGGAATGCTCAATTGCGTGGGCCTGCAGAACAAGGGTGTGGATTACTTCTGCACACATATCTATCCACAGATAAAGGACATCCGGACCAATATGATAGTCAATGTGTCCGGCAACAGCCCTGAGGACTATGCCGAATGTGCGGCACGTATCAATGAACTGGAGTGCATTCCAGCCATCGAGCTCAACATCTCGTGTCCCAACGTCAAGCATGGCGGTATGGCCTTCGGTACGACGACCGATGGTGCGGCCAGTGTTGTGAAGGCTGTACGCGAAGCATATGGCAAGACACTCATCGTGAAACTCTCGCCCAACGTGACCAGCATCACGGACATTGCCCTTGCGGTTCAGGATGCGGGTGCCGATGCCGTGAGTCTCATCAACACCTTGATGGGGATGGCAATCGACGTGGAGAAACGCAGGCGCATCCTCAGCATCGGGACAGGAGGCCTCAGCGGTCCCTGCATCAAGCCTGTTGCCTTGCGCATGGTTTACCAGGTGGCGCATACGATAGGGATTCCTGTCATCGGCCTTGGCGGTATCAGTAATGCAAAGGATGCAGTGGAGTTCCTGCTGGCAGGTGCTTCGGCTATAGAGATAGGAACAGCCAATTTCCTCGACCCGGCCATTAGCGTCAAGGTGGCGGAAGGCATCAATGAATACCTCGACAGGCATGGTTTTGCAAGTGTAAAAGAGATAGTAGGAATATGCGAATAGACATCATCACCGTACTGCCCGAACTGATTCAGGGCTTCATGCAGGAGTCTATTGTCGGAAGAGCACAGAAGAAAGGTTTGGTGGAAATACATATCCACAACCTGCGCGACTACACTTTAGACAAGTGGCGGCGCGTGGATGACTATCCTTTTGGCGGCTTTGCCGGTATGGTCATGCAGTGTGAACCCATCGACCGCTGTATCTCTGCGCTGACGGCAGAACGTCACTACGACGAGATTATCTTCACGTCGCCCGACGGTGAGCGGTTCAATCAGCCGATGGCCAACACCCTTTCCCTCTGCGAGAACATCATTATCCTCTGCGGTCACTATAAGGGCATCGACTATCGCATACGTGAGCACCTCATTACCAAGGAAGTGAGCATAGGCGACTACGTGCTTACCGGCGGCGAGCTCGCGGCGGCTGTGATGGCAGATGCCATCGTGCGCATCGTGCCTGGCGTGATTGGCGACGAGCAGAGCGCCTTGTCCGACTCCTTCCAGGACAATCTTCTGGCGGCTCCCGTCTATACGCGACCGGCCGAATACAAGGGTTGGAAGGTGCCCGAGGTGCTGCTCTCCGGCAACGAGCGGCTGATAAAGGAATGGGAGCTGCAGCAAAGTATGGAGCGTACGCAGCGCCTCCGCCCTGATTTGTTGGCAGGCGAGGCAGCTCCGAAGAAGAAAGGAAAGCTAAAAGAAGAGATATGGAAAAGAAGGAAATGAACCTGTACATCATTGCAGGATGCAACGGTGCAGGCAAGACGACTGCTTCGTTCACCGTCCTGCCCGAGATGTTGGGTTGTCGCGAGTTCGTCAATGCCGACGAGATAGCCGCGGGCCTTTCGCCGTTCAACCCCGAGGGTGTGGCTATTCAGGCAGGTCGACTCATGATAGACCGCATCATCTATCTGCTAAAGGAAGGCGAGACCTTTGCTTTCGAGACGACGTTGGCAACGCGCTCCTATGTTAAGCTCATCCAGCAGGCGCGCAGACGTGGCTATTTCGTCACGCTGCTCTTCTTCTCGCTGAGCACTCCGGAACAGGCTGTGGCGCGTGTGGCAAAGCGTGTCTCGATGGGTGGGCATAACATCCCGACGGATGTCATCTACCGTCGCTACCAGGCGGGTCTGAGCAATCTGTTCCACCTCTACATGCCGGTCTGCGACAGTTGGGCACTCTATGACAACAGCGATTGTCCCGCCGTCCGCATTGCATCCGGTATGGGTGGCGACAAAGTGGAAGTCTACGAAGCGGAGGCTTATCGGCTGCTTCAAGAGAAATATGGTAAGCCGGAGGAGGGCGAGAAGTCATGAAGGAGCGGGAGATAAAGGAGATGCAGCGCCTGATAGACGAAGGCGTTCGCAGGGCCCAGTATCGGCTGTGGCAGCGTGCAGGAGCCGCCCACCAGAGTCTGGTGGTATGTCGTGGCGGCAAGATAGTGGAGATGGTGCCTGATCCGGAACAATATGCTGCAGATTGCAACGATGGCGACCCCTTGGCTCGCAGGAAGAGATGATGAAGCAATAGTCCGTTTCCGGAGGAGCTTTTTATCAGAAAAGGTCAACGGGGCAGAAAGTAATCAAGCGGAAAAGATATAGTACGAGGGGGTGTCGAGACAGACGCCCCCTCGTTTTTATGTGAATAACTCTGTGCGCTTACCTTGGAAGCGCCATGTGCTTATCGCGACGCCGCAGGCTAAGATGGCTGTCTTAACCTGCGGCGTTATTTGTTCTCCCCTTGGAGAGTGGGTTGGAGAGGGGCTGAGTCTGTTGTTTATACCTTCTTGGATGCTTTAGCACCATGGCGCGCTTTTATGCGCGGAGCGGCAGTTTGTCGAGGGCGGCTTTGATTTCCTCGTCGGTGGGGATGTAGTCGCTCATCGTGCCGTCGTTGAAGGCCTTATAGGCATAGAGGTCGAAGTAACCGGTGCCTGAAAGGTTGAAGACGATTACCTTCTCCTCGCCCGTTTCCTTGCACTTGAGGGCTTCGTCGATGGCTGCGCGGATGGCGTGGCTGCTCTCGGGAGCGGGCAATGTTCCTTCAGCGCGGGCAAAGATTTCTGCTGCCTCGAAGACTGCGGTCTGCTCGTAAGCGCGGGCTTCGAAGAGGCCTTCGTCGTAGAGTTCGGACAGGATGGGGCTCATGCCGTGGAAGCGAAGTCCGCCTGCATGGTTGGCAGAGGGGATGAACTGGCTGCCGATGGTGTACATCTTTGCCAAGGGGCAGATGCATCCCGTGTCGCAGAAGTCGTAAGCATAGACGCCTCGGGTGAAGCTCGGACAAGAGGCCGGTTCGGCGCCGATAATCTTGTAGTTTGCTTCGCCACGCAGCACTTCGCCAAGGAAAGGAGCGGCGAATCCGCCGAGGTTACTGCCGCCGCCGGTGCATCCGATGAGGATGTCGGGCTTGATGCCGTACTTCTTGAGCGCTGCCTGCACTTCGAGGCCGATGACCGACTGATGCAGAAGCACCTGATTCAAGACGCTGCCCAGCTCGTAGCGATAGCCTTCGTTGGTAACAGCCACCTCGACTGCTTCGGAGATGGCACAGCCGAGTGAACCCGTCGTGCCGGGGAACTCAGCCAATATCTTGCGGCCAACCTGGGTCGTGTCGCTGGGCGAGGGAATGATGCTGGCACCGTAAGTGCGGATGACTTCGCGGCGGAAAGGCTTCTGCTCGTACGAGCACTTCACCATGAAGACCTTGAGGTCGAGGCCGAAGTACTGGCAGGCCATGCTCAGGGCGGTGCCCCACTGGCCTGCGCCCGTCTCGGTGGTAACGCCTTTCAGGCCTTGCTTCTTGGCATAATCGGCCTGAGCGATGGCCGAGTTCAGCTTGTGCGAGCCGCTCGTGTTGTTGCCCTCGAACTTATAGAATATCTTGGCAGGCGTGTCGAGCGCCTGTTCCAGGAACTTCGCGTGGACGAGTGGGCTGGGACGGAACATGCGGTAGAAACCGAGCACCTCGTCGGGGATGTCGAACCACTTGGTGTCGTTGTCGAGCTCCTGCGCTACGAGTTCTTTACAGAAGATGGGCTCCATCTCAGCAGCTGTAAGCGGCTGTCCTGTGCCTGGATTTAGCAGCGGTGCCGGCTTTATCTTCATGTCAGCACGCACATTGTACCACTTGGTGGGCATCTCTTCCTCACTCAAATAGATCTTGTAAGGGACGTTTTTCATACTTTACTTTAATTTAAACGTTGCCAATAAAACATAATTGTTACCTTTTTACTGTTGAATCCGGGTGCAAAGATACAGAAAAAAGTGAAAAGTGAAAAGTGAAAAGTGAAAAATAAAAGTAACAAAAGAGCTTTTGATGCCATTTCCCTGCATAAAACGAAGCATGGAGGGCCAATGCATCATAAATATGCAAAGAACGTTGTTCGTTCAGTTACTGTCCGTCCATCGAATGTCGTAGGCATAGTCGTGGGTCACGCCGTCGTCGAAGGTGACGCTGGATTTCATCCGACTGACTTTGCCCTGTTCGTCGAGCACGTACTCTGTCCGTTCCGCATAGCTCTTTGCCTCAAGGCCTTCGAACAGGTTCTTGCAGCTCTTGCCGAAGTAGCCTGTCTGCATGAGAGGTTCGAAGTCGGGCAGGACGTTCCTCGGCTCGCTAACGATGAAAGTGCCCGTCAGCGAGGAATAGCTAAAGGTACAACTGGTCGTGTCGCGATGTATGGGGTCGATAGTAGTCCTGCGCAGGACATTACCATCTTGCCAGTCCAACAGATAGATTTCAGTGTACCAGGGCTTCTCTTCCAGCTTTCCTTGGCGGTCTTTGCGGACGTTGTCGTCTCTGACGTATGTGAGTTCGCCGTTTTCGTTGTAGCGGAACTTGTAGAAGAAGCTGTTGAATCTGTTCCTCATGGCTCCTGCGCAGCTGTCCACCCTGCCGCTAGCGAGGAAGAGCGTATCGTCGCGGACGATGTCGCGGCTGTAGTCGAAGTTGTGCTCGCCGTTGGGCAGTTCTTCGAACTCCTGGAAGGTGATGTAGATGC
>CADCCR010000048.1 GCA_902799985.1 uncultured Bacteroidales bacterium | reverse complement strand
CAGTTGGTGCTCAGGCGCAGGCGGAGGGTTCTAAAGAATCCAAGAATTATTAATCGTGAATTATTACTGCTGTGACGATGCTCTGCGGGGGCAAGGTGAAGCGGGCGGCAGAGGCTGAGCCGGCCGACATGGTCATCTGTTGGGCTGTGGTGCCGCTGTTGATGAAGAATGCGCCGTAGCTGCCGTCGGGATTGTGGAAGGCTACATAGCTGATGTCCGGATTGTCCCTGGACATGCAGGCTGCTATGCGAGGGGCACCGGGCTGGGCTGCAAGGCTGGCATGCGCCATAGCGAAATAATGGGAGTTGTAGGTGAGGGTGCGGTAGTCGTTCTGGTCGATGTCGACTGCGCCGAAGCAGGTCTGGCAGCCGCCATCGAGGTTGGGACCGCGGTTGAGGTCGAGCATGAAGTTCCAGACCATGACAGCTTTGCTGCGACGTGTCACGGTGCCATAGACGAGGTTCCGCATGTCGGCGAGCAGACGGGCGGAGAGGTTGCGACCGTCGTTCCATGTGCCGATGCTGGACTCGGTGAAGATGACCTCGCTATCGGGTGCCTTCTGGTTGATGTCGTCGAGCTCGGTGACACGGCCCCCGTAGTCGTGCCAGGCTGAACCAACCACGAGCTCGCGCCCGTCCATGTTGGGGTCGAGGGCCGAGAAGAAGTGGATGGGATAGTCCTGCTGGTCGGCTATGTTGTCGTAGTTGTAGTTGTGGTCGAAGCAGTATATCTTTGTCTTGATGCCGGCATGGGCAAAGGCAGGAGCGAGCTTGCAGACGAAGGCTGCTTCTTCCTGCCAGGGCATGTAGAGGCTGGCGCAGTTGCCGCGGTTGAGCGGTTCGTTCTGCGGCGTGACGGCATAGATGGGGATGCCCTCGGCTGCAAAGGCTTTCACGAAGCGGACAAAGTACTGGGCATAGTCCTCGTAGCAGGCAGGATTGAGGGTGCCGGACGTCCACGAGTCGTAGCCGACGGGATCGGTGAGGCTCTTTATCTTCATCCACTTGGGACAGGTCCAGGGGGCTGCCATTATCTTGAGGTCGGGATTGATGGCAAGTATCTCCTTGAGGATGGGAATGACGTATTGCGTCTCGTCCGTGTGGAGGCGGAAATGCTGGAGGCCTGCTGTGTCGCAAAGGGAATACTCGGTGCTGGAGAAGTCGGAGCAGCCGATGCTGATGCGGGCGTAGCTGATGCCATAGCCTTCGGTGGGCGAATAGGTGCGCAGGAGGAAGGCGTGGCGGTCGGCGGGCGTCATCTTCAGGAGATTGTAACAGGCGCTATAGGTGATGGCGTAGCCGAAGCCGTCCATCTCCTGATACTTCGTGTCGGGCAGAAGGGAGAGATGGCAGGCCGACTTGACCTGCGTGCTTTTCGCTGTGGTGAGCTCCAACTGGTGCTTGCCGTCGGCTGTGGTGGTGTAGATGCGTACCTGCTCGGCTTGGAGCGGAATAGAGAAGAGGAGGAGAAGGAGCCCTCCTCCAAGCCTCCTCCCGAGAAGGGAGGCTTTTTTATATAATGTTATCATATAATAGTTATTTAAGTTTCGGGAGTTATAACATGGAGTTAAATAGGGAGTTCTTATCATAACTTCAATTTAACTTCAGATAGTTATATCTTTCTATATACATCTGTAAGCCTCCCTCATCGGGGGGATGTTTGGGGGGCTGTTGCTCCCGTTGTGCCGTCGACGGGCTTCTTGGGCGAGGCACCTGTTATGCCGTCGAGGCGAACGATGGCTGTGGGGTTCTGCTTGTAGGTTGCCAGCTCGCCATCGGTGTCGTAGATGCAATGGCGAAGGTCCTTCTCGGAGATACGGACGGCATCGCGGGTCAGCTCGGGCACATTGTAGCTCTTCAGGAGGAGGATGTTCCACTCGGGGTCCTCCTGCGGCAGCACGAAGGGCTTGTGAGCGCGGCCTTGGGCATCGAAGTAAGCGATGAAGGGACGTGTGTAGTTCCCGTCCATGCGACGGCTGCTGAAGACGAACCAGCGGCCGTTGGAGCTCCAGGAATGGAAGCTGTCCACGTCGGGCGAGTTGGCTGCGCTGAGGGCATAGCAGCTGTCCGTCTGGAGGTCCTTCACCCAGAGGTCGCTGCTCGTGTGCCAGATGTGGAACTGTCCGTAGTCGCCCTTCGTGTAGAGGATGTAACGTCCGTCGGGCGAGACGCGTGGCACGGAGATGCTCTTCTTCTCTGACTGAGCATCTACCACCAGCTGTGGTTTGCCGAAGCTGCGCGTCGAGGGGTCGAAGGAGATGGACATGAGGTTGTAGCGCAAGCTGTCGTAGGCGGCAAGAATCTGCCGATTGAGCATGCTGTCGGGCAAGGAAGGGTCGAGGTAAGGGCCGGGGTCGGCGGCGCAATAGTAAAGGGTACGTCCGTCGGGAGCCCAGCAGGGGAAGGTCTCCATTTCCACACTGGTGCGGATGATGTGGCTCACCTCGTTCTTCTCGGCATCGTAGAGAAGCAGGTCGCTGGCTTCGTCCATCACCTCAATCTTCTCGGGATAATAGAGGTGGAAGGCCTGGCCGGTCTTGTTGGTGGAGAAGGCAACGAGGTTCTCGGTGGGATGCCATGAGGGATAGACGGCGCTGGTGATGATGGTGCTGTCCTTGAACTGTATCTTCTGCGCCTTGCCGTCCTGCACAACGATGGTGCCGCCATGGTTGGAACGGACATGGAAGAGCATGCGGTCGGTGCTGCCCATACGGAAGTTGTGGCAGTTGACGCAATGGTTCTCCCCGTCGTTGTACTCGCGATTGTTCTCGTAGACAGGGACCTCGTCGAAGGTCGTCAGGTTGCGCTGATAGATGCCAAGCTGACGGTAGAGCTCGTAGCCGGGCTCGATGAGACGATAGCTGAGGAAGGCATCGATGGGTTCCTCTGCCACGCTGACCGTGAAGGGCTGGAAGTGCACCCAGCCATCGGGACGATCAGCATAGATGTTGACGGTGACATCGCTGCCTTTGCTGGCCACGAGAAGCTTGCGCCATGCCACGGAATCCATCTGCACCTTGCCATCCTCACCGGCTGCAGCAAGGAGCTCCTCTCCCCCACCCTGCAACTGCGCAACGTAGGTCGTGGCAAACGAATCGCGTACGATGAAGTTGAGCGGCGCTATGTTGGGCGGCACAACGACACCCATGTAATCGGGATAGATATCTGCACGAGCGCCAGCCTCGGCAAACTGTCCGGGCACCTTGGCCTCGGGCTTGCAGCCTACAATAATAAATAATGTACTATATATAATAATGTATGATAAGCAGTGTCTCATTCCTTCGGAAGTGAAAAGTGAAAAGTGAAAAGTGAATAATTTGCTACCGCGATGAAATAACTATGAATTATGAATTATGAATTATAAACTATGAACTCAGTTCACTCCCGAGCTACTGGACTGCAGGCTGGTGTATCCTTTCTTCGTTGCCTTGAGGTTGCCGAAGAAGTAGTAGTAGGGGTAGTAACCTTTGTAACGCGGGAAGAGCTCGTAGGCATGTCCGGGACGGTCGCTCATGTAGGGTTGCATCTTCTGGAAGAAGGTCTGCAACTGAGCTTGTCGCACATTGAGTCCGGTGAAACTCTTCGAGATGCCGGGGTTCTTGTTCTCGGCCAGCAGGATGCCATCCTGGATGATGCTGGGCGGCATGGTGCCGATGAGTGGTTCGAGCCGCTCGACAAACTGCGGCATCAGCTTTGTGTAGAGGCAGACGACAAGGCTGTTGATGAGTGCATTGCTGCTCCTTCCCTCGAAGAGCAGAAGGTTATAGCCCATGAAGAGCGGCTGCTGATACTGGTTCTCGAAGCTGTCGTGAATGGGTTCGGTCAGCCTTATCAATGCCATCTCCTTGTCGGCATTGACCAGGTCGGGCCGTCGCAGCAGAGCATCGTACTTGCGGCAGAATGCTCCCTCGAAGGGAACGCGACGCAAGAGGGTGAGATACTTCTCGGCCAACTCCCATTCGCTGCGCATCAGAGCACACTTCGTCATCAGCTTCAACAGACGGATGGTCGGTCCGGTCATCACCATCTGCTCCATCGACGCATGCATGGCCGACTGGATGAAGCCGCCGTAGTAGTCGCCTTCAGGCACATAGAGGCTGCTCGCATTGTTGTGAGCTCCGTCCATGCCATGAATGCTCAACGAGTCGTAGTCGAGCCTGATGTCGAAGAGACGCTCGGCCACCTGACCTGTCTGCACCAGGGAGATGGCATAGGAACAGGCCATGGGACGGTTGCTCATCTTCGCATTGGCCCGGGCCAGCTTCTGTATGCCAGCCCAGTCCTGCCGGTACTCCATGTCGAGCAACTGACAGATGACTCGCACATAAGGCCTTTGCCACTGGTCGAAGCCGATGATGGCTGCCAGGCAGAGAACGATGACGGCCAGCTGCATGCGGTTCTGCCGCGGCGACTCGTCCTTGGGGATGCCAACGAGAGTGGGCACTGGCTTGCGGCTGAAGCTGCGTATCATAATGGCCCAGATGCAGAGAACCACCAGGACAACGAAGGGGATGCCGAATATCAGACCTGTCCGCGCCTCGAAGAAGATGTCGAGTCCCAGGAAAGTGACGACTGCCATGTAGCACAATGCCGGGAGGTACTGAATGGGACGCCAAGACGGGCGAAGCCGCATGCAGTAGCCCGTAAGCCAGCTGCCCAAAGAAAGCATCAACGCCATGAGCAGGCCGCCGAGCCAAGGATAGCGATAGAGCTGCAGCATGGCACGCCCCAAATAGCGAAGGCTGCCATAAGGCTGGCTCAGAATGAACTCCATGATGCGGGTGTCCTGCACCCAAAAGCTGTACTCGCGGCTGATGTAGAAGACAGAGCCGTAGTACCAGGCCGCCCAAAGCCAGGTGAGGACAAAGAAGATGGGCAAGACAGGCAACAGCCACTTCCTCTTGGTGGAGGAAGGGGCTGTCTGCTGTCCTGTTTTCGCCTTGTTCGGCTGTATTGATGTTTTCTTGCGCATGTTGATGCTGGAAATCTGTTTGTATTATCTCTCTCTTTGTGGTTTCTACTTCACCAGCACTTTCTTTCCGCCGACGATGTAGAGGCCATTTGCAGGCTTGCTGACACGCTGGCCGGCCAGATTGTAGATGCCGTCCTTCTCGGAGCTCTGGCCGACTGCCTTTTCCTTCAGGTCGCTGATGCCGCTGCCCTCTTCCCACACATAAGTGAAGGGTGAGATGTTCTCGGCATAGGTGAGCTGGATGGGTGAGGTCTCTGCCGGGTTGCAGTCGGGGCTGAGGATGTAGCCACTCTCCGTCGTGGTATATGTGCCGGCGTGGACTGTTCCGCCGTAAGCAGGCAGGGTGTAGTCGAGTTTTCCATTTAGGTTGAAGACGACTGGCAGACCTGCGGCAATGGCAGCCTTGGAGTCTGTACCATCAACCATCGTGCCCTCTTCCGAGATGTAGCCCATCGCGTACGACTCGAAGGGCAGGCGCAGGGCCTGATAGCCTTCGCCGCTCTTGGTGAAGGAAAGCGTTTCGGCTGTGAAGTCTGTCGGTATGTAGAAGGGCTTGTCGCCATCGATGACGATGGACTGAGCTATACTGTCGGGACCAACCACATTGACGTTTGCCAGGAGTTCCTCGGTAGGCAGTTTCCTATCAGTCTGTCCGGGCTTGACATAGGCAATGGAGTTGGCAGGAAGCGGGTTCATGAGGCTCTTGCCTGCCGTGCCCGTGCCATAATAATATAATGTATGTGGGGTTGGGTCGCCTTCGTAATAGGCAGTCATCTCGCCGCGATACAAGGCAGGTCCGTAAGGAACGAGCACCTCGTAGCCGTTGGCCTCGCATGCCACGATGGAGAAGCCGTCCTTTATCTTAGCTGCCACATTCGATGGGATGGTGAACCTCTTCTTGTTGGAGAGGTAGACGAGATTGCCATCCTTGTCGTAGACCTTGAAGCCAATGGCACCTGTGCCGCTGATATTGTAGGTGGTCAGGCCCTGGCTTGTGGTGGAGGTGTAGAAATAGCCATTGGTCTGATAGTCATTCACGAAGTCGCTCCACTGGCCAACGTCGGCATAGCCGATGGGCACTTCACCGTCGTCGTAGGCGATACGGTTCTGTCCGCGAGGCTTGCCTTCGAACGGACCGTCGAAGATGGCGGGTGAAGGCTTGATGCGGTCGTCGATGAAGCAGATGCTGGGAGCCTTCGGGTAGCGGGCCATATATGCCTTGGCAGCATCGATGTCTGCTTGAGTGGTCGTCACCCAATAGTCGCCGTAGTCGCCCACATAGAACTTGTTGTAGGGAACGAACATACCGTTCACCTCGAAGAGTTCGCTCAGGTCGAGCTGGGCTGCGTCGCACATCTTTTTAGCCATGTGCAGGTAGTCTTGCTTGCCATAGCTGAGGTAGCCGCCCACCACGCCGTTCTCGTTGGCAAGAGATGCGTCGTAATCGCTGGAGCGCTTTCTGATAGGATCCTTGCGGAGCATCTTGAAGAGCGTAGGATAGAAGTCGGGCTTGTGTCCCTGAGCATGGAAGTAGAGATAGAGCTGGAAGTAGAAGCGGGTCTGTTCCCAGATGTTCATGCCGAACCATCCCTTGCCCTTTGCAAAGTCCTCGAGGGTATCGGTCACTTTCGTGCCGCGGGTTGTAGAGACGCCATGCAGGAAGACGTTGACGTTGGAGAAGAGGTTGTTGCTGACCTCTGTGGCACCTACGATATTGAAGCATGCCTGATGGTTGTGACCTATCTCGTGCGAAGGTCCCCAGATGGCGCCGCCGCTCGAAGTGAGGGTGTTGTAGTTCATGATGGTGCTGATGGTGCCGTCGCTGTAGTAGGTGCCATAGGTAGTGGCGTACATGTAGCCGTGGGTGACGGAGAAGGCATTCCAGACATTGCGGAAGCGGCCCTTGACATCCTCCTTGAAGCCCATCAGGTCTTCCTCGCACTCGATGAAGTTGTTCCAGATGCGCATCAGGCCTTCCATCTCGTCGGTGGGGCCTGAGGCTTTCTTCACCAGGCTGCCTACCATTGCGAAGACGACGCGGTCGCACTTGAGGTTGACGATGTTGCTCTTATCAAGCATCTTCTCGCTCAGGAGCCTCCAGTCCTGGTTGGTCATGCCGCGGGTGTAGTCGAAGTAGCCCTGCAGCTGTCCGCCCTCGATGTGTATCTTGGCAGCAGGATAGTCGGCAAGGTACTTCTCGGGGTCGTTGAGCTGATAGAAGATGTAGATGGTGCTGGCATTGCCAAGAATCAGCGTGTTCAGTCCGGCATGCAGAGTGGTAGCGGAACCTGTCTGATGGTCGCCCGGGCTGTCGCTGTCCATCACAACCTCTGCCTGCAGGAGGCAGTCGGTGCTGGGCTCCTGGTCCACATAGATATAGATGATGTCGCCAGCCTTGCCGACGATGCCAGTGGGACCGGAGAGCTTGCCGTAGCTGTAGCTCATGCCTGTGTATTCGTTCCAGGCCATCTTCTGGTAGTGGCTGTAGACTTTGAAGTCGTCGCGGACGCGGAAGAACTTCTCGAAGCCTTCGCGGGTATAGCCGTTGGAGGCTGTGAAGCTTTGCCAAGTGTTATTCTTCACCTTGAGCACCATTGCCTTCATGTCGGCATTGAGGACGGCGAAGTCGGCATTCTCTGCCAGAGCATCGTCGCTGAGGTTCTGTATCTCGTCCTTGAGGACGGTGCAGGCATTGTCCTGGAAGAGGTTAGCAAGGGCTGCCTTGTATTTCGTGAGATTCTGTCGCAGCTCGAGGTAGTCGTTAAGCTGAGCACGACCCTCTGCTATGAAGGCATCGTCGAGCTGTACTTCCTCGAAGCCCCAGACGCTGTTGGTTGCGCTGTACGACCAGCCCACCACATTATTGCCGGCATCGCAATGGAGGCCGACGGTGTTGCTGTCCAGGATGTAGTATGTCAGAGTAGTGGCATCGTCGGTGCGCTGGATGGCGAAGGTGGACGTAGCACTTGCATTGGTGCGATAGGGAACGCTGAGGGTGCCGTTTTGCGGGGCAATGTTGCGCTGGGTGCACATGTTCTTCAGGTTCCAGCGGCCGTTGGAAGTCTTGACAAACGTCCAGTACTGCGAGAGTTTGGCATCGTCCTTGTTTTCGCAGCAGAGGATATTGGACGAGAAGTCCTCGTTGATGTACTTCTCCTTGGCGATGTTCTTGATGCGGTAGTACTTGCCTTCCACGGGTTCGGACAGACCGGTCTTCGACAGCAGGTTCGCCTCCACTTCCTCCATCGTGAAATTCTCTGCCAGGGCAATGCTCCAGTCGCTGCCGGTATCGTTCTGGCAAGTCCACTTGTAGAGGGTTGTGCCGTTGAGGTTCAGGCAGACGTTACCCGAGAAACCGCTGTCTTCCGAGATGTTGATGTAGGCATCGTTGGTCCCGTTGTTGGGGCTGAACTGGATGTGTACGGTGTTCGATGTAGCCGAGGGAGAGCGGAAGTTATCATCGTCGTTGAGGAAGCGCCCTGTGTCGGCATTGCGGAGGATATAGCCGTCGCCCGACTTGGCCAGAATCCACACCTGAGCAAGCGTGTTGTTGTTGGCACTTGCACCGGCTGTGTTTGTACCGTTGTCCACGAGTCGGTTGCTGGGATAACGGCGATTGGTGAGGCGGACGAGGTTGGTGGTGCTGAGCACATAGCGCACATAGGCCGTTCCGGTCAGGTCGCTGATGTCGGCGAGCGTGACCTGGCGGAACACCCAGTCGCGGTCGGAACCGGCACTACCGGCACTCGACGAGCCGATGAGCTTGCCATTGCTGTTCTGCAGGTAATAGAGGTTGTTGCTGCGCAGCGACCAGTGTCCTGCGGAGGCAAGCTGTGTGATGGTGTAGAAGTACTTCGATACCAGCGTGGCACTGGTGCCGTTGTTCTTGCTTGTTGTCACGTTGGCAATGTAGTTGCCCAGGCCGGTCTTCAGGTAGTAGCGGCCTTCTGTCTCCGTTGCCTCCAGCTGAATGAGGTAGCCGGCATTGCTCGTTGCATTCGCTCCGTTGGGAGATGTCGTAGAGACGCCTAATGTATTGTTCGAGCCTTCGACAACGTAGGAAGAAGTCGAGCCATTATAGAGGACATACCACTGTCCAGCCTCGAGGGTTGTGACATTACCGCCGAGGGAAATGACTTTTCCAGCAAAATCCTCGGTTTGTGCATACAATGGAGAAAAGCTGCACATCGCCAGCAGCGATGCCAAGCACGGGATGAGGTTGCGAAATAGCTTTTTCATGAAGTATTAGTTTTTTGTGTGATTATGATTTGTTTTCTGTTCTGTTGGGGTTTATAGATGCTATGTTTCGGGTACAAAGGTACGAAATCGCAAGCATAATGCCAAATTTACAAGGCACTTTTCCGCTTCATGCCCCCAAAAGGGGCATAAAAGGGACTTCTTGGGACTTCTTCAGCCTATAATGAGCAAGGCGAGATAGACGAGATAGCAGGCAACGAGCACGACACCTTCCCAGCGGCTGAGCTTGCGGCTGGTCCAGGCAAGCAGCCATACCAGCAGGCAACTGCCGAGGAGCATCACCCAGTCGGTCAGGGTAAGTTCCGAGACAATGATTGGGGAGATGGTGCTGCAGATGCCCAGCACAAAGGCGATGTTGAAGATGTTGCTGCCGATGGCATTGCCCAGGGCCAACCCTTCGCTGCCCTTGCGAGCGGCCACGATGCTGGTCATCAGTTCGGGCAGACTGGTTCCGGCTGCCAGAATGGTGATGCCGATGACGCTCTCGCTGATGTCGAACCGACGGGCCACGGCTGCAGCATTGTCCACCAGGAAGCGGCCGCCTAACACAAGAGCCGCCATGCCGATAAGGATGAACAGCACTATCTTGTAGTAAGGCATCTGCTCGGAATGCGCCACCTCTTGCGCTGCCTTGCGGTCGCGGAGACCAACACGATAGGCAATATAGGTGTACACGCTGAAGAATGCCAGGAACATAAGACCTTCCCACACGCTTAACACACCGTTGACACCCGCAAAGATAATGAGCAAGACCGAGGCAACGAACATCAGCGGAAGGTCGCGCCGCAACAGGGAGCTTTCCACCTTCAAGCCCAACATGATGGCCGACGCACCAATGACAACGAGGGTGTTGAAGACATTGCTGCCCACGATGTTGCCCACACTCATGTTGCCACTGCCGCGCAACACACTCATAAAGCTGACGATGAACTCGGGCAAACTGGTGCCAAGCGCAACAACGGTCAGACCAATCACCAATTCACTAACCTTCAGGCGGCGGGCCAGGGCACAGGCTCCGTCGGTGAAACGGTCGGCTCCCCACAGCACTACTGCCATGCAGACAACTATCCAGACAAACTCAATTAACATGCTTCTTTTCCTAAAAACGGCTGCAAAGATACAACTTTCTTGCGACTTAGCGAAAAGTTTTTGCCTCCGATTGCATCGATTTGCTTAATTATTCATAAATTTGTGACACAAAACCAACAACAGAACCATTTTAACTTCCCTTTTAACTCCCATTTATAACTTCCTTTCCCATTTAACTCCCTTTTATAACTTCCCATTTAACTCCCCTTTAAAATATGAATCGCCATCTCCCATCACTCTTTCACCTCTTTAATAAACGAAGCAGCCTTCATTCTTCAATCTTCAATCTTCAATTAATCCTTCTTCTCCTCCTTGCAGCCTCCTGCCAGAGCTTCAGACACGAGACGAAGGAACTTTCCCAAGAACAGCTCCTCGACAAGATAAAAGGCGGATGGGCCGGACAACTCATCGGCTGCACCTATGGCGGACCAACGGAGTTCTGCTACCGAAGCGTACGCATCCCCGACGAGACTGAAATCAAGTGGGAGGACGGCTGCATCAAGTGGCACTACGACCACGCACCAGGCCTCTACGACGACCTCTACATGGACCTCACCTTCGTTGATGTGATGGACCGGCTGGGCCTCGACGCACCCGTCGACTCCATGGCAATGGCCTTTGCACATGCCGGCTACAACCTCTGGCACGCCAACCAGGCTGCGCGCTACAACCTCTTGCGAGGCATCATGCCACCCGAATCGGGACACTGGCTGAACAACCCGCATGCCGACGACATCGACTACCAGATAGAGGCTGACTTCGCAGGACTCGTCTCGCCTGGCATGCCCAATGCAGCCTCCGAGATATCCGACCGCGTGGGACACATCATGAACTACGGCGACGGCTGGTACGGTGGCGTATTCGTCGGAGCAATGTACTCCATGGCATTCGTGCGCAACGATGTCCGCACCATCATCACCGAAGCTCTCCAGACCATCCCACAGGGCAGCCGCTTCCGCCAATGCATGGAGGACATCATCAACTGGCACGACCTCCATCCCAACGACTGGAAAGCCGTCTGGGACAAGTGCCAGGAGAAGTATGCCGACGAAGTGGGATGCCCCGAGGGAGCTAAGGACCCGCTCGACATCGACGCTCTCATCAACAGCGCATACATCGTCATGGGACTCCTCTACGGCAACGGCGACTTCGAGCGAACCATGGAAATCTCCACCAGATGCGGACAGGACAGCGACTGCAATCCGGCCTCGGCTGCAGGCATACTGGGATGCATGATTGGCTACAGCAACATCCCCGAGAAGTGGATGAAGAACCTCTATGAAGTGGAGGACCGCAACTTCGCCTACACCGACATCTCCATGAATCGTGCCTACGACATGACACTCCAGCTGGCCCTGCAACAAATCAAGCGCGGAGGCGGCAAGGTGGGCGACACAAGCGTCACCCTCGCTGTACAGAGCCCCAAGCCCGTCCGCCTCGAACAGTCGTTCCCAGGCCTGCGACCCACACAGATTGTCGAGGGCCGTCAGATACAGGACTTCGACACCCTCACCTTCCAGGGCAAAGGCTATGCTGTGCGCTGCGACGTAAGAAATCCGCGCCACGACTATGTGGCTGAGGTCGAGGTCTATGTGGACGGCACGCTGAAGGAGACCGTGAAGGCCCCAACCAGCTACCACGACCGCACACAAGAGCTCTGCTGGGAGTACAGCCTCCCCGAGGGCGAGCACACTCTTTCCCTGCACTGGCTCAACCCCGAGGACGAAGCCCAAGTGAACTGCTACCGCACCGTCATCTACGGCAGCGAAGAGTAAACGCCAAAGGACATTGATTGCAAATTCAAAATTCAAAATTAATAAATTCAAAATTAAATTTAAAGCTCCGCCATTAGAGTTTAACATCGAAAAACACGAAAGAAACGAAACTCTGAAAATGAACATCTGAAGATGCGAAAAGCACGAAACTCCCGAGCACAGAATTAACTCGGAAGCGCAGGGCGCTTATCTCGGAAGCACGGGGCGCTTATCTCGCAAGCACGGGGCGCTTATCTCGGAAGCGCAAACCACTCGTCACTCATCATATATGCTTGTAATAGTCAGCAAATCAGATAATAAGACCCTGACGAGTGCCTGACGAGGTCGTCAGGCACTCGTCAGGGTATAAATTATTGGCAATCATCGCATTCAACCCCAAACATGACGAGTGACGAGTGATTTGCGCTTCCCCAAAAAGCGCAGGGCGTTACTGATTAAGTTCAGAATGTAAATGACATTGAAGGAAGGCTTTTTTATCCATACATCCCAAATAATTTTCTATTTTCTTTGTCCGTATCAAAGAAATTGCTAACTTTGCAGAGCATTCCGCAAAGGAAAACAAGACATATTGCTCACATCCTGCCAAATTACCACACCGAAAGGATAAAAGAGCAAAACCAATCATCGTGAAGTCATGCCATAGGCGTAGACTTCCCTATAGATGATTGGAGGCTGTGGTAAGCCTGGCAGGATTATGGTGGCGGTCTGCGCTTTTCTTATGCCCACAAGTTCATGTACAAACCTAGCGGCATAGCAGAGTGAGTGATGACTAGTAAAAAGAGTAATGTAAGTATTAACATAAAGAAAAAAAGATATGAAACGGAAACTTTTACTTCTTCTCGTGGCTCTGCTGCCAATGATAGCCAGTGCCTACGATGCCAAGATTGACGGTATCTATTACAATTTCTCAGGAGACAATGCAATAGTAACTTATCGTGATTATAAATACCATTCTTATTCCGGCACTGTTGTCATTCCTGAATCTGTAAAATACAATGGAAAGACTTACAGCGTGACCAGCATCAGCGACCATGCCTTCTCTAATTGCTACGGCCTGACCTCCATCACCATCCCAAACAGCGTGACCAGCATCGGCAGCTCTGCCTTCGAGGATTGCTCCAGCCTGACCTCCGTCACCATCCCCAACAGCGTGACCAGCATCGGCAGCTCTGCCTTCGAGGATTGCTCCAGCCTGACCTCCATCACCATCCCCAACAGCGTGACAAGCATTGGCGATGAGGCCTTTTCTGGCTGCAGCGGCCTGACCTCCATCACCATCCCAGAGAGCGTGACCAGCATTGGCGACTATGCCTTCCAGTGGTGCAGCAGTCTGACCTCCATCACCATCCCGAACAGTGTAACAAGCATTGGCGATGAGGCCTTTT
>CADCCR010000047.1 GCA_902799985.1 uncultured Bacteroidales bacterium | reverse complement strand
ATACAACATCTAAAAACACGAAAGACACGAATAATAAACCACAGATTCAGCTGATTAAACAGATTTTTCAACAACGAATTAAAACGAATTTAACGAATTGAGATTTCATAATGAAATCTATTTTCAGTGATTTCTCCTTTTCCTTTATTTCTTTTATTTCTGCGGGACTTAAAAAAATTTCTGTATTTTCCGTGCTTTCCGCGTGATTTTGATTTTTCACTTTTCACTATTCACTTTTCACTTCGCCGCAGGCGATAAAAACCACAGATTAAGCTGATTAAACGGATTATATTTCGACAACGAATTAAAACGAATTTAACGGATTATAATTTAACGTGAGTTCGATAAAACCAAAGGACAATCAAACACAAAGACACGAAGGTACGAAGAGCTACGCCGCGGAACAGACCTCTCTTCCCAACCCTTCCCCTACATGGGGAAGGGCTTTCCTCCCCCTAGAGGGGGAGTTAGAGGGGTCTTTTGTGTCTTTACATCATGGGGAGTTACTTAATGTCTTAGTGTCTTTGTGTTTGCTTAACACATGATAGGATGTAAGTTTCCTTTTTCGTCGAGTTCACGTTATTTAATACTTATATTGTGCTAAGACTCTACTGACTGCATGGGCTTTCAGGAAGGCTTTGGGGTTACTAGTAAGTCGTTGCCAGGCTTTTTCTTTCTCCTCGGTAGAAAGGTCAGAAGTCTCAAAGATTTCTTGCTTGTATGCTTCTATTTGCTCGGTATCGCCTCGCTGAATGCTTAAACGAATCTGGTTGGCCTTAATGCCGCCCACATGAAAGACCTCTCTCAGAATGTCGAACATCTGCTCCTGATAGATGAGGAGGTCGCAATTGGGATATTGGTTGACATAAGTACGGAACAAATCCATCGTCTGGGGGAAATAGAGGGCATAGCGTGCAAACTCATCTTCAAGGTCTTCAGATAAAGGTCTTTCCTTCTTCTTGTTCAAATAAGACGACGGCTTCACGTCCTTGAACAGGCATTCTCTGATGGCAGGAATGTCATAGTCCTCTGCATTCTCGGCAAGTATTTCCTCTGCTCTCTTCATAAAATCGTCGAAGCGCGAAGCATCAATATCGAACTGGAACTTGGGCAGTTTGTCGTTCACAAAGCGGACAGAGTGCAGGCCGTACTTAATGGGGTCAACTTCCGTAAGTCCCAAGCAATAGCAGACGATGGACGAAGGCATCGCTCCACGAGCCCAATAATTTATGTCTTGCTTCGAATACTTGAATATCCAGAAGGCCATCACATAGTAATCCACGAAGCCTGCGTCAATAATGTGCTTCAGCTCCCATACAATTCTTCGCGTCACCAGATTGTCAGCCTTTTCGCCATAGCGCCACCTTTTTCCTGCGCTAACAAGTCCCTTTAGGATATCTGTGTGTGTTCTTTCCATTTTGTTCTTTTATTATTGTTCGTTAATATCCATTCCGTTTCTCCAGTCTTTCCGAACAAGTCGGCGGAAAGACTTTTTGTAGCTGCAAATCATCCTGATTCGAAGGCGGAAGCGCAGGCGGTCGTTCAGTTCATAGAGCCATCCATGATTCGTTTCGAAGCACTCTGCAACATTCCGTTCCATATATTCGAATTGTTCGGAGGTAAGCTGCTCGCCCGTGCGAAGATAGAAAAGGATGTAATAATCTGTGTGGCCTGATTGTTGAGGACGCTCGTGGAGCCAGGTGGAGAAGAGAGTGAGAAACTCTTCGTCTGTCTCGTCTTCTTGTTTAAGTTCAACGGCTTCGAAGTCATCGCAGTTGGCCAGATACTCTACTTCATCAGGGCTGAAGATGCGTTTGCCTTTTACCTTGAGCTGTTCGATGTACTTTTGAAATTCCGTCTTGTTGGTTGCAAGTACTGTTGTTATCATGTTTTTCTTTATTTGTTATTAAAACTGGATTCCTATTGTTCGAAGTTTTCGGATGGATTTTTCTCTGATTTGGCGGACACGCTGTCGGCTTAGTCCCATCCTTTCGCCAATCTCTTCGAGTGTCATTTCCGGCTGGCCATTGATGCCGAAGGTACATTCTATTATGAGCCTCTCACGTTCTCCGAGCATATTGAGTGCTCGATTTGTTTCAGCAGAGACTGTCTCGTCAGACAATCCTGAAGGAGCAATAAGATTGTCAGGAGAAGGGAGTTCGCCTGAGAGCTGGCGCGAGTTGTGTTTTTGTTCCTCGGCAAGAGCTTGTAGAATTCTTTCGCGAATCCACCAAACGGCATAGGAGATAAATTTGAAGCCGCGTGTCTCGTCGAACTTCTCGGCAGCTCTAATCAAGCCCACATTACCCTCGTTGATGAGGTCGGGCAGAGAGAGTCCCTGGTCTTTGTACTGATTGGCAACTGTGACCACAAAGCGAAGGTTAGCGCGGACCAGCTTCTCAAGAGCGGCACGGTCGCCTGCATGTATCTTCTTCGACAGTTCAATCTCCTCTTCCGCAGAAATAAGAGGTTCGCGACTGATTTCCTGAAGATACTTCTCGAGTGATAAGGTTTTGTTTTCTTTCATCATATATTTCCAAGGAGGGGTTGTTAGGAAGGCCCTCTATATATATTTATACGATAAGAAAAACGGAAAAACGGCGTTTTCGCCATTATCTATGCAAAAACGCCGCAGAAGCTAAGAGGAAATTTGCGCTATTCGCTAATTATCGCAAAAAACCTGTTATCTTTTCAGTTCATTAAGATAGTCTTTTTGATTTACCAGCTTGAAGTTGAAATCTATAAAGTGTGTGAACTACGAAAAAGTGGAGTTTTGTTCTAATGTTGAGAACTTTTCATTATAAAACCAAGAGAATTTTATTTTGTATTTTGTAAAAATCCATTCGAATGAATTTCTGATAACAGATAATTCATTTTCAAGTTCTGCGTACACTTTTTTAAATTGATTATTATCATTCTTATAGAACAAATAATTAAATTCTACCTCTGAAGTTATTTCTTTGTTAGATATAATTCCCATCAAGTGACAAAGAAACTGCTTTAAGTCAAAACGAGATGTTTTTGTCATTATATCAAACATGTTCCTGTTCAATATATAATAATTGTGTGTTTTCCCATCTTTTACATAAGAACGTTCTCTCGTTGACAAATCAATTGCATAATGTTTAATAATTTCTTTAAAAATGGCATTATTTCTATATTGAGTTGATAATTTAATATTTGCATGTTCATATTCATCGAAGATTTCATGACACTTGACTTCAAAGAATATATCGTGTGATGTCTGTATCCACACATCCATCTGCGGCGATGTCCCAGATACATTCTTTATATGTAAATCCTTTTCAAATGATATATTTTGTATCTTTTCACCAGCGTATTGGTTGATAAACGATATAATTCCAGAAATATTTTTTTCCGAAAAGTTGGCAACAGCAAATCGACTTGAGGAGGCAACAGAAAAGAATTTGTTTTTGAGTTCTCCACCTTTCCCTTTTTCTATAAAACAATCACGTATCTTATTATCTATCTTATCAAGGATTTCTCTACCAAAAGATTCAGAAAAATATGTATCATAATCTTTGGTTCTTCCTCTTGTAGTTATAGTCCTACCATAGAGTCCTTCACTCTTTGCGAACACTCCTGGCAGAATTGGATCTCCATTCAGAAATTTTTGTTTTATCAACTTGTCAAATTCGCTTTTTGTGGCCATAATCATGATACTAATATATTATAATAGTTACACATATTACTTATTCTCTTCTTCATTTCTTCTTTCAGTTCCTTTGGCTCCAGGACTTCCACATATTCTCCCATTGCCAAGAGTTGACTGACAAGTTCTGGAGTTACACATAATCTATAAGTGAACTCCGCAAATTCTCCATGCTTGGAACGAACTTCTGACTGACTCTTGTGCAGAGGCGTTGAACGAAGATACTCTGCCTGCACGCCGTAAGCACGAATCTTAACATTCATGGCTTGCTTGTCCTTGTCCTTATAAACACCCACCACATCCGCAAAGTACTTCCTTGCATCGAAGTCTGACGGCAATTCAAAATGTGTGCTCAATTTCTTCAAATCATGAACGCGGTCTAAAGATATAAGTCGCAGGTCTTCTTTCTCTTTCTTGTATCCCAAGAGATACCATCGGCGATTAAAGACCTTCAAGGCGTATGGTTGAAAATGGAATGTTTGCATGTGTTCTTCTTCCAGCCCTCTTTCATAGCGCTGATAGTCTATCAGCAGCTCCACATTCCTTTGCATGGCATCCAAGATATTGTCCAAGAAAGCTTGTCCCAAAGGAATCTCCTCAAGCAATACTCTATCCTTCATGCCATTGAACGTCGCAAAGTCCTTGGGAATACTATATTTGCGCAGCAGCCATGTAGTCAGTCGATTCTCGTCCAAGACCTCAGGGTTCTTGATGTAATACACATTCCTCTTGCGGTCACATACGATTTCCACCCCAAACATCTCCTTTATGCCCTTCCTGTATTCATGGAATGTACGAAGAGCTAAAGTGGTATCATCGGCCATAGGATTAAGGTCCCATTCCGAACTGATGATGTCAAACGGAAGGGGGGTGTCGCTGTTAAGCAACAGGTCGAGAAGCCAGATGTATTTATAATAGGTCTTGCTTATCATGTCTGTTCTCAAGGACAACGGAGGCTACCTTTCCCTGACGCGGGTCTTCTTCTCCCTGCGCTCGAAGGCGTCCATGCTCTGCACACAATGGATGCCACGGTCGCGCATGGCTTTGCTGCCTCCGATATGGGTGCTGCCGAACTTGCTTCCAGGCTTGAGAATCATCTTCACACATAAAAACAACACCGATAAGGCAACAATCCCAAGGGTAAGTATTGCGACTTTCATCATAATTTAGTATATTTGCACTGCAAAGATATAAAAAAGGAACACATTAACCAAATAAATCATGAACGAAATAGCTCTACAACCCACAAGCGTATTCGAGTGCTTTGCTCAAGTGAACAGAATACCACGCCCCTCGAAGCATGAGGAGAAGATGATTGACTTCCTGCTCGACTTCGGTAGGAAGCTGAACCTCGACACCCGTCGCGACGAGGTGGGCAACGTCATCATCCGCAAACCCGCCACACCCGGCATGGAGGACCGACAGACCATCGTGCTGCAAAGTCACATGGACATGGTGTGCGAGAAGAACAAGGATGTCAGCTTCGACTTCACCCGCGACGCCATACAGACCTACGTGGACGGCGAATGGATGAAGGCAAAGGGTACGACCCTCGGTGCCGACGACGGCATCGGCGTGGCCATGGAAATGGCGTTGCTCCAGTCGACCGACATCAAGCACGGCCCATTGGAATGCGTCTTCACTCGCGATGAGGAGACCGGTCTGACCGGTGCCGAAGGTATGCAGTCCGACTTCATGACGGGCCGACTGCTCGTCAACCTCGACAGTGAGGACGAGGGCGAGCTATTCGTCTCCTGTGCCGGCGGCTGCCGCACCTTCGCCCAGCTCGCATACGAGGAAGAGGCTCTGCCCGCTGGCTTCTTCACCTTCTCGCTCAGCATCAAGGGACTGACTGGCGGTCACAGCGGCGACGACATCGACAAGAAACGTGCCAACGCCAACAAACTGCTGGCGCGATTCCTCTACCTGAGCCAGAAGAAGTACGACCTGCGTCTCGTCGACATACAGGCTGGTGGTCTGCACAATGCTATTCCTCGCGAAGCATGGTGTCTTTGCGCCGTCCCCGTGAAGGACAAGGAGAGCATCACAGTAGACTGGAATCTCTATCAGGCCGACGTGGAAGAGGAATACAGCGTAACAGAAAAGACGATGAAATTTGTCCTTCAGAGCGAAGAGCCAGCCGCGAGCGCTATCGACAAGGATTGCGGCCAGCGGCTCGTCAAGGCTTTGCAAGGCGTGGACAACGGCGTCTTTGCCGTCTGTCAGGACCTCAACCTCATCGAGACGAGCAGCAACCTGGCAAGCATCCACAAGAACCCTGAGACGAAGACCATCGACGTGAACAGCAGTCAGCGCAGCAGCATCTTCAGCGCCCGCGTGAACATGGCCAACACCTTTGCCGCCGTCTTCGAGCTGGCTGGTGCCAAAGTGGAGATAGGCGAAGGCTATCCAGGCTGGAAGATGAACCCCGACAGCGAAATCCTCCGCATCGCCGTGGAGCAGTACAAGCGGCTTTTCAAGAAGGAGCCCATCGTGCGCGGCATTCATGCAGGTCTGGAGTGCGGACTCTTCAGCGAGAAGTTCCCTGGCATGGACATGATAAGCATGGGCCCGACGCTGCGAGGCGTTCACAGCCCCGACGAGAAGCTCCTCATCCCCACCGTGCAAATGGTGTGGGACCATCTGCTTGCGAAAATGCTCCGAAGAAATGAAAAAATGAAGGAATGAAAGAATGAAATAATGAAATAATGAGGGAAGGAAGGAAAGAATGAAGGAATGAAATAATGAAAAAATGAAATAATGAAGGAATGAAAATAATAAAGGATGTTATAATGAAGATTGAAAAGAGAAAAAGAGCAATGACAAATGAAAGGACAAAGCTTTCATTCTTTCATTTTTTCATTTTCTCATTCTTCCTGCAGGCTGCTTGTTCGGACTATGAGAGCTTCTCGGACAATCCGAACTTCCGTCTCACCTTCTCGGAGGACACCATTGCGTTCGACACGCTGGTCAGCACCATCCCCAGCAGCACGAAGACACTCTATGCCTTCAACAACAACAACAACGGCATGCGCGTCCGCACCATACAACTCGAGGGCGGAGCAACGAGCCATTTCCGCGTCAACGTGGACGGGCGCTACCTGGCCGATGGCATCTGGCACGACTTCGAGGTGCTCAGGCACGACAGCCTCGTCATTCGCATCGAGATGACACCCCCAGAAGCAGGCGGAACCGAACCGCTCTACTTCAAGGAGAACCTCCACTTCCTGCTGGAGAACGGAGCACAGCAGACCGTTGTGCTCACGGGAGGTTCCATCGACGCCTACATCACTAAAGGCTTGATCATCGATGCCAGCACAACACTTCTGACCGACAAGCCCTACGTCATCTACGACTCGCTTGTCGTAAAGCCTGAGGCAGAACTGACGCTCGGCGAAGGTACGAAGCTCATGTTCCACGACAAGGCAGCCCTGCACGTCTACGGCAAGCTGACGGTTCAAGGCAGCTTGGAGAAGCCCGTCATACTGCGCGGCGACAGGATGGACCACATGTTCGACTACCTGCCCTACGACAACACACCCAGCCGATGGGAAGGCATCGTCATCCATCGCGGCAGCTTTGGCAACAAACTTCTCTACTGCGACCTCCATAGCTCACGCTTCGGCATCATCTGCGAGGACACCGAACAACTGAAGCCCGACGAGACGAATCCGTCCGTCACGCTGGACTGCTGCATCCTACACAACATCGGAGGCGACGGCCTGCAGTTCAACAATTGCGTCAGCAGCGTCACAAACACTCAGATAAGCAACACGCTGGGCCACACGGTCAACATCAACGGCGGTTCGCATCACTTCGTTTACTGCACGTTGGCACAGTTCTACCCCTTCACAGGCGACATCGGCGACGGACTGCATCTTGTCAGCTCCGAAGGCGGCGATGAGTACGGCATGCTCCGCAAGGCTCACTTCATCAACTGCGTCATTACCGGCTACGGACAAGATGTCATCATGGGCGAAAACATCGTGACGGACTCCTACACCTGCAACTACCTTTTCCACCACTGCTTCCTCAACACACCGCCAGTGGACGATACGGAGCACTTCGTGGGCTGCATCTTCGACCAGGACAAGAAGAGCAGCGAAGAGAAGAAGCTGGTGCGACAGGATAACTTCCAGGTCTTCGACACCGACAACTTCATCTACGACTTCACACCCAAGGACAGCAGCATGATACGTTCGCTGGCCGACCCGTCGTACACCAATCTGCCCACCTTCGACCGGTTGGGCGCAAGCCGACTCGCCGACGGGGCTCCCGATGCTGGATGCTATGAATACGTTGCTCCGGCGGAAAAGGAGGAAGAGCCGTGAAGGGTGTACTCATCGTGGTAGGCAAGACCACCGACAAACGCTTCGCCGCCATCATACAGGAGTATGCAGAGCGCATCCGGCACTACATCCCCTTCGACATCGAAGTCATACCCGAGCTCAAGAACACGAAGGGAATCAGTCAGAACGAGCAGAAGCAGCGCGAAGGAGAACTCATCCTGCGGAGCCTGCAAGCGGGAGACTACATAGTGCTCCTCGACGAGCACGGCAGCGAGCGCACCAGCATGGAGTTTGCCGCATGGATGCAGAAGAAGATGTCGGCAGGTCCGAAGCGATTGGTCTTCATCATCGGAGGGCCTTACGGCTTCTCGGAAAACGTTCACAAGCGTGGGAACGAAGAGATAAGCCTCAGCCGCATGACGCTCTCCCACCAAATGGTACGCATGCTGTTCGTGGAACAGATTTACCGAGCCATGACCATCCTCAACGGCGAACCATACCATCATGAATGAGAAGAGTTAAGAGTGAAGAGTCAGTGGTCGCTGCGCGAAGTGAAAAGTGAAAAGTCAAAAGTGAAAAATCAAAGTTACATGCTTCGCAAGTGAAGAACGAAGAGTGAAGAAGCAAAGTTACATGTGGAGTGAAGAAGCAAAGCTCAACACCAGTCAACTATGAACTAACAAGGGCGTAGCCTAATTTTGAATTTATCAATTTTGAATTTTGAATTTACCAATTTTGAATTTATCAATTTTGAATTGAAAGATATGTTATCAGTAGAAGAACTCAACGACAGGCTCATTGACCTGTCCTTTGCCGAAGACATCGGCGACGGCGACCACACAACACTTTGTTGTATACCCGAGACAGAGATGGGCGAAAGCAAACTGCTCATCAAGGAGGAAGGCATCTTCGCCGGTGTGGAGATAGCCAAACAAGTGTTCCACCGCTTCGACCCCGAACTGAAGGTAGAAACCTTCATCGAGGATGGCGCACACGTCAAGCCCGGCGACATCGTGATGAGCGTCCGTGGCAAGGTGCAGAGCCTCTTGCAGACAGAACGCCTGATGCTCAACATCCTGCAACGCATGAGCGGTATTGCCACGATGACGCACAAGTATCAGCAGGCTCTCATCGACGCTGGCACAAAGACACGCGTCCTGGACACTCGCAAGACCACGCCAGGCATGCGCATGCTGGAGAAGGAAGCCGTCAAGATAGGCGGCGGCATGAACCACCGCATCGGCCTCTTCGACATGATTCTACTCAAGGACAACCACATCGACTTCTGCGGAGGCGTACACAACGCCATCTCGCGAGCTAAGCAGTATTGCAAGGAGAAGGGCAAGAACCTGAAGATTGAGTGCGAGGTCAGGAACTGGAAGGAGTTGGACGAAGCTCTGGCCGAAGGTTGCGACCGCATCATGTTCGACAACTTCACGCCCGAGGACACGAAGAAGGCCGTGGAGATTGTTGCAGGCCGATGCGAGACGGAATCCAGTGGCGGCATCACCTTCGACAACATGATTCCCTACGCCAAGGCTGGCGTTGACTTCATTTCCTTCGGCGCGCTTACACACAGCGTGAAAGGTCTCGACATGAGTTTCAAAGCCGCAGGAAGCGATAAGTTAATAATAAAATAGTTCGTTGTTCGGTCGGAAACGCCTCGTGCTTATCTCAGAAGCGCCCTGTGCTTATCTCGGAAGCGCCTCGCGCTTATCTCGGAAGCGACGCGTGCTTAGTTTGATAACGACGCGTGCTTAGTTTGATAACGACGCGTGCTTAGTTTGATAACGACGCGTGCTTAGTTCGCAAACGCTATTACGTTTCTGGCCAACGCCATTAAATAAATTCAGATGAAACGATTCATTATATGCTTGGGGCTGTTAGCTCTCAACTTTCAGTTTTCAACCGTCAACTCCCTCTTCGCCTGCACCAACCTGATTGTCGGCAAGAAGGCATCGAAGGATGGCAGCGTCATCATCTCCTATAGCCAGGACTCCTACGGCTCGTTCGAACCGCTCCGCGTCATCCCGGCCGCCGACCATCCCGCAGGGACCATGCACCCCCTCTACCACTACGAGACAAGCAACTACCTGGGCGAAGTGCCCGAAGTAGCCCACACCTACGGCATCGTCGGCCTGATGAACGAACATCAGCTCACCATCCACGAGACGACCTTCGGCGGCAGGGAAGAGCTCACCGACACCATCAGCGGCCTTATCGACTACGGTTCGCTCATGGTTCTGGGCCTTCAGCGCGCCAAAACAGCCCGCGAGGCCATTGGTGTCATGACGGAACTGGTCGACACCTACGGCTACGAGAGCGAAGGCGAAAGCTTCACCATTGCCGACCCTAACGAGGTTTGGATTATGGAGATGATTGGCAAAGGCCCGGGGCGCAAGGGAACAGTATGGGTTGCTGTGCGCATTCCCGACGATTGCATCAGCGGTCACGCCAACCACAGCCGCATCCATCAGTTCCCGCTGAAGGACAAGGACAACTGCCTCTACGCAAAGGACGTCATCAGCTTCGCTCGCGAGAAGGGTTACTTCAACGGGAAAGACGCAGAGTTCTCGTTCTCAAAGGCATACGCTCCGGCAGACTTCGGAGCATTGCGTTACTGCGAGGCACGCGTCTGGAGCTACTACAACAAGTGGGCTGCCGACGACATGAATCCCTATCTCTCCTATGCCATGGGCGACACATCCGGCAAGGTGCTCCCCCTCTATGTCAAGCCCAAGGCCTTGCTCTCGGTCCAAGATGTCAAGGACATGATGCGCGACCACTATGAAGGTACACCGATGGCTCTGACCGAGGACCTCGGCATGGGCCCGTGGGAAATGCCCTATCGCCCCACCCCGCTGAGCTTCGAAGTGGACGGCAAGAAGTATTTCAACGAGCGTCCCATCAGCACTCAGCAATCGGCCTGCGTCTATGTCAGTCAGATGCGCTCCTGGCTTCCGAGCCACATCGGCGGAGTGACATGGTTTGCCAACGACGATGCGAACATGGTGGCCTTCACGCCCGTCTATTGCAACATGACACAAGCCCCGGAGTGCTATGACAAGAACACCGCCGATGCCTTCCATTTCTCCACCCGCTCAGCCTATTGGGTTGAGAACTGGGTCAGCAATATGGTCTACCTTCGCTACAATCTTCTCTTCCCCGAGCTGCAGAAGGTTCGCGACCGGCTGGAGAAGGACTTCAATTCCCTGCAGGCCGACGTGGAGAGCAAGGCGGCAAGCATGAGCAAAGAGGAAGCCATCAGACACCTCTCAGCCTACAGCCATCGCGCTGCCGGTGCCATGATGGACGAATGGAACCAATTGGCACAGCTCATCATCGTGAAGTACAACGACATGGCAGTCAAGCGCATGGACGAGAACGGTCAGTACGAGAAGACACCTGGTGGCGATCCGCGTCCTGTACTTCGTCCTGGCTATCCCGAGAAGTTCAGGCAGCAAATCATCAAGCAGACTGGCACACTCTATCAGATGCCGCAATAAGAATAACACAAAAGGTTTGCCGGAGGGGAAATGAAATCTACAAATGTTCTTCCCCTTCGGTGTAACTCTCTAAATAGAGTTGTTCGCCATTATAGACAGCATAGGTGAACTGCGAAATCCAGTCGCCAAGGATGAGGACGCGTGTCTGTCGGCTGAGTGCCAAGTCAAGTTCGATGTGGCGATGGCCGAAGATGAAGTAATCGACGTCGGGATGTCCTGCCAGATACTTTTTAGCATACAGCACAAGCGGCTCTTTGTCCTCGCCGAGATATGGAGGGTCGCCGCCTTCCCCTTTCGACGAGGATTTCGTATGCTCCAATCTGCTGTGCTTGGCCCAAGCTAAGCCGAAACGCATGCCATGGTCGGGATGCAGCCAACGGAATGCCCATTGGCATAATTTGTTGTGGAAAACAGCTCGCAGGAAGCGGAATGCCTTGTCGGGGTCGCCCAAGCCATCGCCATGAGCCATGTAGAACGTCTTGTCGCCGATGTCGATGGTGAGAGCATTGTGGTGCATCGTCACGCCACATTCCTTCTCCAGGTAGTCGAGACACCAAATGTCGTGATTGCCTGTGAAGAAGTGCACCTCGATGCCCATATCCGTCAGTTCGCTTATCTTTCCCAGGAAGCGTGTGTAGCCTTTGGGCACAACGGTACGATACTCGAACCAGAAGTCGAACATATCGCCAAGCATATAGATTGCCTCTGCCTTGTCCTTTATCTCATCGAGGAAGCGTACGAGACGCCTTTCCTGCTGTCTGCAATGCCCAATGGCAAGGCAGCCCAAATGTGCATCGCTGATAAAATATACGTTCTTCATAGGAATCCCAGCTCCATCTTTGCTTCTTCGCTCATCATATTCTTGTCCCATTCAGGCTCGAAGACCAGATTGACCTCTACCTTCTTCAGCCCCGAGATGACTTCAAGCTTCTGCCGCACATCCTCCACGATGAAGTCAGCCGCGGGGCAGTTGGGGGCAGTCAGCGTCATGTCGACACTCAGTTCAGTATTATCCTCGTTGAGCTCAATACGATAGATAAGGCCGAGGTCGTATATGTTGACAGGAATCTCGGGGTCATAGACTGTCTTCAGCACATCGATGACGCGTTCCTGCATTTCCAATTCATTGTTCACTATGTTGTTTTCCATTTCGTTATTTTCCATTTACCTGCCTTCTCTTCAGCTCTCTACACCTTTGTGATGAGGCATTTATATCTTTCCATTCTCCTGGTAGCTGTAGTAATCGTTGCCCGCAAAGATGATATGGTCGACGAAGCGGATGCTGACTGCCTGGCAGGCTTCGGCTGCCTTGCGGGTCAGATTGTCATCGTCGCGACTGGGTTGTGTGCGTCCGCTGGGATGATTGTGGCAAAGGACGACTGCAACTGCTTGTCCGAGAATCGCATGACGCAACAGGCAACGCACATCGACCGACGCACCGGCAATACCTCCACGACTCAGCAGGACAGAGCCTTTGACGGCCATTCCCTGGTCGAGCAACAGCAAGTGACATTCCTCGATGGGCAGGTCCTGCATGCGAGGGCGGAAGTATTCGACAGCATCAGCCGAGCTGTTGATGCGCATTCGCTTCGGCAAGTCTTCCTTCAGGCGTTGGTTGGCAAGCTGACAGGCTGCGATGATAGTCACGGCCTTCGCTTCGCCGATGCCTTCGTAGCGCATCAGCTCCTGAACAGAGGCTTTGGCAAGCGACATGAGGCTGTCTCCATAATCGGAGAGAATAGTTCGCATGATGTCGACTGCCGACTTCCCCTGCACACCACTCCCGATGAGGATGGCAAGCAGTTCTGCCTTGCTCAACGTGTCTGCACCATTGGCAAGCAACCTTTCGCGTGGCCGGTCTTCCGGAGCCCATTCCTTGATTGATTTCACCTCACATTTACCATTTAATCATTTACCATTTACCATTTTCAGACCCACTCCAAACCTTCCTCTCTATGGGGAGGCTTCCTTCGCCTGATGTTGAGTTCGTCGAGCGTTTGCTTCTCTTCTTAGAGGGGGAGTTAGAAGGAGTCTTACATTTAATCATTTCTTCATTTATTTCCTCTCGCGGTTCGCGTCGTACCTCGCTTGGGCATAGAGACTTCTTCACTTATAGAAGTTGTCCTTGAAGGCTTGCAATTCTTCGTTCCTGCCGCATACACACCTCAGCCACCAGGCACGCAGGAATCCTGTTCCATAGCCGACGAGCTGAATGAAGCTTGCCCAAATGGAGAGCACTCCTATCTTCATGCTTCTGTTCCGAATGGCACTGTCCACGAAGACGAGCAACGAGAAGAGAAGAAGCGGCAAGAGGAATATCAACATCCCTCCTATGCCGGCAAAGATGCAGAGCATCGGACCATTGGCGCAACCGGGCTTGGGCATACTCCACAAGGCAATCACGCCAACCAGAGCCAAAAGCAGGAACAGGAGGGCAAACAGCAGGCAGAGGAACGTTCCGACGGTAAAGACCATCGGCAACAGGTGTACGAGCTTCAGGCTTCCAGGGTGCTGCTTCATCAGGTTGATGCGGGCTATGCCACTGTTGTGCACCTGCTTGAAGAACTTTCTGAAGTCTGTGCGACGTTTGTGCCAAACCCATGCCTCGGGAAAGAGACGACAGCTTGCTCCACTCTTGTAGATGCGCAGGCTCAGGTCGATGTCCTCGCCGAAACGCATCGACGAGAAGCCTCCGAGCTGACGATAGAGGCTGCAACGAATGCCAAGATTGAAGGAGCGCGGATAGAACTTCTTGTCCATCTGCTTCTTGCCTCCACGAATACCGCCGGTAGTCAGGAAGGAGGTCATGCTGTAGTTGATGGCCTTCTGCACAGGCGTGAAGCTTTCGTGAGCTCGGTCTGGTCCGCCCCAGGCATCACATTCCTTGCGCTTCAGTTCAGCATCGACTTCTTTCAGATAATCGGGAGGCAGCACGCAATCGCTGTCGAGGAAGATAAGGAATTCTCCCTGGCTGTGCTCTGCGCCGAAGTTGCGCGTCTGTCCTGGGCCGCTGTTCTCCTTCGTGTAGTAGCGGAGCTGAAGCTTACCGGCATAGCGACGAACCACATCCTCGCAAGGCTGGCTGGAACCGTCCTCCACGATGATGACTTCTGCATCGCGAAACGTTTGTGTCGTCAGGCTTAGAAGGAGTTCGTCAACCTCATCGGGACGGTTATAGACGGGAACTATGATAGAGTATTTCATGTCATTTATTTATGAGGAAGATGGCTGGAACTTTGCTGAGGTCAGTACCTGCGGGGCACTTTGGGGGAAGTCCTTCTTTCTGCCATTGCGAGATGCGAAGGGTGCGAATGTATTCGTCGGCTGTCGTGATGCCTGCTGCTATGCAGAGGCGAGTCTGTGGGCGCAAGGTGCTGACGAGCGATTGGAACATCTTCTCGTTGCGATAGGGCGTTTCGATGAAGAGTTGTGTCTGCCCTTCTGTCCAAGCACGTGTTTCGAGAGCCTTCAAGCGCTTTGCACGGTCGGCAGCATCAACGGGCAGGTAACCATTGAAGGCAAAGCTCTGTCCGCCCAAGCCGCTACTCATCACAGCCATAATCATGCTGTTCGGTCCCACGAGGGGCACAACGGGCAGACCTTCTCTTTGGGCAATGGCAACGATGTCTGCTCCCGGGTCGGCAACGGCAGGACAACCGGCTTCACTAATGACGCCGAGAGGCTTACCATCTCGCAAGGGCTGCAGGTATGCGCTGAACTGCCTTTCGTCGGCATGCTTACCCATCTCGTAGAAGGTGCTGTCGTCGATGGGGAACTCTCTGTCCATCTTTCTCAGGAAGCGTCGGGCTGAACGGACCTCCTCTACGATGAAATGACGGATGCTCATGACGACCTCATGGTTGTACGAAGGCAGGACACGTTCTATCGAGGTCTCGCCCAACGTCACAGGAATTAAGTATAGTGCCGGCTCCATCGTTTAATAGTTCGAGAGGTTGGGGGTTAGGGGTTAGAGGAATGTTGGGGATGCTGGGTTTGGGGTTTTTCTGTGAGTAATGGTATTCTCTAACCTCTAACCACTAACCACTAACCTCTGCTTTTTAACTTTAATATCATTTCGTCGGGCGAGAGGAGTTGCTGTTCGCCGGTCTGCATGTTCTTGAGCATGACTTTGCCCTCGGCCATTTCGGTCTCGCCGGTCATGGCAACGAAGGGGATGCCCTTCTGGTTGGCATACTGCATCTGCTTCTTCATCTTGCTGGCATCGGGATAAATCTCGCAGCGGATGCCTTGACTTCTGAGCATGGCCAAGATGGGCAACGAGTAGCTTGTCTCCTTCTCGCCGAAGTTGATGAAGAGCACCTGCGTGGCAGTCGTGACGGCTTCGGGATAGAGGTCGAGCTGGTTCAGCACATCATAGATGCGGTCGGCACCAAAGCTGATGCCCACGCCACTCAGCCCAGGCATACCGAAGATGCCAGTCAGGTTGTCGTAGCGGCCACCGCCTGTGATGCTGCCAATCTCCACGTCGAGGGCCTGCACCTCGAAGATGGAACCAGTGTAGTAGTTGAGGCCGCGGGCAAGGGTGAGGTCGAGTTCGAGAAGAAGCCTCTCCCCCGCCCCCTCTCCGAGGAGAGGGGAGTCCTTCGCTGCAGAAAGCCCCTCTCCTCGGAGAGGGGTTTGGGGTGAGGCTGTAAGGGTCTTCAGCACATACTCCACCTCGTCGATGCCTTTCAGTCCGACTTCGCTGCCAGCCAAGACCTGGCGCATGGTCTGAATCTTCTCCTCGTTCGTGCCGCTGAGGTTGATGATGGGCTGTAACTTCTGGATGGCTTCCTCGCTGATGCCATCTTCGCGCAACTCTTCGTTCACAGCATCGAGGCCAATCTTGTCGAGCTTGTCGATGGCTACCGTGATGTCTACTATCTTGTCGGCCTCGCCTATCATCTCAGCTATGCCGGAGAGAATCTTGCGGTTGTTAATCTTGATGCAGACACGGATGCCGAAGCGACGGAACACTTCGTCGATGATTTGCATCAGCTCCACCTCACAGAGCAACGAGTCGCTGCCCACCACATCGGCATCGCACTGATAGAACTCGCGGTAACGCCCCTTCTGCGGACGGTCGGCACGCCAGACAGGCTGAATCTGATAGCGGCGGAAAGGCAAAGCCAATTCCTCTCTGTGCTGCACCACATAGCGGGCGAAGGGAACAGTCAGGTCGTAGCGAAGTCCCTTCTCGCAGAGCAGGGCAGCCAGGTGCCCTGTAGCGCCCGCGCCGAGGTCGTCGGCCCCGATGCCGCGCAGGAAGTCGCCGCTGTTCAGTATCTTGAAGAGCAGTTTGTCGCCCTCCTCGCCATACTTGCCCATCAGGGTGGAGAGGTTCTCCATCGCCGGAGTCTCTATCTGCTGGAAGCCGTAGAGGGAATAGACCTCGCGGATGGTGTTGAAGATATAGTTGCGGCGCGACATCTCCTGTGGGCCGAAGTCGCGTGTGCCTTTGGGTATGCTTGGTTTCTGTGCCATAGTCTTTGTTTGATATTGATTATTTTGCGTGCAAAGATACGAAAAAATTACCATTTACCATTACCCATTGCGCTTTTTTTTGTACCTTTGCAAGCAATACACAATGAAGGCATGAATTTTTACAACAGAAACGACCGCATCCTGGGCGGCACACAGCTGCAACGCGTGAAGGATGCCAAACGGCTGGCCGAGACACGACTGCAGGGACTGGAGGAGAGTCTGACTCAGCTGCAGGCTCAGCAGAAATGGCTGCGCCGCTACAACGAGACTGCCATGACTCTGGAGCGCGAGAGGAAACGCCTCTTCGAGCTCACAAAGCAGAAGGCTGTCATGGGCCGAGAGGCAAGCATGCTGGAGCGCTACGACCTCTTCGAGGGCATTCATGGCGTGTACCAGAAGCTCACCGTCGTGAACGACCAAATTGACCGCGACAAACGTGGGCTGAGCCTCTTGGAACGCGAGGCTGACGAGAACCGCCGACAGCTGACTGAGCAGGAGAAAAGGCTCAAACAGGCGGGCGAACAGCTCAGCAGCTCAACAACTGCCATGCTCGATGCCTTCGACCGCATCTGCCAGGCTACACGACTCGATGGTGAGAAGGATGTGATGGAGGGGGAAACTACTTTCCTCAGGGAATATAATAATAATGTACGCGAGGAGATGAACGCCCTTTCATCCTTGATTCAGGAGAAGACAAAGACGGTGGAGGCACTGCGCGAAGAGCTGGAGCGCCTGCAGACATGGCGGCACAGCATGGAGATGCACGAGAACATGCTGCAACATGGCGAAGCAGTACTCATCGGGCTGAGCACCATGGAGGAGAGGGACAAACGGCGGGCTGAACTGCAACTGATGAGGCAACAGGCTGTCAAGCGGCAGGACGAGGAGAACGAACTCCTGGGCAAAGCCTTCGCACAGTATCAGGACCTCGTGTCGCAATCCGACACCACCGAGGCTGAACTGAGCATGCACCGCTCCTACATCCAGGGACAAGACGGACTGATGCTGCAGGAACGTGCCCTCAGACTGAAGGGACGGCGCCAGATGCTGCTCTCCGCCCTCTCCCTCTGGAAGCGCATCAGCACAGGCTACGAGAGCATCGAAGAGAAAAGTCGGCGGGTGACAGAACTGCGCCTGCACATCCAGCACCTCACGGACGGCGTCGGTCAGCTGGAGGCGGAAGCAGGCAAAGCACAGCGGCTCAGCAAGGAGAAAGAATACACCTACCTGCTGAGCAAGGGACAGGACATCATCCAACTGCGGTCCGACCTCAAGGAAGGCGTCGCCTGCTCTGTCTGCGGTGCCACACACCACCCCTACCACAGCGACACCATACTCGACCAGAGCAAGCTCATCGGACAGATGAAGAGCGACTACGAGATGCTCTCGTCCGAGGCAAATGTCAAGCAGCATCAGCTCGCGGAGATGCAGGCCGAGCTGCGAAGCTCACAGGGCCGACTGGAAGCTGAGGAGGAGGCACTGAACGCCATCCGCATCAGGCAGAACGAGGATGTGCAGGAGTGGATGCTCTATGCCAAGCTCGACCCCACCTTCGACGAGTGTTCGGAAAGCACCAATCTGGAGGCACGAACAGCCATGCTCCGACAATTCATCGAGAACGTCAGCCGCGATGCTGAAACAGCTGAAAAGGAACTCGAGACATTCACCTTCCACCAAAGCAGCATTGCCCGACTGGGCGAGCAGCTGCAACGGCTGGAGCAGAAGAAGAATGAAATGAATGTCCGCCTCAGTGAGCTCAACACGGGCTGCCAGGTGCTCAGCCGCGAAGTGGAACAGGCTGGAACAAGGCTGGAGAGCGTCACGGCACAGTTCACAAGCGCCTACGAGAACATGCAGAAAAGCGTCACCATCAAGGACTGGTACACCATCTGGCAGAAGAACCCCGAACAGCTCCACGAACTGATTCAGAAGCTCATCACAGACTGGTTCGCCGCCGAGAAGGGCATCGCAGCTGCCAAGGCAACGCTCGATGCGGAAACACCCAACCTGACTGGCATGCAGGCACAACTGCAATCCCTCTCACGCTACTCGAGCATCATGACAAAGCAGGAAGAAGAGATGGAGGGGCGCAAGGCGGAAAACCGCAAGGCTTACGGGCAGACTGTTGCAGCTGGCGAGACGAAGAACCTCTATCAGACAAGCCTGCAGAACGTCAGTGCTGCTCACAGACAATACGAGGAGGAGCGCGACCGAATGGAAAGCATCCGCCATGCTGCCGACATCATGCAGGGGCGCCACGACTACTACAAGAACCACATTGCCCGACTGGAAGGCGAACAGACCGAACTGAACCAGAAGCTCGACCTCTGGATTCATGCCTTCAACCAGAAGCACCCGCCTGTGCAGAAGAGCGAGTTGGACGAGGTCTTTGCCGACGGGAAGGATTGGAGCCAGATACGCAGCAACCTCAAGGAAATCAGCACGGGCATGCTGCTCAGCCAAGCTAAAGTGGACGACCTGAACAGCCGCCTCATTGCCCTCGAGACGGAGGATGGCCATTGCAACCCCACCTCACCCGACATTCAGGAGAGCATCGCCTCGAAGCTGCAGACCATCACCCAACAGCGCAACGAGACGATGATGCAGATAGCCAGGCTGGCCCTGCAGCTCGAGGACCACGAGAAAGCCCTTGCAGCCGAACGCAACTCAGCCGAAGCCCTGGAACGTCAGAACCTGACAGACACGAACCTGACCTGAAAAAGTGAAAAGTGAAAAATCAAAGTCACACAGAAAGCACGGAAATCACAGAAATGTCGCCTGCGGCGAAGTGAAGAGTGAAGAGTGAAGAGTGAAGAATCAAAGTTACATTTTGAGTGGAGAAGCAAGGTCACACGGAAAGCACGGAAATCACAGAAATATTTATTTTTTAAGTCCCGCAGAACTGTGGTCGACGGCCCGAAGGGGAAAGTCAAATAAAAGAAATAAAAGAAATCAAGAATTTGCAGAAGAGATGAAATCACAGAAACTTATAAGCAGCATGATGCT
>CADCCR010000046.1 GCA_902799985.1 uncultured Bacteroidales bacterium | reverse complement strand
CAGCTCTTGCACTTGGGCCGCAGGGCGGTGCAGGTGTAGCGCCCGTGGAGGATGAGCCAATGGTGAGCATCGGGAATGTCTTCCTTCGTGAAGTAACGGGTGAGCATCTGCTCCACGCTGAGCGGCGTCGTGCAGGACTTCGGCACAAGCCCCAGCCGATGGCTCACACGGAAGACGTGCGTGTCGACCGCCATCCTTGCCTCACCCCATACGACGCTCAGCACCACGTTGGCCGTCTTGCGCCCCACGCCCGGCAGAGCCGTCAGCTCCTTCATGTCCTGCGGCACTTCGCCCCCATGCTTCTCCCATAGCATCCGCGCCATCTCCACCAAGTGCTTTGCCTTGCTGTTAGGGTAGGAGACGGAGCGGATGTAGTCGTAGATGACTTCCGGCGTAGCGAGAGCCATCGCCTCGGCAGTGGGGTAGTCCTCGAAGAGCCGTGGCGTGACCTGATTGATGCGCTTGTCGGTGCATTGTGCGCTGAGGATGACGGCCACGAGCAGCTGGAAGGGATTGTCGTAGTGCAACTCCGTCTTGGCCTCCGGCATTGCCTGCCGGAAGTAAGCCGCCACCTCGCGATACAGTTCTTTGCGTGTCATATGTTCACCTTTTATGGGCTTCTAAAACAATAAGGGCGTGGTCTTCTTTTCATAAGAGCACGCCCTTATTGCCATAAAGGCGTGCTCTTATTGCCATAAAGGCGTGCTCTTATTGCCATAAAGGCGTGCTCTTATTGCCATAAAGGCACGCTCTTATTTTTTCCGGCTATTTCCTTATCTTGTTTTTCTTGACGCCCTCGAAGGTCATCTTCACGGGCTGGATGGTGCCGTCGGGGTTGAAGATGAGGCGGTCGATGCAGGTGACGCGGTGGTTGCCGTCGCGTTCCTCGAGGGGACGGCGGTGGTAGATGATGTAGTACTCGTCCTTGCCGGGCACCTTGATGACGCTGTGATGGCCGGCGCCGCGGGCGATGCTCTCGTCCCTCTGCAGAATCTTTCCCTTGAGCTGGAAGGGTCCGAAGGGCGTATCGCTGATGGCGTAAGCCACGCAGTAGTCGGGGCCGGTCCAACCGCCCTGGCTCCACATGAAGTAGTACTTGCCGCCGCGCTTCAGCATGAAGGGACCTTCCACGTACTCCTTGCTGGGCGTAATCTCATGGAACTTCTGTCCGTCCTCCCAAGGCACGATGGAGAGCAGGTCGGGGCTCAGCTTGCAGACGTTGCAATGGCGCCAGCCGCCGTAGAACATGTAGTACTGTCCGTCGTCGTCGCGGAAGACGAACTGGTCGATGGGCTGTGCGCCGTTGACGATTTCGTTGATGAGCGGTTTGCCGAGTGCATCCTTGTATGGGCCTTCGGGCCGGTCGCTTACGGCCACGCCGATGCCGCCCACCTCGCCTTCATGCACGTCGTTGCCGCCGAAGAAGAGGTAGAACTTGTTGTTAGCCTCGATGATGGCGGGAGCCCAAAGCGCGCGACGCAGCCAGGGGATGTCAGCCTTCGTGATGACATTCTCGTGCTTCGTCCAGTTCACGAGATCGGTGCTCGAGAAGGCGTCGAAGTGCAGCTGCTCGTCGTAGGGAGCGCTAAACGTCGGGAAGACCCAGTACTTTCCGTCGAGGACAGCGCCTTCGGGGTCGGCATACCAGCCGGGGAAGATGGGGTTGCCGCTGGTCTTTTTCTTCTTGGCATCAGCAGTCGTTGCGATGCAGCACAGGGACAGGATAATGATGAGGTGTTTCATAGAACTGAGGGGTTTGATGGATTTTATTCGATGATGCCTGCCTTCTCGAGGATGGGGATGACGCGGCTGGCTTGCATACGTTTGTCCTTGTCCTTCTCGGCGTAGTATTTGTCGTGCAGTTTGGTGAGGTTGCGGCTCAGGAGAAGCTTGTCCATAAGATGGTCGTCGAGGGGCACTATGGCGGTCTGCTTCTCGTCGTCGGACGAAGGAGCAACGATGTGGCAGACGGGATGCTTCATGGTCTTCGTGGCTTGCACTCCGCCCATGGTGGCTCCGACGATGGCTCCTGCTAAGCCTGCCACAGCTCCGCCTACTGCTCCTCCTTGTACAGTTATTGCTCCAATTGTAGCCGCCATAGCTCCTGCCAACTGCGAGGAGTTGTAATCGGCAGGCATGATGTTGCTGGTGAAGACGATGTTGTAGCGGTTGATACGGGCGGCCTTGCAGAAGCCTTTACCCATAATCTGCTTGCCGCACTTCAGCCTGTGACCATTTACGAAGAGCGTCTTCCCTTGCATTGCAGCAAAGGATTTCTTCACCGTCGCGTCGGTGGCCTTGTCTCCCGTGGTCAGCTTATAGCCGCCGACTCCCCACAGGAACACATAGCCGTTCCCGTGCTTTTTGCTGTAGAGGGTGTCCAGCGGCTGCCACTTGTCGTTGACGAAGTCTTCGTACGAGTTGCAGTATCTGCATTGGCTCAGGGCATCGGCAGCCGTGAGCAGGAGCAAGCATAGCGATAGGAGTCGGGTGTTCATTGCTGTTTATTCCTCTACGATGCCTTTGCGCTTCTTGGTCAGGACTTGGTCCTCGACCTCCATTGTGGAGAGAGCGTCCATGAAGCCGTCGAAGATGGCCTCTACGCGGTCCACGGTCATGCGGCGGAACTTGCCGCTGCGGGGAAGGAGCTTCGAGCCGGTCTTGTTGACGGCCACCTTGTCCGTTATCCATTCCTCGGCCTTGATTGTCTCGCCGTTCTTGCCGCCCATGTCCTCGTTGTAGTAGTACGAGATTTGTGTGAGGACGAGGCTGACCTTCTGCCCCTTGACGGAGGCGCTGAGGAGGTAGCGGAAGCGGGTGCGGTCGAGGTTGAGGAAGACGTGGCTGAAGGTCATGTACTCCTCGACGCGGGCCACGATGGTGCCGCTGCCGCGGTCCTCGGAGACGATGCGCGTGTACTCCGGCTGCTGGTTGGGGATGCCGCCGGCGATGATGGAGTTCTTGACGTAGGCGAGCATGATGTCGTAGATTTGCTGTTCGTTCTTCTCCGTCACGGTGAAGTTCTTCTGGAAGGTGACGATGCCGTCCACTTCGGGCACCGCTCCGAGCAGGTACTTCGGGTCTTTCATATAGTCTTTCTTGACTGCCATGAGGCAGAGAGGCAAGCAGAACAGAAGGACAAAGACCCCTCCAAACCTCCCCTTAGAGGGGAGACTTAATAATGAGTTAGTTTTCATAATCGATATATTCTATATTATATTTAACATTTAATCATTTGCCATCTGTCTCCCTCCCTTTAAGGGAGGGCCGGGGAGGGTCTCTTATTCGTACCTTATAGCTTCAATCGGGTCCATTCGTGCAGCCTTGCGTGCCGGGACGTAACCGAAGAAGATGCCGATGAAGGCGCAGATGCAGAAGCTGAGTCCGACGCTCCAGAAGGGAACGCTGCTGGGCATCATCAGTACATCCCTTGCCAGCCAGCTGCCGCCATAGCCGAGGGCCACGCCGAGCAAGGCTCCCGTCAGCGATATCATGACGCTCTCGATGAGGAACTGGCTCATGATGTCGATGCCTCGGGCGCCGACGCTCATGCGCAGACCTATCTCCTTGGTGCGCTCGGTGACGCTCACCAGCATGATGTTCATGATGCCGATGCCTGCCACGAGCAACGAGAAGGCAGCTGCCACGACGAGGATGAGCGTGATGGTGTCCATGGTGGTGGACATCGTCTCCATCCATTCAGCCTGCGAGCGGATGGTGAAGTCGTCGTCGGCATCATCCTTCAGCTTGTGGTTGCGACGCAGTATCTGCGTCACCTCCTCGATGGCTTCGTCGCTCAGCTCTTCGGCCAGCGCGCTCATCACGATGCTGCTGAAGAACGTCTGGGCGGCAATGCGCTTCATCACCGTCGTGTAGGGAGCTATCATGACGTTGTCCTGGTCCATGCCCCAGTTGTTGTAGCCCTTCGACTTCAGCACGCCGATGATGCGGAAGGGGATGCTCTTGAAGCGGATAATCTTGCCGATGCAGTCGGCATCCTCGCTGCCGAAGAGCTCCTTGACAATCGTGGTGCCGACGACGCAGACCTTGGCGCTCTTCAGCACGTCTTCCTCGGTGAAGCAGTCGCCGCTCTTGATGTCCCAGAGCTTGATGGTCATGTAGTCGGGACTCTCGCCGTACATCGTGCTGTTGGTGTTCTTGGAGCCGTAGATGACCTGTCCGCCGCTTGTCACCTCGGGGCTGACGTGTGTGACGAGCTTGGCCTCGTTCAAGATGCTTTCGTAGTCGGCAGGCTTGAGGGTCTGCATGGCCGACGGGTCGAGCCGGACACCGCCTCGCATCTCGCCGCCCGGGCGGATGGTGAGCAGGTTGGTGCCCATCTTGCTCAGGTCGGCACGTATGCTTTGCTTCGAGCCTTGCCCGATGGCCATCATGATGATGACGGCTGCCACGCCGATGATGATGCCAAGCATGCTCAGGAAGGAGCGGAACTTGTTGCTCATGATGGCGGTCATGGCCACTTTCAATAGGTTCGTTATGCTCATTTCTCGTTTTGAGTTTTGTCGTTTAACGTAGCTTGTTCTTTGCACATACATGTATGTGCAATTGCATCGTCATGTATGTGCAATTGCATCGTCGTGTATGTGCAATTGCATTGTCGCGATGCTGCAACGACTTTGCCGTGTTGTATCTGGTCAGTCATCGTTCGTTTTGGGCAGGGCCGCCAGGGCTTCCCGGGCATCGAGGATGTTCGGGTTCTCCACGTCCTCGCGTATCTTGCCGTCGCGGAGCGTGATGTTGCGGCTGCTGTACTGTGCTATCTCGGGGTTGTGGGTGACGAAGATGATGGTGCGTCCCTGGCGGTGCAGTTCCTGGAAGAGGCAGAGAATCTCGAACGAGGTGTGTGTGTCGAGGTTACCTGTCGCTTCGTCGGCCAGGATGACGGCCGGGTTGTTGACCAAAGCGCGTGCGATGGCGACGCGTTGCATCTGTCCGCCCGACATCTGGTTGCTCTTGTGGTCGAGGCGGTCGCCCAGTCCCACGGCCTGCAACGCCTTGACGGCTGCCTCGCGGCGCTGGCGGGCGTTGTACGTCTTGTTGTACATCAGGGGCAGCTCCACGTTTTCTACTGCCGTTGTCTTTGCCAGCAGATTGTAGTTCTGGAAGATGAATCCTATCTTGCGGTTGCGTAGGACGGCTCGTTCGCTGCGACGCATCTTGCGCACAGGCACGCCGTCCAGGATGTACTCGCCGCTGGAGGGTGTGTCGAGGCAGCCCAGCTGGTTGAGCAACGTGCTCTTGCCCGAACCGGACTTGCCCATGATGGTGACGAACTCGCCTTCGTGTATCTTGAAGCTGACGCCTCGGAGCGCCTTCACCACCTCGCTGCCAACATGGAATTCGCGACGGACGTCCTGCAGCTCGATGACTACCTTATTTGAATTCATAGTTCAGAGGTTAGAGGTTAGGGGTTAGAGGTTAGAGGATAGTTGGGGATGCGGGTTAGGGTCCAAAGGTATTCTCTAACCACTAACCTCTAACCACTAACCTCTAGTCACGATTTATTTCTTCTTATCCTTGTCGTTGTTTCTGTTCCTGGGCTTAGGCATGAAGGGGTTGCTGTTCTGTTGCTGCTCGTCCTCCAGGTCGCCTACATTGCTCTGCACATCGGTGATGACCATCGTGCCGGCCTGCAGTCCGCTGGTCACTTGTGTCAGCGTGCCGTTCGTCACGCCTGTCTGTATGGCAATAGCCTTGAGGTTCGGACCTTCCTTTGTCCACACCTTGAGCGGGCTGTCGATGTCGGTGATGGTCTCTCCCTCGTTGAGCATGGCCTCGCTGGGCTTGAAGCGGAGTGCCTTGCTGGGGATGGCAAGCACGTCGGGCATCTCGAGGGTGTAGATGACGACGTTGGCCGTCAGCCCGGGCTTGAGCTTGAGGTCTTGGTTGGGGGCGCTGATGACCACCTCGTAGGTCACGACGTTGCTCTCCGTCGTTGCCTGCTGGCGTACCTGTGTGACGGCTCCCTCGAAGGTGTCGTTGGGGAAGGCGTCGACGGAGAAGCTGACGCGCTGTCCTTCCTTCACCTCGCCTATGTCGGCCTCGTCAACGTCGGCTATGACGCGCATGTCGGTCAGGTCGCGGGCAATGGTGAAGAGCGTCGGGGTGTTGAAGCTGGAGGCAACCGTCTGACCTTCCTCCACTTCCTTCTTCAGCACGACGCCGTCGATGGGGCTCGTGATGGTGGCGTAGCCCAGGTTCGTCTGTGCCTTCTTGACGCTCTCCTTCTGGTGCGTCACCGTCTGCTGCGACTTGATGTAGGCAAGGCGAGCCTGCTCGTAGTCGTTGGCAGAGATGAGTCCCTTGTCGTAGAGAGCCTTGAAGCGTTCGTAGTTGGTCTTCTGATAGTCGAGGTCGCTCTGCGCGCTCTTCAGGTTGGCCTGTGCGCTGCTCAGCTCGCTTATCAGGTTGGTGCGGTCCAGCTCGGCAATGATCTGGCCGGCCTTGACCACGCTGTTGTAGTCGACATAGAGTTTGCTGACGATGCCGCTCACCTGAGTGCCGACGTCGACGCTCGTGACGGGCTCAATGGTGCCGGTTGCCGTCACGGTGGTCGTGACGTCCTGCTTCGTTACCTCCACTTCGGTGTAGGTGAACTCTATCTTCTTGCTGCAACTGCCTGCAATGGCTGCCACAGTTATCAGCAACGCTGCTTTGGTAAAGGTGTGAGTTCTCATCTTATATTATATATAATGTGTAAGTCTGTGAAATGTGTTCTTTCTGTCTGTTCCCTTCCCTTGGGGAGGTCGGGGAGGGGGGTCTTATAGTTCAATCTTCTCTCCCGTGTAGAACTTGAGTAGCTGTATGTTGAGCAGGGCCATGTACTTGCTTTGCAGCATGTCCTGCTCGGCGCTGATGACGTTGTCGCGCCCTTGCAGCACGTCCACGGTGCTCTTCAGCCCGTTCTGGAATTGTTCGTTCAGCAGTTCGTAGCTGGCTTCCTGACTCTTGACGCGTGTCTTGGCAGCGATGTAGTTCTGCTGTCCGCTGTTGGCATTGAGCCAGTACTGTTCGATGGTGCTGGAGAGGGTGTTCTTCCTGTCCTGCAGGTCGAGCTTCGAGGAGAGCTGTTGCAGCTTGGCCGTCTTGACGTTCGAAGCGTTGCGCCGTCCGTCGAAGATGGGGACGCTCAGGTTCAGTCCTGCGCTCATGTTCAGATTGGTCTTCATCTGTTCTCCCCATGCTTTTTGGCTGCCGCTGGTTTGTGTGCTGCCGAGGCTTGCGCTGGCGCCGATGGTGGGCAGGTAGCCGCGCTTGGCGATGTTCAGTTGCATGTCGGCAGCCTCGATGCTAAGCTCGGCGCTCTTTATCTCGGGGCGTGTCTCCAGGGCTTTCGCATAAGCCTCCTGTGCGCTGGGCACGACGGCCAGCACCTGTTCGTCGGTAGGCAGGTTGCCGGCCACGTCGAAGGCTGTGTCCAGGTCGAGTTCGAGGAGTGCCTTCAGCTGCCGCTTGTAGTTGGCAAGCTGTGTCTCGCTGTTGACCACGGCATACTGTGCGCTGCTGAGCTGTGCCTCGAGCTGCACCACGTCGGCGCGCGCCATCTGGCCCTGCTTCATCATCTCCACGCCGCGGTCGTACTGGCTTTGTGCCGTGCCGAGCAGCTGTTCGTTGACCTTCTTGGCCTCCTTCGTGTACATTATCTGCACGTAGAGCTGAGCTATCTGCTCCTGGATGGTGAGCTCGCTCTGCTCTGTGGTGAGGGCCGCGATGCGGTTCTGCAGCTTCTGTGCCTGGATGTTCTTGTAATTGATGCCGCCGTTCCACAGGGTGACGTTGGCATTCAGTCCATAGTTACCCTGGTAGGTAACGTTGCTGCGTGTGCTGGTCACTTGGTCGCCTTGCACCACGTTGAGGACTTCGGTGAAGGGTCGGTAGCCCACGCTGTGACCCGTGGTGAAGCTCAGGCTGGGGAAGAGTGCGCCTTTGTCCTGCCAAAGCGTCACCTCGCCGCGCTGCTCGCTGATGCGGTTCTTCTGCACCTGGATGTTGTGCTGCTGTGCATAGTCGATGCAGTCCTGCAACGTCCAAGGCTGTTGGGCGAATGCTGTGCCGGCACAGAGCAGTAATAGGGATAGGATTCTTGCTTTCATTTATTGTCGGTATGCTTTTTGCAATGCAAAGTTAGTAATTTTTTTGCAGGCCAAGCCAGGAAGCAATACTTTTTTTCTTTAATAATTATTAAAGAGGCTTAAAGTGGCAAACTGCCGAATGTGTGACGCCTTCGGGCGTAGTACTGCCAGAGCAGATTGACGGGGCTGAGTATCTGTTCGGTGGGAACGACCGTTGCAGCCCGATTGCGGTCCCTGTCGGCATCGAACTCGTGGCGTATGCGTCGGAAGTCGATGTGTGCCTGCCATACTGCACGGCATGAAGCCCAATGTCCTCCGACGAGGAAGTGCAGGGCGGCAGCGGCATCGAGCAGACGTCGCCACAGCATGACGGAGCGGAATGCCTTCTCCGGCAGGTTCTTGTAGAGCAGCAGCAGGTTGTTGCGGAAGTTGAGGTAGGTCTTTCGCGGACTTTCCTTCGGCAGGGTGCCGCCGCCCACGTGGTAGGCCACGCTCTGCGGTATGCAGACGATGCTGTAGCCGCGGCTCCGCAAGCGCCAGCAGAGGTCGATTTCCTCTTGGTGGGCAAAGAAGCGTCCGTCCAGTCCGCCAGCTTCCCAATAGGCATCGCGGCGAACGAGCAAGGCGGCTCCTGTGGCCCAGGCTACCTGGGCGATGGTGTCGTACTGTCCTTCGTCGCGCTCCACCGTGTTCATGATGCGGCCACGGCAGAAGGGGAAGCCCAGACGGTCGATGTAGCCGCCGCAGGCTCCGGCGTACTCCAGCATGTCGGGAGCCCACTCGCAGCGTATCTTCGGCTGGCAGGCAGTCACCTCCGGATGCGCCTCCATATAGTCGAGCATGGGTGTGAGCCAGCCTTCTTCCACACGGACATCGCTGTTGAGCAGCATGTAGAGGTCGCTGTCCACCTGAGCGAGGGCGCGGTTGTAGCCTTCGGCAAAGCCGTAGTTGCGGTCGAGCAGGATGGTGCGGACCTGGGGAAACTGTTCGGCAAGCAGGTGGAGCGAGTTGTCGGTGCTGCCATTATCAGCCACGATGACTTCTGCCTCGGGCGAGTGCTCGATGACGGAAGGCAAGAAGCGGCTCAGCATCTCGGCTCCGTTCCAATTGAGTATGACAATGCTCAAAGCCATGCTAATTCATAATTCATAATTCATAATTCATAGTTGGCAGATTGCCCCTGTCAGGGCGTCACCCTTTTCGTTCCATTCGCCCAGGCGGACAGGGACGATGGTGTTGGCAAGGCCTCCAGGCCCTCCCAAACCTCCAGACCCTTCCAAACCTCCCCTTAAAGGGGAGGCTTCCCTTGCTGGCCTCTCGCCTGCTTTCTCCCCCTTTAAGGGGGAGCTAGAGGGGGTCTTTGGGTTGGGTGAGACTTCTACCCTGATATAGTTGTCGGTGAACCCGTGCAGAATTCTCTCCCCCTCGGGGGAGTCGGAGGGGGGCCTCTCCAGCAGGACGGGACGCGTCTGCCCCTTATATATATTATAATATGTATGGAGCTTCTCGTCGCTCAGCGCCAGGATTTGCTGGCTGCGCTCGTGCTTCTCTTCGGGCGAGACGTTGCCCGGTATCTCCAAAGCCTTTGTGCCGGGGCGTTCGCTGTAGCTGAACACATGGAACTGGCTGACGGGCAGCGAAGCCATGAAGTCGCGGCTTTGTGCGAAGAGCCGGTCCGTCTCGCCGCGCATGCCCACGATGACGTCCACGCCGATGAAGGCGTCGGGGATGTAGCGGCGCACCTGGCCGATCTTCTCGGCGAAGAAGGCTGTGTCGTAGCGTCGGTGCATGAGTCGCAGCACCTCGTCGCTGCCGCTCTGCAGGGGGATGTGGAAGTGTGGCATGAAGGCACGACTCTCGGCGCAGAAGCCGATGACCTCCTCGGTGAGCAGGTTGGGCTCGATGCTGCTGATGCGGTAGCGTTGGATGCCGTCCACGCGGTCGAGAGCGCGGAGCAGGTCGATGAACTTCTCGCCCGTCGACTTGCCGAAGTCGCCGATGTTGACGCCCGTCAGTACGATTTCCTTGCCGCCCTGCCTGGCTGCCTCCTCGGCTTGCTCCACAAGCGAGGCGATGGTGCCGTTCCTGCTGCGGCCGCGGGCGAAGGGAATGGTGCAGTAGGTGCAGTAGTAGTCGCATCCGTCCTGTACCTTGAGGAAGTAGCGTGTGCGTTCGCCGCAGGCGCAGCTGGGCACGAAGGAACGGATGTCGGCCGTGCGCACCGTGATGTGTTCGTGGGCAGCCAGCCGCTGTTCCTTCGGCATCATGTCCGGTTCGAGGCTCCGTCGCGCAAAGGCTTCGGCCACATAGCGGGGGATGTCGCCCTTCTGCTCGGCGCCTATCACCAGGTCCACGGCATTGAGGGCTGCCACGCGTTCCGGTCTGAGCTGAGCATAGCATCCCGTCACGACCATCAGGGCTCCCGGATGTCGGTGAGCCATGCGACTGATGGCCTGCCGGCATTTGCTGTCGGCCACCTCCGTCACGCTGCAAGTGTTCACGATGCAGATGTCGGCCACCTCACCGCTGCCGGCTGTCTCCACCCCCGCCGCCTTCATTTGCTGTCCGATTGTACTCGTTTCGGCAAAGTTCAGTTTGCAGCCCAGGGTATAGTACGCCGCTTTCTTTCCTTTGAGACTATTCATGCCACAAAGATACGCTTTTTTTCTGATTCAGCCAAATTCTTCGTGAAAAGTCGAGAAATGCCATCATTGAATATCAGCCACTTAACATAAAAGTGATAAAAAAAGAGAAAAAAAGTTTGTGAAAAGTTGCACGTAATTCATAAAATCGTCGTACCTTTGCAGCGTTTTAATAAGCAATTGATTGTTTTACAACTTAAAAAAAGCAAAAAAATGAAGAAGTTAGCATTTATGTTCGCAGCTGTTGTAGCTGTATCTTTCGCATCTTGTGGTCAGAAGACTGAGCAGGGTTCTTGCTGCGATAGCGACAGCGTTGCTGTTGTAGAAGAAGCTCCTTGCTGCCAGGCCGACAGCGTATGCTGTGGCGATAGCTGCAGCGCAGATAGCGTTGAAGCTCCCGTTGCTGAGTAATCAACAGTCCGAGCATAAAAAGTTCAAGGGGATGTGTCTGAACAGACGCATCCCCTTTTTCTTTTTTCATTCCCATTCAAGCATATGAGTCCTGGAAGTCAGAATGTCACCAGCCTTCAGGCAGAATGATGTTGTCCATATTGTGAGCCTTAGCAAACAGCGGAGCGATTTCATCATCTGTGAAGCCAGCGATTCCGCAACCGATACGGGTTACAAGGAATGTGAGTTCCGGATGTTCCTTTGCAAACAAGATAAATTCATCAACGTATGGGCGGATGGTGTCTACACCGCCTTGCATGGTCGGGATGGCATAACTTTGTCCTTGTAATCCTACCCCTTGCCCCATGACTGCGCCAAACTGTTTGTAGGCGACATATGCCGCTCCACCGCCATGCATACCTCTGAGGTTGCTTCCAAAGACGAATATCTCGCCTGGCTGTAGGCTTGTAATAAACTCGGGTGTTGTACGTTTCTTTTGCATCTGATAATTTGTGTTGTTTCCACGGGAAGGTTCTTCGAACCAGACGAGGAATAAAGAATTAAACTTTTGAAAGCTGATATCCGCTTCTGCTCACAAGACGGGGGGCGGATATTTTTATTATTGTCGTTTGAACTGTCAGAATAGAAGTCATACGCTCCTTTTGTCTAAAAGACGAGAATACAAAGCTAAAGCATCCTTCATGATGTCATCGTGGTCGAAGGCCAACGGAGGCAGCTTATCGATGGGGAACCACTCAGCTTTTGCCGCATCGTCCTGACCATGAACCTCAGCTGGGGCATCGATGGTAGCAAGATAAGCAACCGTAATTGTCCGTCCTCGTGGGTCGCGGTCCACTTTCGAGTAGGCACCTATCTGACGGATGGAAGAAACCTTCAGGCCAGTCTCTTCCTCCAACTCACGGATGGCACATTGTTCTGCCGTCTCATCCATGTTCATAAAACCGCCAGGGAACGCCCATCGTCCCTTGAAAGGCTCGAAGCCTCGTTCAATCAGCAGAACATGAGGCGTAGCTTCTTTAGTCATCACCACGCAATCAGCTGTAACAGCTGGTCTTGGATATTTGTAAGTGTATTCCATCTTTATTCCCATTCGATGGTCGAAGGCGGCTTCGACGAGATGTCGTAGCAAACGCGGTTGACGCCCTTCACCTTGTTGATGATGTCGTTCGAGACCTTGGCAAGGAACTCGTAGGGCAGGTGAGCCCAGTCGGCAGTCATGGCATCGGTGCTGGTGACGGCGCGGAGTGCCACGGGATTCTCGTAGGTGCGTTCGTCGCCCATCACGCCTACGCTCCGCACATCGGAGAGCAGGATGGCGCCTGCCTGCCATATCTGGTCGTAGAGTCCCCAGTCGCGGAGGCCCTGGATGAAGATGTCGTCGGCATCCTGCAGGACGCGCACCTTCTCGGGTGTGATGGCGCCGAGGATGCGCACGGCCAGTCCCGGTCCGGGGAAGGGATGGCGTCCGATGAGGTGTTCGGGGATGCCGAGCTGTCGGCCCACGCGGCGCACCTCGTCCTTGAAGAGCCACTTCAGCGGCTCGCACAGCTTGAGGTTCATCTCCTTGGGCAGTCCGCCCACGTTATGATGGCTCTTGATGACCTTGCCTGTGATGTTGAGGCTCTCGATGCGGTCGGGGTAGATGGTGCCTTGGGCAAGCCAGAAATGAGTTGACGAGTTGACGAGTTGACGAGTTGACGAGTTGTTCGTCTGTGTTTCTGTATCAACTCGTTTACTTGTCAACTTGTTTACTTCATCATTGAACACCTCGATGAAGTCGCGACCGATAATCTTGCGTTTCCGTTCGGGTTCGGTCACACCGTCGAGGTCCGAGAAGAAGCGTTGGCTGGCATCCACGCCGATGACGTTCAGGCCCAGGCACTCGTAGTCCTTCATCACATTCTGGAACTCATTCTTGCGCAACATGCCGTGGTCCACGAAGATACACGTCAGCTGGTTGCCGATGGCGCGGTTGAGCAGGACGGCACAGACGGTGCTGTCCACGCCGCCGGAGAGTCCGAGGATGACGTGGTCCTGGCCAATCTGCTGGCGCAGCTCGGCGACGGTGGTGTCCACGAAGTTGGCCGGCGACCAGTCCTGCCGGCTGCCGCAGATGTCGACCACGAAGTTCTTCAGGAGCAGCGTGCCCTGCAAGGTGTGGAACACCTCGGGGTGGAACTGCACGCCCCAGATGGGTTCGGCGTCGGCGGCATAGGCTGCGTACTTCACCTTCTCGGTGCTGGCTATGGCGTGGAAGCCTTCGGGCAGAGCCGTGATGGTGTCGCCGTGGCTCATCCACACTTGGCTGTTCTCCTCGAAGCCGTGGAAGAGCGGGTTGTCGAAGTCGATGGAGGAGAGGTTGGCGCGCCCGTATTCGCGGCTGCCGGCGGGCTCCACCTTGCCGCCCAGCGTGTGACTCATGAACTGAGCGCCGTAGCAGATGCCCAAGATGGGCATGCGTCCGCGGAACTGGCTGAGGTCGACGCGGAAGGCTTCGGGGTCGTAGACGCTGTAGGGCGAGCCTGCCAGGATGACGCCGATGACGTCGGGGTCGCCCACGGGGAACTTGTTGTAGGGCAGAATCTCGCAGAAAGTGTCGAGCTCGCGCAGGCGGCGGGCTATGAGCTGGGTCGTCTGCGAACCGAAGTCCAAGATGATGATTTTCTGTTGCTGCATATATTATATATATAATGTGTAGTCTCAGGGACGGGGAGGCAGGGACGGGGAGAGGGGAGTGCCTGGATTCCCGATTCTCCGGCCGCCCTTTAATCCGCAGGCAAAGGTACGAAAAAAATGC
>CADCCR010000045.1 GCA_902799985.1 uncultured Bacteroidales bacterium | reverse complement strand
ACCTTAACTCTTAACCTCAAACAACTCTTAACTTCAAAACTTTCAACATCTAAAAAGCGGAAGACACGAAAACGCGAGAATGAACATCTGAAGATGCAAAAGACACGAATTCATAGTTAGGCTACGCCCAAGACTTTCACATCGAAAAACGCAGGCACGAATTAAAGTAACTTTGATTCTTCACTCTTCACTCTTCACTTCGCCGCAGGCGTGGTAACTTTGATTCTTCACTCTTCACTCTTCACTTCGCCGCAGGCGACAAGAACCACAGATTAAGCTGATTGAACAGATTATCATTTACGACAAAAGGATTTAGACAGATTGATTTTAAACAACGTATTAAAACGAATTACACATGCCGCCTGCGCCTGAGCAAAGCGAAGAATTGAACGAATTAATTTCCAAGAAATTGTTCACAAATTTCCAATAAGTATTTTTCGCCAAGTTCACGTTTAAGCAAAAAAGCAAATTAAGCAACTGCTTTTTCCAGACATGCAGATAGCATCATCCCTACATTTCCTTTTTTCAATATTCATTCTTTTAGTCGTGTGTCCCTGCCGCCGCGACCTTTGGGGAAGACGTGATGAGTGTTGGCCCATTCTTCCCACTTCGAGACTAAGGCCTTCAGCTGGTCGGGCTGTTCGTTAGCAAGGTCGTGACGCTCGGTTCGGTCGTTGGGGATGAAATAGAGTTCCCACTTGTCGGTCACTTCGTCGCGAACAGCTTTCCAATCGTTCCAGCGGATGTAACAGTTGTCGGCATGCTCTCCGCAGATGTACTCGTGGAGCTTCTTGTCAGGGTTGCTGAGGGCTGGCATCAGACTGGTTCCTTGCAGGGGTATGATGTCGTTGCCGCCGTGATAGGTCTTGGGATAGGTGGCATGTGCCACGTCGATGAAGGTTGCCATGAGGTCTGAGATATGGCAGATATTCTCCCTCATTTGTGTAGCGTACTGCTGTGTCTGTTCGGGCCATGACAGGATAAGTGGAGCTGCGATGCCACCTTCGTAGGCACGACGCTTGTATTTACGGTAGGGCGTGTTGCCCACCATTGCCCAGGGCTTGCCGTAAGAGGGTTGCACCCAGTGTTGCTGGTTGTTGATGTCGGCCACGTTTCCGAAGCCCGTTTCGCTATACGGTTCGGCACAGGCTCCGTTGTCGGAGAGGAAGATGATGAGGGTGTTGTCGAGCTGCCCTTTCGAGCGGAGGTAGTCGACAAGCTTGCCGATGTTATAGTCCATGCAGTAGACCTGCGCGGCATAGACGGACATGCGGAGTGCCGATTTGTCCTGCTCATCTTCGGTGAGCTGGTCCCATGTACGCGACTCCCATTCAGCCAGTCCCCACTCGTCCTTGATGAGTCCCTGCTCCACCATTCTCTGCCTGCGCTTCTCGCGCGTCTGCTGCCATCCAGCAGCGTAACGTCCTGCCATCTTCTCTATGTCGGCATCTTTGGCTTGGAGGGGCCAATGGGGAGCGTTATAGGCAAGATAGAGGAAGAAGGGCTTGTCGTCGGTCTGTTCGGAAAGGAACTGAATGGCGTGGTCGGTGAAGGCATCGGTGGTGTAGTATGGTGGACGCGGAGCAGGCAGATTGGTATTGTCGAGAGTGAGTCCCCTACCCCCTTTTGGTTGCAGGTAGCTGGTGGCTCCGGCCAGAATGCCATAGAAGTGTTCGAAGCCTCGTTGCAGAGGCCATTTCTCCTTTCCGTGCATGCCCACATGCCATTTGCCGGTCATGTAGGTGTGGTAACCCGCATCGCGAAGCACCTCGGCCATCGTCACACAGTTGCGGTTGAGGAAGCCCATGTAGCCATGTTCGCCCTGATGTTCTGGGTCTTCACCTTCCTTCAGCTCAGGGTCTTCCGACATGGCACCCACGCCTGCTTGATGCGAAGCGAGTCCTGTGAGCAGACTTGCCCTCGAGGGACAAGAGCGACCGCAATTGTAGAACTGCGTGAAACGTAGTCCACGTGCAGCCAAAGCATCGATATTGGGAGTGGGTATCTCGCCTCCAAAGCATCCCACATCGGAATAGCCCATGTCGTCGGCCATGATGAGGAGGATGTTGGGACGTTTGTCGGCCTTTTTTGCCGCCATGCATTGAGCCGCTGACAAGAGGGCTATGGCCGAGAGACTGCCTTTGAGGATGGAGTTGTTCATTTAATTTTGCAATGAAAAGGATTTCTTACTTAACTGATATTTTCTTTGTGTCCACGATGACTATGCCTTGCTTCCTGCCTACACGCTGACCGGCCAGATTGTAGATGGCTCCTTCGCCTTCGAAGCTGGCAGGATTGAGTTGAATGCCTGTGCCATCATCTGGGGCGAATCCGTAGAAGGGTTTTACCTCGTTACCCGAAATGGAGAGGTAGACTTGGCCTTTTGCGATGGAGCTGCCGTTGGTGGCTTGATAGAAGCCTATGCCATCTGTGCCGTTGGCAAGGGTATATTGCGAGCCGTCGCAAAGGATCTTCTTCGTGGCAACCAGGAGCTGGTTGAGAGCTGGAGCCGAGGCTGTGGCCACAGGATTGTAGCAATACTTGCCCTCAGCGCCCATCAGCAGGACGGGTTCGTCAGCAGGAGCTTCGGCAATAGGCTCGGAGAGATACACATAGCCATCATCCACAGAGACCACGGCATGCGCCTGAACCTCAGACGGAAACTGCACAGTGCCCTCGCAGACATAGGTGGCATATTCGTCGGCTGGGATGCTGAATTGCTTCACGGACTGGCTCGTCTTGAAGGGAACAGGATAAGCGTCCTCGCCAAGCGTTTGGAAGAATACTTCCTTGCCTGCCACATTATTCATGTAATAGGTCAGCGCTCCGCTGGCAATGTCTTGAGTCGAGAGTTCGTCCACGATGCCTTGGGTCTTCCCGTCTGTAGAGGAGAGATCGACGATGCCTTTCACGATGCCCGACATGCGCCCGATGTTGCCGCCCAGATGGCCTGTGACGGTGCCAAGATTGATGACGTTCTGGATGGTGTTCTCAGCATTCCCCAGATAGCAGCACAGACCGCCGGCATAAGGGTTGGCATTGGTGGAAGTGATGTTGCCCTTGTTCACGCAATTGCGAATGATGAACTTAGGATTCGTATCGTTCTGCCCTCCGATGATGCCAGCCGCATCTTGACCAGTGACCGTCACATTGGCTTCGTTCACACAGTTCTCGATGGTGATGGTGGCACCTGTGTTCTGACATGAGCCGGCAAGTCCGGCTGCTTTGGTGAAGGCTATGACGGAGCAGCTCTCGTCGATGATGAGGTTCTTGACCGTGCACGCGGCATTGCCCTGCAGATAGCCGAAGAAGCCTTGTGCCTCGTCCTGTGGGCGATAGATTATCATGTTCTTGATGCGGTGTCCCTGTCCGTCGAAGACGCCTTTGAACTTGTTGCCCTTGGTCTTTCCGATGGGCAGATGCAGATTCACCTCGCGCTCGAAGTCGATATCGTCCGTCAGCTTGGCATAATATGACTTAGAACCTCCGTTGGCGGCCACCATGTTTGCGAACCATTCCACCTTGCCAGCGTTGTCGAGGAGGTAGTAGGTAGAAGACTTCTCAGGCATCTCGAAGCGTTCCGGCCCTTCGCATGTGCAGATGCCGTTATGGGTGTAGTCGTGGACATGCGGAGCGGCAATGGAGAAGAGCCGGAAGTAGTCCACACGGAAACGTCCTTGGTCGGAAGTGGCGCGACTGCCGGACATCAGCATGTTGCTGGTGCGGATGCCTATCTCGATGTCTGTGGCCTCGTCGAGCTTGAACTCCATGATCATCTCCTTCATGATGGGTTCGCTGCCGTCCATCGATGTGTCGTAGCCCATGAAGATGCGGTTGGTCTCAGGTCCCAGGTTCGCGTCATACTTATCGGCCGATGCGAAGTAGCAGGCATTGTTGCCGGCAAAGAGTCGCAGATTGGTGAGGTTCTCGTCGCCTGTGCCCATTGGAGAGAGCAGGCACTTGATGCGATAGGAGCCAGCTGGGAGGCTGATGGTCTGGTAGAGTTTGAAGTCATCGGGCATTGGCGAGCAGTTCACCCAGCAGCACTTCTCGCCATGCCTGCTGCTGCTGCAACCTCCATTGGAGCCGTAGGAAGCCTTGGGGAGCAGAGTCGTGTTGTTGACGCCTGGTTCCTGTGTGTATTCCTGCGTTCCCTTCGTGCCCCATCCGTGCCAACCGGTGGGAATGCCACGAAAGTTTGTGCCGTCCACTATCATGCCCGTTGTCACCTCGAAGTCGCTGTTGCTGATGAGTGCTGTCAGGTCCTTGTCTTCTTGCTGTCCAGGCTTGGTGTAAGTGGTTTCGGCGAGCTTCCAGAAGGAGCGATGATTCGTGCCAGCAACGGCGGCATAGGTCTGCACGGTGTTGTCGTCCTTCCAGTTCCAGCCGATACAACCAGAGGTGAAGTCTGTGACGGAGAGATTGGCGGAAGTGATGCCGAAGCAATGGCTGCCTTCCTGTTCGGAGCAGTCGTAGAGGACATACTCCACGGGCGTGGTGCCCATCGTGACATTCACCTGGGCTGTGGCAGAACAAGCCTGGGCATAACGGCCTGTAGCCAGATTGCGGATGTAGAAGCAGTTGGGCTTGCCCGTAGAGATGAACTCCCAGCAGGCATTGTCGTTCATGGCTCCCAGCTGCAGGATGTCCGAGCCGTTGTCCTGGACGAAGAGGCTGTTGTCGTTGCGATTGGCTATGGTATAGGCTTTGCCAGCCTCTACGGTAAATGGAGGCGCTTCGTTGAGGCGTTGCTGAATCATCTCTATCTTGGCATTCATCGCGAACTTATCGTCGCTGGCATACCAGGTGGAGAAGATGTCGTGCTGCGAGTCGGTAAGGGCTTTCTTGGCAGCCTTCATCTCGGCCAAGGAGATTTCCAGGTTGTCGTAGCGGTTGGACATGCTCTTATAAGCCAGGGCGAAATGGTGCAAACAGGCGCTGACGTGCGACATGTAGTGTGCATAGGCCGAGAGGTTGTCGTAGAAGAATGTGCGCTGAGCCTCAGGCAACTTGCCTACAAGGGCGTCGCAGCGTTCAGCCACATTGGAAAAGGCCACCATCTCGCGCGCTGTACCAGCTATGATGCTATCCACCTGATTCGAGCCCTCGATGCGGAAGGAACGCCCAGGTATCGACTCGTAGCCGATATCTGTCAGGGGATTGGGCGTGTAGCTGTTCCACTTGTCGTTGATTTGCTTGATGGCGCGTTCGTGACGCAGGTCTTGGAAGATGTACTGGCGGTCGAAGCCTCCAGGGAAGTCGCTCTTCTTCTGATTCCAATAGGAATAGTAGTAGTCGTGGTAGAGGTCGGCCACTTCCTGGGCATGCTCCTCGCCAAAGTACTGCTTGCAATACTGCAGCAGGAAGGCATTGGTGGTGTAGGCATTGGAGTCCCACATCATGGCAGCATTGGCAGCCATCTCCATGAGGAACTCTCGGATGTTACCAGCATTGACCACGCTGAAGGTGAGCGGTCCCTTCGACTGCACATAGCGATAGTTGTCCTCCATCTTCCATGGTCCCTCGGCTGGAGCCAGATGCGCGCCCGTCGAATAGAACTGGAGGTTCATATAGTAGCCGAGTTTCACGTTATCTGTGTTCTGCCATTTCACGAGGTCGTCGAAGGGGTAATGGTCGCGTCGGCCTGCCACGAAGGTCCAAAGCATATTGGTGGCCACAGGCGGCTTGATGTAGCCTTTAGCCAGGAGCGTGGAGATCTCGTCGTAGAAGGTCATGCGGACAAAGGGGTTGGGGTCGCCCGTTGACTCGCAAATCATGTCGTACTGAATCTTCACCATCTCGCTGATGATGCGTCCGCGCTCGGCATCGGAGCTTGGCGCATCGGAGAATATCTCCCAGAAAGGCTGATCTGTCTTGCCGCGGAATGCCACTTGCCAGAGGTTCTCCACATTGCTGTTCTTCACGCAGTCGATGCTGTACTGCCAGAAGTCCTTCAGCGAATTGAGGTCCCTGACAGAGAGTGTCGGTGGGTTTGTCTTGCGTACGTTCTTCCAGTAGCTGTCCCAATTGGAGAAAGAATTGTTGAGGGCCACCATGTGATGGGACGTCAACACCAATCCGTACTTCTTGTAGAGCATGGCCTCGTTGTTGAGCGTACCGTTGTTCGTCACAGAGGCTGTGTACTCCACGGTGTTGAGCTTGAGGCGAAGCATCGTCTCCAGCCAACGCTCGTTGTTGTCGGCCGACTTCCATCGCCATGGGTTGAAGAGGTCCTGGTCGTTGGGGAACCAAGCCCGATAGCGCACCTGTGGCGAGGGGCAGAAATAGTCGTAGGTGACAGGCAGCTGAACGGACTGCTTCACTTCCGGTTGCCACGAGCACCAGTACCAGAGGGGCGGCACGCCCAGCACCTGTTCGCTGAAGCTGTAGATGGCGTAGATGGTGCCGCGCATGTCCTTGCCATGCAGGACGATACTGCCCGTCTCGGCATCCACATAGACACGATGGCTCTCGAAGTCGTCCAGCTCGCGAGGATTGGCCACCAGGGCTTTGCCATCGGGATTCTCATCGTTCACCACGACAATCCTCACGCCATTCCTCGTCTCGTCGGTTCGCACAATTTCCGGAGCGAACTCCATCACTTTCCTGAAGTCCTTTTGCAAGGCCTGAACTGCCAGCACTACCTGACTCTTCTCGCTTGCAGGGACACTAATCCAGGCATTTCCCTTCTCAATGACGATATTGTCGCTCGTTTCCTGGGCCCAGGATAAGGCCACAACAGGGAGCATAAGCAGAAGAAGGATAAGTTTTCTCATAACATTAGGGTATTTGTTCATTCATCTCGCTACAAAAGTATCAATATTATCAATACGATGAAAATAATTAGTCAATGGTTTTAGAATTATTAACACTTCTGAGAGATATTTGCCCCAACGATGAGGGGACATTTGCCCAAAGACGTCTGCTCAGCTCCTCTGTGACGCGAGGGGGCGGATGTTACTTTATGACGACTTTCCTCCGATTGTGAATATAGACGCCATTCGCAGTTGGTCTGCTGCCAAGGCGACGGCCGTCGATTGTGTACCAGTTGTCGCCATCAAGCATCTGACGTTGTACTTCGGCAAAGCTGTTCTCGCGAATGCCTGTGGGGGTGGCTGTCTCGCTAATCCACTCGAAGTGCTCGGCGAATGAGCCGGATGAGATTAAGTCGAGGAAAAAGATGATGGCGGCTGCCATATGGTCGACATCGGTATAAGTGTCGTTGACGCGATAGATGATGTTCTCCGTGTCTGGTTGTGCGTCGCGGAAGGCCAGATAATTGCCGAAGGGCACTACCATATCGCCACGGGAGTGGTAGAACTGTATGCGGTGCTGGGGCTTCCAACCGGTGGTGACGGAGTTTTCGGCTAAGGCGAGATGCAGGGCTTGCTGGGCGGTGGTGGGATTGGTGGGCACGACTGCCATGCTGTCGGCATTGCTCAGGTAGGCAAATGTGGCTGGGGTGAACATCTTCTCGAGGTGCCCCGCCACTTTATCATCGACCGGAGCGAACAGCTCGGCCATCTGCTCTGGGGAATAGTAGCGGTCGGATTTCGTCAGACCTGAATTCAGTTGGCTGTTCCACATCCTCGACATATCGGCTGTGGTGTATTCCTTGCTGTCTATCCAGCTGAGCACATCGGTGTCAATCAGTTGCTGTGACAGGAAGTCCTCGATGTGGTATTTGGCCATGGCCGGATGCGTGGAGCACATGCCCTTGATGATGAGGGGAACTACGATGGGATAGGTGGACATGTTCTTTCTGTGATCGGTCTTCACGCCATAGCTCGTGCCGTCGTCCTCGATATAGTAGCGCAGGGTTTCCACGAGGTCGTAGGGGCCGTCGCCGCTGATGCTGCCATAGAAGTGCAACTGCTCCGAGAGTCCTTCCTCCTCGATGAGGCGTTGAAGGGCCAGCGTGACTGCTCCGCCCTGGGAAAAGCCGATGCAGAACAAGCGCCAGTCTTCCTTGAGGGGCAGCAGGGGGTTGTCGGCTATCTTCTCGGCCGACTGCTTGCGGTAAAGCTCGAGTCCGTAGGTGGTGGCATCGAGCACCTGCTGGGCCGTCAGTCGCTGCGAGAGGTAGGGGTGGGGAATATCCTTGGTCAGACCATAGCCTTCGTAGTCGGGTGCGATGATGATGCATCGACCCACGTATTCGGCTGGGGTTTGGTCTAAATAGCTTTCATAGCTGCGCCGAGGCAGGGTTTGGAGCATAATCTGCTCTTTCGAGAGGCCTGTCGAGGTGGGCCGTTCTTCATCGGAGCCGATAGTGGCATGGCTGTAGACATGGACGGTCTCGATGCTGTCTGTCTCCTGACGGTCGGTAGGTGTCCAGGCAATAAGGGCCGACGAAAGCACGATGCGTTCGCCTGCGGAGTTAACAGTCGGATAGTTGAAGTAATAGACTGTGCTGGTTCCGGGCATCAGCAGCCTCTCCAGCCGTTCTGACGGTTCTGCATTCTGCGCCCACGAATTGAGGGGCACGACTGCCGTCAGACAAATCAGGATAATGACTGCCTGCATGTGGGTCAAATAACGGATAATGCTTGTACTTCTCTTGTTTTCCATAATTACGTTACCTGTTTAATATGTTCGCTACACCTTATTCATTTAAAGGGGGCAAGGAGCAAGGAGCAAGGGGCAGGAGAATACCAACTGCCAGAGCAATCCTCTTGCTCCTTGCCCCTCGCCCCTTGCCCCCTCTATTAGTTACTTTATGTGCGCCCATTTGTTCTCGAAGTCCCAGATTTCGGCATCGAACTTCATGGCACGCTTGCACTCTTCCTTTGTCTTGCCTTTGGGAATGTTTGGCCCCTTCATGTTGACAAACGGCTCGCCTGCGTCGTAGGCGGCCAGAACTGCCTCGAAGAACTTCTGCCAGCGGACTTTGTAGAAGGTCTCCACCAGGCCGTCATAGTCGCGATTGGCGTAGTCTGTGAGTCGGTACGAGTCGCCCCAAACGGTGATGATAGTGCGGGCGTTCATCTCGAAGTAGTCTTTCTCCTCCTCTGTCGTGCCCCAGGCGCGAGCATCGCGAATCCAGTCGTCGAGCGAGAAGTCGTGACACTTCTTCAGCTCCGAGACCATCTTGTCGCACATCCCCAGGAACTCCTGCGAAGCTGCCACCATACCATCTCTGTCACCTGTCTTATAAGCATCAGCGAAGCGTTTCCTGACGGCCAGCGCCCTGTTGCGAATGGACTGACGACGTGTGTTGGCAAGGTCGAACTTCAGGTAGTTGGACGAGCCTTTCACCCTTTCCAGGATGGCCAGCGCCTCATCGAGATTCTTGATGTCGTAGCCTTTGCGGAGCTCTGTCGTCCAGTTCCATTCGCCCTCCAGGTTGGGATGAGCGTTGATGATGCCAGCGGCACCTGTACTTGTGTGTGTGGTGCAGACCGAGTCCACCATGGTGTGCCAGAAGGCCCGATAGTCGGCATCCACGCGTCCCAAGTGGCGGTCGGCGATGTTGTCGATATAGGCGTCGAAGCCGATGCCTGTGTCCCAAGCCTGAGCCAACAGGGCTTCGTAGATAGGCTCATTGACGCCAAAGCCTTCCAGCGTGGAGCCTATGCCCACAAACTCCTGTCCGCCTTCCTTCTTCGCTCCGGCTATCAACTTCGCGTTGTGTTTGTAGTCGCCCTCAATCTCTGTCATTCCTCCGAAGTTGCCCAGGTAGCACCAGATGAATTTGTGTCCGTAGAAATGCTCCGTCATTCGCCATATCTCGGTATAGTCGCACTCGTAGTCGAGCATAATCATCCTACCCTGGGGAACAGCCGTAAGGTAGGCCTTGATTCGCTCGGGTGTCCAGGCTTTCTTGTTGCTGATGAAGAGCCACGCCATCTGCAGCCAGACGGCTTCAGGGTCCACGCTTGCCAGGGACTGATAGACGCCGGCAGAAATCTTTGCCAGCGAGTCGGGTTCCCATGATGGCGGCGAGACTTCGTTGAAGAGGTCCACGCCGTAGATGTGGTTCGTGCCGTACATCTTGGTCTGCTCCTCGAGGAAATCCTTCTGGATGCGTGCAAAGATGGGGTCTGACGGGTTGAGGTAGGTGCAACGGTACTTCTCGTCGAAGTTGCACCAACGGTTCACTTTCGAGGTTCTGATGCCCGGCACAGCTTGTTCCAGGTCAGAGGGGACGTGGCCGGCGAAGGCAGGAAGCACGGGCGTCATGTTCAGTTCGCGCTCTCGCTCAAGGATTTGCTTCTGCAACTCGGCCTGTCCATCAATCCAGCTTTGCGGGAGCGGACCTTGCCAGCGGTCGATGTTAATCATGCGTTGCCAAGGCAGATGGGCAGGGCCTGTGAAGTAAGCGCGGATTTGCTCGTCGGTCAGGCCGTACTTGCGCCACACCTTCTGCCAGACGGCTTCCTGGCCCGTGATGGCGAGCGGCATGTTCACGCCGTTCAAGGCCATCCAGTCGATGAAGCGTTCCCACTGCGGCCACTTCCACCACGGCATCGTGTAGCCGAAAGTGCAGTAGTTGAGGAAGAACCGGATGGGCACCTCCACCTTGCCCGTCACCCTTCCGGGAACCTTCGGCATCTTCTTCGGAAGTTCCACGGGATTGTAGTCGAACCAGCTCACGTTTGCGAGGCAATACTGCTGGATGTAGCGGTTCAGGCCGACTGCCATGGAGTTGGCGTTGTTGCCTCGGATGAGGACTTTCTTGCCCTTCTGTAGCAGTTCGTAAGAATCTGTGGGCGATTCGGTTTGTTCGAAGACAACGGCCTTTGCCTTGCTGCCCATCACTCTGCGGGCCAAAGCTTCTGCTGCCTGCTCGTCGGCCGTCTTGAACGACATCAGAGCCAACGAAACGACCAGAAGCAAGATTGAATGGAAGATTTGTTTGTGCATAGTCATTATGATGTTATGTGGTTCAGTCGGAGTTTTGTCTTTCGTGGTAACACATTGCGATTGCAAAGTTACAAAGACAAATTCAAATATCAAAATTATTAAATTCAAAATTGATGTTTCCGATGGTTATTACTGAAGTCTCGGGAGTTAAAGATATAAACATGAGTAGTGCTGTCAGGGGATTCTACTCGTTCTAGGACTTCTGCCGCAAGGCTGCCGAGGAACTCCGCCTCATAGCTGGCCTTTAAGAAGAAAAGTAAGCGAAGGGCAGTCTCAAATCTCAGTCTCAGTTAGGAAAAAGGTCACAATCCAACTCAACAACCCTATTTATAACACATATAACTTATTAATAATTAAGTATATATGTATATATAGTGGAGTCGTGGGGGTACCTTAAAAACTAACTGAGACTCTGAGACTGAGACTGCGGAGAACCGGTTGTTTAACTTAATTCTTTATAAAGCAATGAATTACGATATCTTTGACCGCGTCGCTCCGATGATACCGAGACCTGCAAAAGGTATTAAATAGTGAAATTGCTGCTCTCTAAAGCCTCAAAAGGTATGCAGGAGCCCCTTGTTCCGATGCTTTTCCCCGTTCTTGGCGCACACATCAGCGATGCAGAATTTCAGTATCCCGACCTCATTTGGAAGGAAATATGCGGCATAATGGCCTATCTGGTGGCCAAAAAGTGGTGGTAAGAAGGGCCAATTGTCACATCGTTTATTGCAAGAGCTACCGAACTCCTGCGCAGGTGGGACTGATGGCTGCATCGTTGGCGCGTGTCTGCGAACGCAACAATTGTCCTTTCTCATCACATACCACCACACAAATGGAGCTGGTTCCTATGTCTATTCCTATGCGTTTCATAACTCGAAGTGATTCTTTATAGATATTGTTTCCGCAACAAAGGTACCAATTTTTTTTCAAATCTCCCAGCATGTTTCGGAGGTAAAAGAAGATAAATAAAGATAGAGGACGATACCATAGGTACATTTTCCATTAAACTTCAACAAACTGAGTGGCTGATGTCAGTTATTTACACTAAAAAGCCAAATTCTTGTGGCTTCTTTGAGAATTATCTGTTAACTTTGCAGCTGATAAAGACAATTTCCAGGTTAATGAACATGAAACTGAATCTTCTCATCTACATCTTTCCTCTCTTCTTCATCTGTGTTGGTCGGATGTCTGTTCAGGCAGATGAAAAGCAATCTTCTCCCTGTATCGTCAATTTCGTCAACTTCATTCGTGGCATAGAGCCTCGGAGCGAGGAATTCACAAACGAATACCTCTTCCAGACTACAGCCAACCAACTCAGCCAGCTGAATGAATATGGTTTCCACGGCACTTTCCTGATTCAGTACGATGCTCTGGTCATGCCAGCATATCAGAAGCTTCTGAAACAAGCCATGACCGAAGGACACGAGGTCGGAGCATGGTGGGAGATAACGGAGCCGCACGTGAAAGATGCCGGCATGAAATGGCGCGGACGATTCCCTTGGGACTGGCATGCAAATGTGGGATTCGCTACTGGCTACACGCCTGAGCAAAGGGAGCGACTGGTGGATACGTATATGGAGAAGTTCCGCAGCATCTTTGGCACCTATCCTGCCTCCGTTGGGTCGTGGTTCATCGATGCACACACGCTCGACTATCTCTACGAACGTTATCACATCGTAGCCTCGTGCAACTGCAAGGACCAGTATGGTACAGACGGATATACGCTCTGGGGAGGCTACTGGAACCAGGCTTACTACCCCAGCCGGCTGAATGCCTACATGCCTGCACAAACCATTCAAGGGCAAATCCCGGTTCCCATATTCCGCATGTTGGGCAGCGACCCCGTGCTTCAGTACGACCACGGACTGGACCGACACTTCCAAGGGGTCATCACCCTCGAGCCTGTCTATAAGGAAGCCGGAGGCGGCAACCGCGACTGGGTGGAATGGTTCCTGCCCGCCATGGCAAAGAGCGAAAGCCTGGCCTTCAACTACATTCAAGCCGGACAGGAGAACTCTTTCGGCTGGAACGACATGAAGGACGGACTCTCCATGCAAATGCCCATCATCCGCGATTTGGCCGACAAAGGCCGCTTCCGCGTAGAGACGCTGGCCGAGTCTGGCCGTTGGTTTAAGAAACACTTCCCCCTGACACCTGCCACCGCTGTTACCGTCGAGGATGACTTCAGAGCCAGCGGAATGAGTGCCGTGTGGTACAATAGTCGCTACTACCGTACAGGCTTGTTGTGGAAGGACAACAGCTTCGTCATTCGTGACATTCATCTCTTTGACGAAAGCATAGCGTCTGACTATCTCCTGAAAGCTGGTACGGAGAACTATTGCGAATACATCACCCCACCTCTGATTGACGGATTCATTTGGAGCACTCCCGAAGAACATGCCGGACTACGCCTGACACAAATACTGGACGATGGCAAGACGAGGGAAATACCCGTCACGTCACACGCCTGCACGAAGAAAGGGAAGGACTGCCTCGCCGTCACCTGCCAGACACCATACGGGCCATTCAGAATGCTCATGAAGGAAGATGTCCTTACCATTACCTACAAGCCTGCCATCAAATGGGCCTTGGAGTTCACGGCAGCCAAGGATGCAAGATTGCCCTTCACGAGCATCGACAACCAAGTCATCAAAGCTACCCACAAAGGCTATGATTACGCCTTTCAACTGAACCGAGGCTCTTTCTCTGCCGTATCAACGGATTGTTCCAACTGGCGCATCCTCCCGCAAAAGAACAGAGTTGTTTTCAATTTCGGCAGAAAATAAAGTCTGGATAGTATTGAGTAGGAAGAACTATGGCGAGGAACTTTTTGGAATATGAATCCGCAATACCGGTTTATCGGCAATACGGACACTCTTTCATCACCATTCAACTTTTGTCGGACAACAATATAATCCTACAATCTTCGAGAACAAAAAAGAATCAAAAGGTTATCGTTTTTTTAAAGAATCAGTACGCGAACTCCACGTCGTAATCCTTACCTCCTGCTCCCACTCGGAAGGTATGTACCTGCTTGCTCTTCAGCTTCAAGGCCACCACATCGAAACACAGGGATGCA
>CADCCR010000044.1 GCA_902799985.1 uncultured Bacteroidales bacterium | reverse complement strand
CAAGGCCAATGCTCAAGAAAGAATACGCCGCTTCATCAAGCGTGAAAATGGGCGTGAGCATCGTGCCCGGCGTGCTCGTGGTCTGCACGCTGGTGATGATGCTCATCAACGGCCCCTCCGCGGACGGGACCTACACCGGCGCAGCCTACGAGGGATCGGGATATAACAACAACCTGAATGTGCTCAAGACCGACCTTGATGGCAACTTCACCGTCAAAGTGGCCGAAGGTGCCACGTTGGTCATCTCTTACATGGGATTCGAGTCGCAGGAAGCTCCTGCGAAGGACGGCATGACGGTCAAGATGGGCGAGATGGCCTCCGAACTGACCGAAGTCATTGTGACGGGTTACACCACCCAGCGCAAGATTGACCTGACCGGAGCCGTTTCGACCGTAAACGTCGAAGAACTGGCCAAGCAAAATGAGAACAACCCCATGAAAGCCCTGCAAGGACGAGTCCCCGGCATGAACATCACAGCCGACGGCAATCCGTCCGGTGCAGCCACGGTACGCATCCGCGGTATCGGCACCCTCAACAACAACGACCCTCTCTACATCATCGACGGAGTACCCACCAAGGCCGGCATGCATGAGCTGAATGGCAACGACATCGAAAGCATCCAGGTGCTGAAAGATGCAGCCTCGGCCAGCATCTACGGAAGCCGCGCCGCCAACGGCGTCATCATCATCACCACGAAGAAGGGCAAGGAGGGCAAAGTGAAAATCAACTTCGATGCCAGCGTAGCCGTACAGACATACGCCCACAAAATGCACGTGCTCAACGCCAAAGAGTTCGGACAGGCAATGTGGCAAGGCTACGTCAACGACGGCCTCGACCCCAACCAAAACGGACTGGGTTATCGCTATAACTGGAGCTACAATCAACAAGGAGTGCCTGTGCTGAACAGCATCTCCATGAACAAGTACCTCGATGCAGCCGGCACAACACCCGCCTCGGACACCGACTGGTTCAGCAAGACCACTCGCACAGGCGTAATACAGCAATACAACCTCTCGCTCAGCAACGGTTCGGAGAGAGGTTCCTCCTTCTTCTCAGCCGGATACTATAAGAACAACGGCATCATCAAGCAAAGCGACTTCGAACGCTTCTCGGCCCGCATGAACAGCGACTATAAGCTGGTGAAGGTAGGCGACAGACACATCATCACCGTCGGCGAGGACTTTACTGTGAACCGCACCAGCGAGCTGCAAGCCCCCGGCGGCTTCCTGCAGAATGTATTGCAGTTCAACCCATCGTTGCCCGTCTATACACGAAATGGCGACTATGCAGGACCCGTAGGCGGCTATCCCGACCGTGAGAACCCATTGGCACGCCTCGACCGCAACAGCGACAACCGCTATACCTATTGGCGCATGTTCGGCGATGCCTATCTGAACATCAACCCCTTCAAGAATTTCAACATCAAGACAACCTTCGGCCTCGACTATGCCCAGAAGCAGCAGCGCATCTTCCAGTACCCCATCACAGAAGGCACCGTAGCCAACCCCACCAACAGCGTAGAGGCTAAGCAGGAACACTGGACGAAATGGATGTGGAATGCCATCGCCACATACAACTTCGAGAAGGGCAGGCATCGCGCCGATGCCATGATTGGCACCGAGCTGAACAGGGAAGACGACACATGGTTCAGCGGGAAGAAGTACGACTACATCATTCTGAATCCCGACTACATGTGGCCCAATGCCGGTGTAGGCGAAGCCGAAGCATATGGCATCGGCGAGGGCTACACACTCGTCTCATTCTTCGGAAAGATAAACTACACCTATGCCGACCGCTACTTGGCCAGCTTCACCATTCGTCACGACGGTTCCAGCCGCTTCGGTCGCAACAACCGCTACGGCACATTCCCGTCCATCAGTGCAGGCTGGCGCATCAGCGAGGAGAATTTCATGAAGGACATCAACTGGCTCGACAATCTGAAGATTCGTGCCTCATGGGGTCAGACGGGTAATCAGGAAATCTCGAATAACGCCCGCTACACTATTTACGAAAGTAACTATGGCGAAGCAGGCTTTGGCGGACAGAGTTATGGAACCAGCTATGACATTGCCGGCACAAACGGCGGACAGACCTTGCCGTCAGGCTTCAGGCGCAACCAGCTGGGCAACGACGACCTGAAGTGGGAGACCACCACACAGACCAACCTTGGTCTGGACTTTGGTTTCTTCCGCAACGCACTCTACGGATCGTTTGAATGGTATTACAAGAAGACGAAGGACATTCTGGCCTACATGCCAGGCATCGCCGTTATGGGCGAAAGTTCAAGCCAATGGATTAACGCTGGTGAGATGAAGAACAAAGGTGTGGAGCTGACACTCGGCTATCGCGGAGAAGTCAAAGACTTCAAATACGACCTTACTGGCAACATCGGCACCTACCGCAATGAAGTGACGAAACTGCCAGAGACAATTGCAGCCAAAGGCACTTACGGCGGCAACGGTGTGGAGAGTGTCGTAGGCCATCCTATGGGTGCACAAGTAGGCTACGTCTATGACGGCATCTTCAAGAGCCAAGATGAAATAGACAACCATGCCACGCAGAATGGCGCCGGACTGGGTCGTATCCGTTGGAAAGACCTCAATGGCGACGGCATTATCAACGAGAAAGACCAGAAGTGGATATACAGTCCCGTTCCCGACTTCACATGGGGCCTGAACATCTACCTTCAATACAAGAACTGGGATCTGAGCATGTTCTGGCAGGGCATACAGGGCGTTGACGTTATCAGCGACCTGAAGAAGGAAACCGACCTCTGGAGTGGTCTGAATATTTCGAACTTGAACAAGGGCGATCGTCTGCTGGACGCATGGACTCCTGAGAACAACGACTCGAACATTCCTGCTATCAGCACGATGGACAACAACAATGAAAAGCGTGTGAGCAGCTACTTTGTAGAAAACGGCAGTTTTGTGAAACTGCGCACCATTCAAGTCGGCTACAACATCCCCAAGAAGTTCTGTGAGAAGCTTCATGCAGAACGCCTCCGTACTTACATCTCTGCCCAGAACCTGCTTACCATCAAGAGCAAGAGCTTCACGGGCGTTGACCCCGAGAATGCTAACTACGGCTACCCCATACCCCTTAACGTGACCTTCGGACTGAATGTTTCTTTCTAAATAAAGTATGATTATATTATGAAAACATTATATAAAACAATCTGTGCAATCTGCACAATTTGTGGTTTGATGTCCTGCTCCAATTTTTTGGACGAGCACACTCCACAAGGTACACTCAGCGACGAGCAGGTGAAGTCGCCAGAAAATGCTGAGAACATGGTTGTCTCCGCTTATGCCATCTTTACCTCGAGCGAGGACATCAACTCCAGTTTCTCAATGTGGAACTTCGACGTGCGCAGCGATGATGCCTATAAGGGCGGTAATGGCACAAGCGACGGCGATGTCTTTCATCAGCTGGAAGTGCAACAAGGTGTACTTACCACCAATTGGAACATCAACGGCATGTGGGTGCGCCTCTACAACTGCATATCCCGCGTGAACAGAGCCATCGCTCTGCTCAACTCGTGCGATGACTCCTTCACGATGAAGCAACAGCGCCTGGCAGAGATGAAGTTTCTCCGTGCCTATGCGCACTTCCTCCTAAAGCGACTCTACAAGAATATTCCCTTCGTGACTAACGAAAACCTCAGCAATGACGAATACAATACCCTCTCCAACCGTAAATACACCAACGATGAGGGATGGCAACAGATTGTGGGCGACCTCATGGAGGCGTACAACACACTGCCCACTACTCAGGCTGAAAAAGGTCGACCCACCAAGGCTGCAGCCGCTGCCTTCCTTGCAAAAGTATGGCTCTATAAAGCATACCGTCAGGATGATGCGAATAGCAACCAAGTGACCAGTATCAACGAGGATGACTTGAAGAAAGTCATCGAGTTCACCAATCCCGCCCTCTATGCCGACTACAGCCTTGAGGATGACATCCACAACAATTTCCGTCCCGAAGAGCAATACGAGAATGGAAGGGAGAGCATCTGGGCTATTCAGTACTCACGTAACGATGGCAGCACCTATGGAAACCTGAATTGGGGCTACGGACTAATTCCACCCAACATTCCCGGTGCTACTGATGGCGGCTGCGACTTCTATAAGCCCAGCCAGAATCTCGTCAATGCCTACCGTACGGGGGCCAATGGTCTTCCCCTGCTCGACGATTTCAATGCCAAGGACTACAACAAGAGCACAGACAACGCTGACCCACGCCTATTCCTCACCATTGGCATGCCGGGACTTCCCTTTATGTTCAACAAGAATTACATGATGGAAGAAACCAGTATTTGGAGTCGCTCCAATGGCCTCTACGGCTACTATGTATCGCTGAAACAGAATGTGGACCCTGCCCTCATCGGCCAATACCTCATCAAAGGTAGCTACTGGGCAAGCAGCATGAACCGCATCGTCTTCCGTTATGCCGACGTACTGCTCATGCGTGCCGAAGCCTATGCCCAACTGGGTCAGACTAACGAGGCTATCAAACTGGTTAACCAAATCCGCACCCGCGCAGCTGGCAGCACACAGATGATTAGCAGTTATCAAAACCTCTACGGCGTGAAGATGTATATTGCCAAATACGATGGCAGCTACTCTAAGGAAGATGCCGTGAAGATTGTGAAGATGGAACGTCGTCTGGAATTGGGTATGGAATGTGAACGTTTCTTCGACCTTGTGCGTTGGGGTGATGCTTCTACGGTGCTGAACAAGTACTATGCCGAAGAAATTCCTCACTGCGCCATTTACAACAGTGCCCACTTCACTGCCAATAAGGATGAGTATCTGCCCATACCATACGAGCAGATTTCTGCCAGCAATGGTCATTACACACAGAATATAGGTAACTGGTAATAAATAATGATACAAATATGAAGACTAAGATATATAATATAATAGGTGTAGTCTGTCTGCTATGCGGTTTTACTGCATGCAGCGACAATGTGAGCGACATGCAAATCAGTGGCGACTGTATGATTGAGGCACTTGTCCTCGACAACTATCAAGGCAACATCGACCTGGCCAAACGCAGTATTGTAGTGCGCCTGCCGGAAATCTATGAAACCTCCGCCATGACAATTACAAAGCTGACCCTCTCCGACGGTGCAGTCTGCGATGTCCGTCAGGGCGAAGCCATCAACATGGACGCTGCCAAGGTGCTCCGTGTTACGAATGGAGACACGTTCCTTGATTGGACTGTCAGCGTGCTCCACGATGAAGCACGTATCACTTCATTCACCATCAACGACATCTACACGGGTTCCATCGACCAGACGGCCAAAACTATCACCGTTTATGTGCCTGCCTCTGTCGATATCACTACCCTCGTTCCAACTATAGTTTATAGTCAGAACGCAACTGTCACTCCCGGCTCTAATGTGCCGCAGGACTTTACGCAACCTGTCACCTATACGGTGAAGAACAATTCGGCTGAGAGCACGTACACGGTCACGGTGATTGCCATCGACAAACCATCGGCTCTCTTTGTCGGCTCTGCTTCTTCTATGAACGAACTTGATGCCGAAGCTAGGACGGCTTGCCAGTGGATGCTGGGTAACGTACCCAATTCGCTCTATGCTTCCTTCGCAGACCTCCGTGCCGGAACGCTCGACCTCTCGGAGTGTAAGATTATCTGGTGGCACTGGCATGTGGACGGTGGTGTGGACGGTCACGATGTCTTTGTGGCAAAAGCTACCGATGCCCTCGAGACGAAGAACGAGCTGCGTGCCTTCTACGAAAACGGCGGTTCGATGCTGCTCACCCGCTACGCCACTTACTTGCCATCGTTCATCGGCACTACTGGCGACGACGAATGGACGACGCCCAATAACTGCTGGGGCCTGAACGAGGATGTTGCTGAACTGTGCCGTGATCCGTGGAGTTTCCGCATCTTCGACGGACAGAACGGCCATCCGCTGTGGCAGAACCTCATCGCTGGTAAAAACGCCAACGAGGTCTACTGCACCGATGCGGGCTATCACATCACCAACTCTACGGCTCAGTATCACATCGGCACCGATTGGGGTGGCTACGACAACCATGCCGCATGGGAAGCCCACACTGGCGGTAAGATTCTGGGTGTAGGAGGCGACGGTGCCGTCGTAGCATGGGAATATCCTGCCACGGGCGGCAAGGGCGGCATCATCTGCATCGGCTCGGGATGCTACGACTGGTACAGCTATACCTTCGAAGCCGGCTACACAGAAAACTTCCACAAAAACATTGCAACTATTACACAGAACGCTATCAACTATCTAACAAAGTAATCAGACTATGAAGACAATGATAAATTCAGCATTCGCCATCATGCTGTCAGCCACTGCGCTGACAGCATGCAGCGGTGACAATTATGGCGACCCAGCCAAAGACTGGGCTGGTACCACAACAGTTTTCACACCGACTGACGATGCGGGCTTTAACACCTACTATATGCCTGCGATAGGACGCTGCGGTGACCCCATGCCTTTCTATGACCAGAAGGTTGGAGAGTTTAAGGTGCTCTACCTTCAGGAGTACGATAATAACGGAGCCTGCTATCATCCCTTCTGGGGCATTGCCACCAAAGACGGTGCCAACAATACGCCGCTAGGCGAAGTGCTCCCCGCCGGCTCCTCTACAGCTCAGCAGGATGCTTCCCTCGGCACTGGCTGTGCCGTCTACAATGAGCAGGACGGGCTCTACTATATCTTCTATACTGGATATAATGTTTTACTGCCCAATCGCGAGGTTGTTATGCGTGCCACCTCGCCCGACTTCAAGACCTGGACGAAAGATATTCGTTGGGCACTCAAAGGCACCGATTTCGGCTACGATGCCAACGACTTCCGCGACCCACAGGTGTTCAAAGCCGATGACGGGCTCTGGCACATGGTCATTTCTTCGAAGCTGAAGTTCGCCGAATTCAAGAGTCAAGACCTCAAGACGTGGGAGCACGTCGGACAATTCCCAATGATATGGGACCGTATGCTCGAGTGCCCGGACATCTTCAAGATGGGTAACTGGTGGTATCTCGTCTACAGCGAGGCCTACAAGACCAGCTGGAGCCGCAAGGTGAAATACATGATGGCTCCCACCTTCGACGCGTTGAAAGCTTGCTTCTACAATCCAGGCGCAAACTGGCCGAAAGACGGTCATGAGGGTGTACTCGACAGCCGCGCTTTCTATGCAGCCAAGACTGCTTCCAACGGTACGGACCGCTTCATTTGGGGATGGACACCTTATCGCACTGGTTCTACCATTCACGAGAAGAACATCAATGTAGGAGCCGGCGATGGCAACGAACCCAATTGGTCAGGCGCTCTTGTCTGCCACAAAGTTATCCAACATGCCGACGGTACGCTCACCCTTGGCAAAGTTCCTGCCATGGATGCCAAATATAATAAGGAACAGACTGTCAGCATAATGGCATCCAACGGGTTCGATGATGGCACCCTGACAGGAAACGACGCCTACGTGCTCTACAACCGTCTGGGCACATGCAACCATATTTCCCTCACAGTCACCACCTCCAACAATTGGGATAAGTTCGGCATCTCCTTTGTGCGCGGAACAGATTCCAAGAAGTATTACACGATGGTAGTCAATCCTGAATGGGAAGATGGACGCAAGGTAAACTTCGAACAGGAGGGTGAGGAAGGCAAAGGCTTCATCGAGGCTGCCGACGGCTACAACTTTGCCCGCCCATCGGACAATGTCTACAACATTGACATCTACACCGACAACTCTGTCCTCGTGATGTATATCAATGATGTATGTGCCTACACCCAGCGCATCTACGGCATTCAGAAGAACTGCTGGAGCGTAAACAACTATGGTGGCAAAATCACCGTCAGCAATGTGAAAGTCTGTCAACAATAATTCACCAAACTGAAAACGAAACTACTATGAAAAAATATTTTATTGTGTTAGCAGTATTCTCAGCAACTGTTTGTAATGCTCAAACTGTACTTTGGGACGGAGAGGACGAGTCGATAACCTCACGCAATGAGTTCGGTGGTTGGTGGGACCGTGGTAATCCATCGGTAGTAGAGAATCCTGAGAAGGACGGCATCAACCCGTCGAACAAATGTCTGAAGTTCACGATGACAGGCAACGACTTCGGCCAGAAGCACCTGGCATGTCCCTTCCGCGACTGGATGACACCCGACCTGCAGGGAGGACGCCGTGTCTCTCTGATGATTCGCAAGGCACAGAATGAAAATGTGATGATTGAACTCTCCGACCCCACAAACGGAGTAGACAACTATTGGGAGAAGACTGCAGCATGGTATGGCGCTGAAGGGAAATGGCAGAAGGTGGTGCTCGACTTTTCCACGAACACCAATCTGAACGACTTCCCCGGCGTGCTTGCCATTACAGCGCAGACTGGCGATGTCAGTGCTCCGCAAGAGGTATGGGTAGACAATCTGGTTATCGAGGAGCCTGCCAAGGTGAATGGCACCAAGCTGGCCGACTTGGCCGACAACTCGCTCAGTGGCGAGGTGAAGGTAACAGGCTCGCTGATGCGTGGCGACTGCCAAAACACCAATGGCGACTGGTTCCGTGTCGACTACGATGACTTTGCTCTGCTCCTGGCTAAGCTCTCTGCCAACGTCACTGTGCTTGATGTAACCGAGGTAACACTGAAAGACCCTTATTGGGACCTGATTCAGGAGAAGTGTCCTGGTATCATCATTCGCTTGGAGAATGCCACTGGCATCCAGCAGATGGAAGGAAAGAAGCCTGGAAGTGACATCTTCAGTCTCAGCGGACAGCGCATGGTTCGTCCGACGACGGGCATTCATGTGGCGAAAGGCAAAAAGTTCGTAATAAAATAAGGTCATTTAGATTACGTTCTTTGAAAAAACATGTATCTTTGCACCATGCTTAACAAGAAAACGTGAGATGATGAAAAAAGAACTGATTGCGATGATGGCTCTGCTCGCCCTGACGACAGGAAACATCTGCCAGGCGCAGACGGTCGTGCCTCAGGCCTGCGAGCAGAGCATCATCACGCCGAAAGCCGACGGGCGCTTCTTGTGGCTGCCCATCGAGGAATCGGCTCCGGAAGGGAAGGTGCTGGTCATCGCGGACGGCATCATGCAGATGGAGCAGAATGTGCGGATGGCTCGCGAGGAGGTGGACTACTATGTAATGCTCGATTTGCAGCCCTTCAAGGACAGGGGAGGTCTGCGTGTCTGCGTACAGAACGTACCAACGGGCAGCATCTGCTTCTCGAAGCTGACACAGAATAGCGATGCCGACTTTGCGCTCAGGGACGAGAAGTTCCGTCCGCTGTACCACCAGACGCCGAAACGTGGCTGGATGAATGACCCGAACGGTATGTTTTATAAGGATGGCGTATGGCACCTCTACTACCAGTATAACCCCTATGGCTCGATGTGGGGCAACATGCATTGGGCTCATGCTTCGACAACCGACCTCATCCATTGGAAGGACGAAGGCGTGGCTCTGGCTCCCGATGTTTGGGGAACGATGTTCAGCGGTTCGTGCGTGGTGGACGGAGGGACTGTTGTTGCCATGTACACGGCCAGTCGGCCAACACCTTTTGGAGGCGACGTGCAGGCACAATGCATCGCCTTCTCCCGTGATGGCGGTAGGACGTTTGCGAAGTACGATGGCAACCCGGTGCTGACTGCTGAGGAGAAGGACTTCCGCGACCCGAATCCCTTCTGGAACGAGGACATCGGGATGTGGAACATGATTCTGGCTGCCGGTCAGGAGATGCGCATCTACTCGTCGAGGGACTTGAAGGAGTGGAAGTACGAGAGCTCGTTCGGTAAGGAATACGGCAACCATGGCGGGGTATGGGAATGCCCGGACCTCTTCAAGCTCGAAGGGAAAGATGGCAAGGGCTCGAAGTGGGTGCTCGTCTGCAACATCAATCCTGGCGGTCCATTTGGCGGCAGCGCTACGCAATACTTTGTCGGCAGCTTCGACGGACACCAGTTCGTCTGCGAGTCGATGCCTAAGGTGACGAAATGGATGGATTATGGCAAGGACCACTATGCCACCGTCTCCTTCTACAATGCACCCGAGAAGCGTCGTGTCGTTCTGGCATGGATGTCGAACTGGCAGTATGCCAATCAGGTGCCCACCAAGCAGTTCCGCTCTGCCAACTCCATTCCCCGCGACCTCGGTCTGTTCCGCTATGGCGAGGAGACGTACGTCAGCGTAGTTCCCTCGAAGGAGATGCTGGCTGCACGCGGAGCAAAGGTAAAGAATCCCACCGAAGCTTGCGAGATTGTTGTCGACACGAAGGGACAGACAGAGATTGTGCTGTCGAATGCCAAAGGGGAACAGGTGACGATGGTCTACAATGCTACGGCTCAGACATTCTCGATGGACCGCACCCAAAGTGGCGAAGTCGGCTTCAGCGAGGCTTTCCCCGCCACCACCATTGCCCCCACCTACGGACAGATAAGGCAGTTGCGCCTCTTCATCGACCGCTGCAGCATTGAGGCCTTCGATGCCGAGGGCAAGATGGCCATGACCAATCTGGTGTTCCCGTCCGAGCCTTACAACACCATCAAGGTGAAAGGCGGCAAAGCCACAATCTATGAGATAAAATAAGGAAATGTCGAAATGACGAAATAACGAAATCTCGAACTAACGAAAACGAATCATGAAACAGAATAAATCCATCTACCTCATTCCAGTGATGCTCTGCTTCTTCTGCATGGGCTTCGTGGACTTGGTGGGCATTGCTTCCAACTATGTGAAGGAGGACCTTAAGCTCACAGACTCTGTGGCCAACATCTTCCCTTCGCTGGTTTTCTTCTGGTTCCTCATCTTCAGCGTGCCTACGGGGATGCTGATGAACAAGATTGGCCGTAAGAAGACCGTGCTGCTCTCTTTGGTTATCACAGTATTGTCGTTGCTGCTGCCCTTATTCGGCGAGACTTTTGCCATTATGCTTGTGGCCTTCTCGCTGCTCGGTATCGGCAACGCGCTGATGCAGACATCGCTCAATCCGCTGGTGTCGACCGTCATGGGTGGCAGCAATCTCGCTTCGACACTCACCTTCGGACAGTTTATCAAGGCCATTGCCTCGTTCTCGGCTCCGTATCTTGCCATGTGGGGAGCCACGCAGGTCATTCCCGAATTCGGTCTGTCGTGGCGCGTACTCTTCGGCATCTTCTTCGTTGCCGGCATGCTCTCCACGATACTGCTGTTCATCACTCCCATCGACGAGCCGCCCATCGAAGGCAAGCCCTCCACTTTCGTTGAGTGCTTCAAGCTCCTGGGCACGCCCATTGTGCTGCTGTCGTTCCTTGGCATCATGTGCCATGTGGGCATTGATGTCGGTACAAACACCACAGCACCGAAGATTCTGATGGAGCGCCTTGGCATGTCGCTCAACGAGGCAGCCTTCGCCACCTCGCTCTACTTCATCTTCCGTACCATTGGTTGCCTCACGGGCTCGTTCTTCCTCCGTGTCCTGAAGATGCGCACCTTCTTCATTATCTCCATCATCATGATGGCACTGTCTATGTGCGGGCTCTTCATCGGAAAGGAGCAATGGATGCTCTATGCCGCTATTGCGCTCGTAGGCTACGGCAACTCGAACGTCTTCTCCATGTGCTTTGCCACAGCTCTCCAGTCGATGCCCGAGAAGCAGAACGAGGTCAGCGGCCTGATGATTATGGGTATCTTCGGCGGCACTGTCTTCCCGCTCCTCATGGGCCTCTTGAGCGATAGCATGGGACAGGCTGGCGCTGTGCTGGTGATGGCTGTCGGAGTGCTTTATCTGTTCACGTACGTTAAACAATTAAAAACCGCATAAATACTATGAATCAGAAGCGTTATGTAGTAGGACTCGGAGAAGTCCTGTGGGATGTACTTCCCGAAGGTAAGAAGCTGGGAGGCGCTCCAGCCAATTTCGCCTATCATGCCGGACAGTTCCTTGGCATGGCAGATACCATCGCCATCAGTGCACTGGGCGAGGACAAACTGGCCGACGAGACCATCGAGGCCCTGAAGGAACACGGGCTGAACGACTTGCTGCCGCGTGTGCCCTATCCCACCGGTACCGTTCAGGTGCAGCTCGACGAGCAAGGCATTCCCACCTATGATATCAAGGAGAACGTGGCATGGGACAATATTCCCTTCAACGAAGAGATTGCCGAAATAGCCCGCAATTGTCGTGCCGTCTGCTTCGGCTCTTTGGCTCAGCGCAATGTCGTCAGCCGCGAGACCACTCAGAAGTTTCTGGATGCCACGCCTGCCGACTGCATGAAGATTTTCGACATCAACCTCCGTCAGCAGTTCTACACGAAGGAAGTCATCAAGGATTCTCTGCAGCGCTGCAATATCCTGAAGATTAACGACGAAGAGCTGGTGCTGATTGGTCGCATGTTCGGCTATCCCGGCCTCGACATCGAGAACAAGTGCTGGCTCATCTTGGGCAAGTACAACCTGGACATGCTCGTGCTCACCTGCGGCACCAATGGTTCCTACGTCTTCACTCCCGGTCATGTATCGTTCCAGGAGACTCCGAAGGTGAAGGTGGCAGACACCGTTGGCGCAGGCGACTCTTTCACCGGTTCCTTCGTGGGCAGCATCCTGAACGGCAAGTCTGTGCCTGAGGCTCATCGCACCGCCGTACAAGTCAGCGCCTACGTCTGCACCCAGCATGGAGCCATGCCCACCTATCCCGCCGAGTTGCTACGGTAAGAATCCGCATCTTGTTCCCGCAAATCGCTCTTTTCTTTCGGCAGATTCATTTTCTTTGAAAAAAAATCTCTCCGACGTTTGCTGTTTCGGGAAATATGTGTACCTTTGCACCCGAAAAAGCGGATAAACTATGCATAAAGTGCTACCATATCATGCTATACTCACACAAAAGCCACTTTCGCTGTCACGTTAGCGATTGTGGCTTCTTTTTTATATATAAAAAGGTGAAAAGGTGAAAAGATTAAATAGTAAATAGTAAATCATTAAATCTTTAAATACTATGGTGAAACTGAAGAAAGTTCTCGTATTAGGCAGCGGTGCCTTGAAGATTGGTCAGGCCGGTGAGTTCGACTACTCCGGCAGTCAGGCGCTCAAGGCACTCCGCGAGGAAGGCATCTATTCGGTGCTGGTCAATCCCAATGTGGCAACCATTCAGACCAGCGAAGGCATTGCCGACAAGGTTTACTTCCAGCCCGTGACACCTTATTTTATAGAAAAGATTATAGAGAAGGAGCGTCCCGACGGCATCATGCTGGCATGGGGCGGACAGACGGGACTGAACGTGGGAACGGCACTCTACCAGAATGGTGTGCTCGAGAAGTATGGCGTCCAGGTGCTCGGCACGAGCGTGGAAGCCATCATGAACACCGAGGACCGCGACCTCTTCGTAGGCGAGATGGGCAAGGCAGGAGGTCTGTTGGGCAACCTCGCAGGAGAGGGCGGTCCGCTCGACCAGGCGACGATTGACGCGGATGGAGCACGCGGTCGCTTCATAGCCGAGAAAATGCGCGAGAAGGGGATAGAGCCCGTTCTCCAAGGCTTTTACGGAATGGTTCCTGCCAATCTTGCCGTCGCGCCGCTTCTCAATCAGGGAAAGTGGTGCGACTGCTATGATCGCCCGCCGATTCTCGATCCGACTTCGCCAGACTTTGAGCGTTGCGCCGCCGCGTGGTACCGCAGCATCGAAACGGTATATGGGATCAAGCCGAAGTACCTTGCAGGCGATCTGTTCCACGAAGGCGGCAAGTCCGAAGGAATAGACGTGACGGCTGCCGTGCGTGCCGTACAGTCTGCGCAGCAGACGGCGTTCCCTGGCGTGACCTGGGTCGTGCAGGCCTGGATGGAGAACCCCACGCAAAAGGTTCGCGCCGGTCTCGACCCTCGTTACACTCTCATCGAAGCCCTCGTCAAGGACATGTCGGCATTCGCGAGCGACGACGCGACATGCGAACTGGATTTCGGCGAATTGCCGTGGATATGGTGCGAGGTTCTGAACTTCGGCGGCAACCACGGTCTTTACGGAAACCTCAAAACGTTTG
>CADCCR010000043.1:5456-19490 GCA_902799985.1 uncultured Bacteroidales bacterium | reverse complement strand
GCCGCAGTTGGCGAGCCGTGATGCGACGGCCCGAGAGGTCGAGAAGCCTCAGCCTCACCCCCAGCCCCTCTCCCGTGGGAGAGGGGAGTTTTCGCGGCAGTCCTCCCCTCTCCCACGGGAGAGGGGTTGGGGGAGAGGCTTCACCATCGGAGAGGACCAGGGAGAGGCCGTCGGGGTCTTCTGCAACCAGGCGGACGGTAACGATGGGGCTCCATTCGCCACCGCTGTTGCAGATAGCCCGTAGCATGATAGTGTCGGGAAGGATATTCGAGGCCATGCCATCCAGGACGTTCTCGCCTTCGATGTAGGGCTTAGCCGTAGGCGAAAGCGTGCCTTCGTCGGCTGAGAACCAGTTGACGGGAGCCGTGCCGTCCAGCGTATAGTAGATGTTCGTACCCGTCATCGTCAAGATGCTTCCCGTCGGGAAAGGCTGAACATCGTAGCCCACCTCGCAGCCGTCGATGCAGACAGCAGGGGCAGGAGTCGAGGGGAACCAGCCGCGGTCGCGCAACTGCTTGATGAAATTGTCCGTGCGGACGGGGAAATACTGTCTGAGCAAGCGCATGCGCTCTGCCTGATAGGCGTCGTTGGGCTTGTAGAGCGAGCCGGCAGTCTTGTAGGGATGCACATCGCGCCGATAGTCACCCCAGCGGGCTGACTCGTCCCAAAGGGCGAGCTCGATGGTGTGGTAGAGGCTGTCCCAAGTGGCAAGGGCACCTTCGGGCGTGAGCGGTCCGCCATGCGTGAGCATCCGTTGCGCCTCTTCGTGGAATCTGTGCAGGAAGAGCCGCTCCCTCATCAAGCGGTTCAGGAAGCCCGTCGGGCAGCCACGCGTATTTTTGTTCGTGAGGTTTTCCGTCGGAGAGACGATGACCGTCTCCGAGTCCCAGCAGATGAAGCGGAAGCCGCGGTCGGCGCTGATGCGATTGCGAAAGGCATACCAGTTGTGCTGGTCCCAGTCGGTGTTCCCTCCGTAGAGGTTGATGAGCATGTAGTGGATGAAGTTGTCCGCGTCGAGCAGCGGTGGGTACTTCACGTTGGGCTTGCCGTCGCTGCCGCAGCCGATGAGGTGCATGTAGCTCTTCTGGTTGGGCAGCTCGTAGATGAGGTCGACCATCTGGTTCCACGCGTCGATGGTTCCGTAGTCGGCAAACGCAGCATACTTGTTGCCTGCGCCGCCGTCCACCTCCGTCACGTCCCAGTCCTCCTCGCTGCCGCCGAAGTGTTGGGCACAGAAGTCGTCCGAGACACGCTCGCACATATTGTAGATGCCCCAATAGAGGCCGTTGAGGAAGAGGTGAACATACTGCCCCATGCTGACCGGGTCGCCCATCTGCGACTGCGTGGCCCGAGCCCAGAGGTCGCGAGTGTACTGAGCCCTGTTGCGCTGCATATTGTCCCAATGCACCCACGAATAGCCGAAGAAGGTGCGGAGAACGAGGGCGTTGAAGCGATTCGGACCATGGGTGCCGAAGACAGGATACTTAAGTTTCCCCGGGCCGTAGGCCGACTTGAAGTGGAGACGGAAGGCATGCTTCGGGTTCTTCTCCGGCAATCGTCCGTGCCCGCCGTGCAGCTTGACGCAACAGTCTACGGTGAGGTCGAGACCATCAGGCCCGTTCAGCATCTCGAAGGTGACAGGCCGCTCCCATCCACGTCCCGTGCCATCGCCCACGGGACAGCCCGTGAAGATGTAGATGCCGCCCGTTTCAGGGTCGGGCGTGTCGCTGAACAAGTTGCCGGGAGCAGTGGAGAGCGAGACGATGGGCAGCGTGGTGATGCCATCGGTAATATACTTGGCATAGGTGGCGTTGCGCGTCAGCTCGAGGTCCATCCCATAGTCGGCAATGGCTCTTCCCTCTATCTCGCAGTAGTTGCCCCAGTAGGCTGGATAGCCGCTCGGACGATTGCTCTGCTGCAAGAGGCTCTCGGGGATGACGTAGGAGGCCGTGGTCACGTCGCTCCAGGTGCTGTCGGGCAGGAGAAGCGCCGCACGGACCACCGTCGTGGCATTGATGCCGAGCGAGCCGCCATAGGGGAGTCCCTCCCGTCGCGGGTCGCTGCCGTCCTGCGTATAGAAGATGGTAGCACCCTCCACGGGCGACGTTATCCAAAGCCGGAACTCCTGGCTGTAGATGCCATGGTCGGCGCTCAGCACGGGCACCTGCCCGCGCATCGTCCCCACCACCAAAAGGGACATCAGCATGCCGAATCCTAACCCTCGCAACATCCTTGCTTGTATCATTCTGGCTGCAAAGTTACAAAATTATATTGAATAAAACAACGGATTGTAACGGATTTAACAGATTGATTTTCTACAACGAATTAAAACGAATTGAACGAATTAAAGTAACTTTGATTCTTCACTCTTAACTCTTAACTCTTCACTTTGCCGCAGGCAACAAGAACCACAGATTAAACAGATTGAACAGATTATTCATGGATAATTACATGGTAATTCGTGTTATGGAAGAACATCTAGCCATTGTTTCGACACTTTATAAGGACTTATTTTGTACCTTTGCACCCAAAATCAGATTATGATTATAGGCAGAGACAAAGAACAGAGAGTTTGGCTTTTGAGCGTCTATGTTTCCAGCATATCCGCCAAATCAAAATGGCTCTTGGCATTGGGGGAAGCGCAAACCACTCGTCACTCGTCATGTTTGGGGTTGAATGCGATGATTGTCAATGATTTACACCCTGACGAGTGCCTGATGAGGTTGTCAGGTACTCGTCAGGGTCTTATTATCTGATTTGCTGACTATTACAAGCTTATATGATGAGTGACAAGTGTTTTGCGCTTCCAGAATAAGCACAGGGTGCTTCCGAAATAAGCACGGGGCGCTTCGGCAATAAGCGCGGGGCGCTTCCGGAATAAGCGCGAGGCGCTTCGGCAATAAGCACGAGGCGCTTCGGCAATAAGCACGTGTGGCGTGTCGTTCATCTGTCCTCGGGCATGCTCTTGCCGGTGAGGAGGGTGCCGTCGGGTGCTATGCCTTCGGCGGTGACGGAGAGGTGCGTCTGTTTGCCGTTGCCGTAGAAGCGGAACTGGGCGTGGCCGTTCTGGTCGAGCTGAAGGTCGGGGTTCCAATAGAGGGTGCGGCGATAGTCCTTCACCTCGGGGAGGGGCTTGGTGCTGTAGTCGGGCTGGTAGAAGTCCTCGGGTGCCGAGTAGCCGGGCAGGATGTAGCGGCGGTCGCGGTAGGCGTCGCGCTTGGAGTCGTCCTTGCCGACGAGGTGGAGGTCGACGCTGACGCTGGGTATGTCGACGCCGTCGTAGAGCGAGTTGCCTTCGCGTCGCGGGCTGTAGTCGGTGTAGATGTAGACCTTGCCGACGTTCTTCAGCAGGTTGTACTTCTCCTTCTCGGTGGATGGGATGTTGTTCTGCTCGATGGGCAGGTCGTGCCCGTTGCCGATGCGTGTGCGTTGCTCGTTGAGGGCAGTCTTGCTAGACTCCACTCTGCCGTCGATGCGGAGCTCCAGGTCGTAGTCGCGTGCCACGTTCATGTCGCCGATGTAGGTGCGTGCCACGTCGCGGGCGAAGCGGTTGCGCCCGTAGTAGATGCCCGGGCAGAAGCCGGCGTCGCAGGCGTCGTTGAAGGCGTCGTAGGCGTCGATGACGAAGGCGGGCTTCGAGGCGTCGAACTTACCCATGCGCGAGCGCTTGACGCCAACGGTGATTTCGTCGAGCATGCGCGAGCCGTCCATCACCCAGTCGGGGGCGATGACGGAGCCTTTGGGCGCTTCGGCCAGGTGGCACTGATACCAGTCGTAGGGCTTGACGAAGCGGGGGAAGTAGGGGCGCAGGCGTACGTAGAACTCGGGATAGTTGAGGCGGTCGTTGCGGTCGGTGGAAGGCATCTGCCAGACGTGCGGCTTGCCTTTCTTCCATTTGGTGCTGTCGCTGGCGGAGAGATGGAAGTAGCAGCCTTCGTAGAAGCGTGGCGTCTGGATGCTGAACATGTGTCCCTCGGTCATCATCTCGCCGTCGGTAGTGTGCCGCTGGTTGTCGACGTCGGGTTTGACGAAGCTGGCATGTACGAGCAGCTCGCGCTTCAGGTCGCCCTGGTTCTGCACGAAACGGCTGAGGCGGTCGGTGGGCACTTCGATGTCGCGTCCGGTGGTCTCGGTGTTGGCACGCGCTTCGGTGACGCTGCCGCCGTCCTCGGCTTCGACGGATGTGTCGTCCATGTTGGTCTGTGTCTGCGTCTCGCCCGTCAGGCTGACGGCGTTCACGGCATCGCTGCCGGCATTCACGGCCACATAGTTGTCGGCAAACATGGACTCCTGCTCGCTGGACATGTACTTGTTCACCTCGCCCACGAGGAGGGGTGTCTGCTCGGGCTTGTGGTTGAGCTCGAAGGCTCCGGGCTGGGTCATGGTGTGCCAGCTGAAGCGGCGCCAGCCTTGTATCATGAGCAGGAGGTCGAGGGCACGGGCATGGGCGGCATCGTTCTTCTCGAAGAAGTAGCGGGGGTTCTCCACGAAGCCGCGTATCTGGCTGGAGAGGAGCATCTCGGTGAGGATGCTGCCGTTGTCGTAGATGTACTCGGAATGTGTGGCGTCGCAGACCGACACGCTGATGGTGGCGCCGGGCTGACCGCCTTCCACGGCGAGGCTGACGGGTGCGAAGGGTTCGGTGGGCTTGCCGTCGAGTCCGCTGAAGGTGAGGCTGGTGGGCGAGAAGTCGTCCTTCAGGCAGAAGAAGAGGCGGTCGGCATAGATGCGCCCTACATTATTATATATGGTGACTTGGCAGACGCCTGTCCGCAGCTTGTCTTCGTCGAGGGCGACGGATGCCGAGGCTCCGGCGGGGATGGTCTGGAAGTGGAGGAGCATGCCGTCGTGCATCACGGTCATGCCGAGCTCTTCGCTGGCGGCTGAGCCTACGGCCTTTATCTCGACTCTCCTCTTCCCTACCCCTTCGTTCAGCACTTGCAGAGCTACGCCGTCCTTCTCGGCGCTGGGCAGTGTCGTCTTGGCTGTCCCTTTCTTGCCGCTATAGGTTGCGGTGTAGCTCTTGCCCATCTGCGGCGTGAAGGTGAAGCTGCCGCGGCCTCGCTGTTCTATCTCGGCTTCTGCCACCACGTTGCTTGCCCCTTCGGTGAGCGTGACTTTTCCCTCCAGATGCAGCCCCTCGTTGCTCGTTGCCTCGAAGGCTACGCGGTTGGGCACGCCGGCCACGAGGTTTCCGCCTTCGGGGAAGAGCTGCAGCTTGGGCTTGGGCGATGTCTCGTCAACCTTCGACTGTCGGCGCAAGGGGCGCAACGTCATCTCGTGGACGAAGTCGCCCGGCTCTTTCGGTTTGTCGAAGACGGGGAAGACGCGGCTGTAGAGCTTCTCGTAGTCGCGGTAGTATTCCTTGGCCATGCGCTTGTTGTAGAACCATTGCTCGGCATAGATGCTATGGGGATGCTCGGTGATGCCCCAGTTGAGCTGCCAGCGCGTGTAGGCCCGCAGCTCGTAGTAGCCGCCATAGAGGGTGTCGGGCAGTACGAAGGTGCCATGCGTCTGTCCGCCCTGAAGCTCCAGCTGCTGGCGCTCCACGAGGTAGCCGTCCTGGTTCAGCAGCTCGGCATAGAGGACACCGCTGATGCGGCTCGGCGTGCCTGTGTCTGTGCGGCGCACGTAAGCTTTGTAGTAGATGGTGTCGCCCAGAAAGTAGCAGGTGTTGTCCGTGTGAACGAAGATTTGTTCCTGCGGAATGGACTTGCCGAACTTCCCGAGCCTGTCGGCCCAGCCTTCGAGCGTGGTGGGAGCCGTCTGAGCAAAAGCACAGAGAAGCGAAAGAATGAAACAGTGAATGAGAATGAGTCTTTTCATAGCCATGTTATCCTTTTGGGGTGAATGACTTAACAAGTCGTTTGCAAAATTACTGCTTTTTCCACATCTTTCAAACTTTTTCCCTAAATTCTTTGTGTGTATTGGATAAATCGCTAACTTTGCAAACAGAAACAATAATAATGTGTCGTATGGATACTCAACAGATGATACAGCTGATAGCCGACTATTTCAAGACGCAACCTGTCCTGAAAGCCTGGCTTTTTGGTTCCTATTCGCGCGGAGAGGAAAGGCCAGACAGCGATGTGGACATACTTGTGTCGTACGACAGAAGCCAACCAATAGGTCTGTTCAAGATTTCAGGAATGCTTCTTGATTTAGAAAGTCTGTTGGGTAAAGAAGTGGATTTGGTTGACGAGAAGATGCTCTTTCCTTGGGTGACGAAATATGTTAATAACGATAAGAAATTGATTTATGAGAGAGCCAATCAGAGATAAAGGTCGTTTATTGCATATTATCGATGCCATTGGACATATTTTGAATTTCACGGCAGGCAAATCTCTTGACGAGTTGTCAAAGAACACAATTGAGTACTATGGAATAATCAAATGCATAGAAATCGTTGGTGAAGCTACGTATAAGCTCTCCTCTCAGTTCAAGGATGCTCATCCAGAGACTCCGTGGAGAGTGATAGAAAAGATGAGACATGTCTTGGTGCATGGCTATTATCAGGTTAATCCAGAAGATGTCTATGATGTCATCCGGAATGACCTGCAGCCTCTTAAAGCCCAAATCGAGCACCTGCTTTCCAGCATTGATTGGGACGAATGGGAGAAACAGGAGCATGACTAATAAATCATTATCTACTGTTCCCTGCCCTTTCCAGCTTCTCTTCAACTTTCCCCCAAGAAATTTGGAGGCTAACAATATTTGTTGTATCTTTGCAAACGACTAAACCACCAAACGACTAAACCACCAAACGACCAAACGACCAAACGACCAAACGACCAAACGACCAAACGACCAAACGACTAAACCACTAAACCACTAAACGACCAAACAACCAAATAACTAAAACCATGGACTCAAAACTAACAGCTATCGTGGGCCAATTTGCCTACGAAGGGACCGTCAGCGAGATTAAGCCGCTGGGCGAGGGACTCATCAACGACACCTACAAAGTTAAGACTGCCGAGCCGGACAAGCCGGACTATGTGCTGCAACGCGTCAACCACAACGTCTTCCCCGATGTGGATATGGTGATGCGCAACATCGATGCCGTCACTTCGCACATCCGCAAGAAACTCACCGAGCAGGGCACGACAGACATCGACAGGAAAGTGCTGCGCTTCATCCCGGCAAAGGGCGACGGCAAGCTCTACGTCAAGACGGATAGCGGCTATTGGCGCCTGATGGTCTTCATCGATGATGCCATCACGAAGCAGGCCGTCAACCCCGAAAGCAGCCGCGCTGCCGGCAAGGCCTTCGGTAACTTCCAGGCAATGCTTGCCGACATACCGGTTCAGCTGGGCGAGACCATCAAGGACTTCCACAACATGGAGTTCCGCCTCGAGCAACTTCGCGATGTCATCAAGCGCGATCCGGCTGGTCGTGTGAAGGAAGAACGCGTGCAGAAGATGCTGGCAGAAATAGAGAAGCGTGCCGACGAGATGTGCAAGGCCGAACGCATGGGCCGCGAAGGCACGCTGCCGAAACGTGTGTGCCACTGCGACACGAAGGTCAACAACATGATGTTCGACAAGCAGGACAACGTGCTCTGCGTCATCGACCTCGACACCGTGATGCCCAACTTCATCTTCTCCGACTACGGCGACTTCCTCCGCACCGCTGCCAACGAGGTTGCCGAGGACTGCCCGGAGATGGACAAGGTGAAGTTCCGCATGGACATCTTCAAGGCCTTCACGGAAGGTTACCTCGAGAGCGCCAAGAGTTTCCTCCTGCCCGTCGAGATTGAGAACCTGCCCTACGCCACGGCTCTCTTCCCCTACATGCAATGCGTCCGCTTCCTCTGGGACTACCTGAGCGGCGACAAGTACTGGAAGTGCCAGTATCCCGACCACAACTTCGTCCGCGCCAACAACCAGCTGCATCTCCTGCTGAGCATCGAGAAGAGCTATCCCGAGATGCAGGCATTTATTGCAGGCTGCTTAAGATAAAAGTAGATAAAAGAAGATAGAAGAAGAAAGGAAGATATAAGTAGATAGCAGAAGATAGAGGGAGATAGAAGACGTTAGTTTTTGGCGCGTGTGCCAAAGGTATCGTCCTTTATCTCCCTCTATCTTCTTTCTCTTGTTCGGTCGGATTTGCAATCCGACCGTATGGAATATAGGGATTTGCAATCCCGCAATATCTTCCTCTATCTCCTTTTCCTACCAGATGTCTTCCGGATGTTCGGGGTTGTCGTAGACTTCCTTCGGACACCACTCGAGGTAGTCGACGAAGAGCTGCTTGGTGGTATAGTCGGGTTGCACGGTCTTGAAGCGCATGTAGTATGTGACGTCGGGCGACATGGATTCGCGCACCACGATACGGCGCGTTGCACCTGCATTCATTCGGTTAGTCTGCGAGCCGCCGGCGCTTGCCACAATGTACTCGGGACCTTTCAAGAAGCCGTTGTTACGCATCTTCTTGTCCACCTCGGCGTTGTAGTCGTCGTCGTCCGTGTCGGTTTCCCATCCCAGCATGTTGCCCGAGCTGTTACCACCCAGCTGCATGTTGACGGGGATGCCTTGTGCCACGAGCTGATCCTTGCGCGGTCCCCAATAAACCTGGCAGATGCCACGTGTGCCGCTGTACGTCGACACACCCATACGTATCTCGTAGATGCCCTGTTTCGGTACGGGAGGCAGGGTGATGGTGATGTCGTAGAGACCTTCAGCCAGCAGTTCGTCGCCCTGATAGTTCGGCCAGCTCTGGTCGCGACCGCTGAGAAGCATGAAGTTGGTCTGCTTGCTGTTGACGGTGGCATTCTCGAAGTATTGCTTGTCGGGGTCGCTGGAGAAGTACCAGATGGCGTCGTTCTTGCTGACGAGTCGCATGTCGTTGTTCATCGCCTCGGGCTGCAGTTCCCATGAATCGTAGCGGATGCGTACCTTGGCCAGCTCGTTGCGCACGTGCTCGGTATAGGCCAGCGGCTCGCTGATGGGATAGATGATGCCGTTGATGAGCTTGACGATGCCCGATGTCTCGTCCGTCTTGATTTCGATACCCTTGTTCTGCTCGCTGCATTCCTTCTCGTGATAGTCCTCGTGACGACCGTTGTTGAGCTTGGGGAAGCGGTTGAGGTACGGTCCTCCGCTCTCGAGGCTCTCCCAGATACGGAGCAGGCGACGCTTGCCCATCGTCACGTAGTGAGCCCAGACGGGAACGGTGGGCGAGGCGCTGAGGTTCCTGTAGTTGAAGCCCTTCTCGTTGTAGTGCAGGGCCAGCTTGTCCACGGGGATGCGTTCGGGCAGCAGGTGGTATGTGACGAAGATGTTGAGCAGATTGTTCTCGTTGCTGTAGTTTTCGTCGTTCACGGCATCTGGGTAGTAGCCTTGAGCTTCCACCCATGCCACGATGTCTTCCTTCGTTATGTCCTTACGGTCCTTGCCAAGTTCTTTCTCCCAGAACTCGTCGGTCTCTGCAAAGAGGGTGAAGCCGTACTTGCGATGCTCTGGCGCTTCGATTTCCCAGCTACGCAGCTGCCACTTGAAGTTGGGGAAGGCATTGTTCTTGTAGAGTGTCTCGTAGCGTTCGTCCCTTACCTTGGTGAGTGTGTCGACCAGTCCGCATGCCTCTACGAGCTTGGCCATGATGCTGAGATTGGACGTGAAGTCGTAGGTGAACTTGTGCAGCGTGCTGCCCAACGTCTCGTTGCTGGGATTGATGACATACGCTATTTCGTGGATGAAGCCGTTGATGGTCTCAATGTCGCGATTGGTCTTCGAGACGGGGCAGATGCCGTCGATGCGACAGTTGTCCAGGTCCTTCTTGTCGTATGTGACGCTTATCTTGCGGTCGGCCATCGTGGTGACTTCGAACTCCTCGTTCGTCTTGGGGAACTCGGCCGTGATGTAGGTCTTCTCGAGCTTTGTGCCGTCGAGGATGCTGTTCAGCACCACCACGGTGCGGATGCTGTCCAATGTCTCCTCGTCGGGGAAGGAATTCCAGTTGGCTTCGGGGATGATGCCCTTGATGACAAGCGAGTCGAGATAGAGCTGGATGGCTTCGTTGGTCGGAGCGAAGCAGGTGTAGTAGCCGTAAGCCGTCATGAGCTGATAGACGGTCGTTTCGCTCACCGTGCTTACTTTCTGCTCCTGCAGCAGCCGGAGGTACTCGCTGAACTGTGGATGATCCTCGAGATAGCTGGCAATGGTGCGTTCCTTAAAGACGTAGCGGGCAGAGGTATCGATTGACTCGGTACATGCTGTGGTAAGTGCCGCCATAACAAAGCAGAGCGCAGCAGCGCCATGCGAGATTAGATGCTTCAGATTAATGCGGGACATAATTTTTGTCGGTTCGTTATTCACGAAATTAGTTTATTCTGCCCACAAAGTTACACTTTTTTACAATATGTTGCTACAAAAACTGACACTTTTTTGCATTATTGCCGTTTTTCGTTACGCTTTTGCCGAAAAAGGCAAACAGAAAGAGCCGTTTGCACCCACCAAATACATTAATGTACGCCTGATAAGACTCGAACTTACACGCCTCGCGGCACCAGATCCTAAGTCTGGCGTGTCTACCAATTCCACCACAAGCGCATCATGTATGTCGGCGGCAAAGTTACACCTTTTTAACTAAACCACAAAGGAAACAGAGAAAAATTTGTTAATAATCGTTAACTTCGCATAACATTTGGCCTTTTCTGACGTTATTAGGGTGTATGGAGCACACAGAGTTCGAACGTTTGGCACACATTCTGCGCTCAAGGGCGAAGCAGATTGGGCTGAGTTTCTTCAAGGAGGAAGAGGCTGCCGAGGATGTGGCGCAGGAGACGATGATAAGCCTTTGGAAGGCTTGGGGCACTTTGTCCTCGCCTTTGGAGGCCGAGCGGCTGGCCATCAGAATTGCCAAACACGAGTGCATCGACGTGTGGCGAAGGGAGCAGCGGCGACCTCATTCACCACTCACCACCAGTCACGAAGTCACACTTCCCGCTTCGAACGAAGGCCAGACACTCGAAGAAATCGAGCTCAAAGCTGCCCTACACAATGCCACACAAACGCTCCGACGCTCCGAACAACGGCTCTGGCGGATGTTTGCCGAAGCCCAGATGGACACACGTGAAATAGCGATTGCGACAGGCATCAACGCCAGAACGGTCAGCGCAATGTTGAGCCACGCACGCGGACATATATATAATGTACTAAAAGAAGGAGGATACATTGATGGATAAAAAACTACTCATAGACAGTTATCTCGAGGGGAAACACCCGATAGAGCAGGAGAAGTGGGAGCTGCCAACTGAAAGCGAGCTCGACCGCGACGAGGCGCTCTACGACGCTTTGCTGGCTGAAAGACCCTCTAAATCTCCCTTAAAGGGAGACTTCACCTCCCCTTTAAGGGGAGGCCGGGTAGGGTCTTGGAGGGGACGTGGGAGGCTGTTGGGCTCTATTGCCGCAGTCTTGATTGCAGTTGTAGCACTCTTCACCTGGTGGAACTTCAAGCCTCAAGACCAGCCGCAGCTCGCTGAAAAGACGGAGAAGCCTGTCGGGCAGAAAGACACGACTCAGGTCATCGAAAAAGATAACGTGGATAAATCGCAAACTAAGCACGTTAAGTTGGCCAACTTAACACGTGAAGTTGACAAAGTTAACGTGCCACGTTCGAAGGCGACCCGAGTGAAGCCGTCTCTCACCAAAGGCAAAGGAGCCTCATCGCGGCAGTTCACCCCTCCTTTGGAGGGGTCGGGGGAGGCTGTTCCCTCGCCTGACGTCAAGAATCATCCCGTGCTTGCCTCTGCCGCAGACAGTCTCTACTACTACCTCACGCAACTCGAAAACCAGATGGGCGACTGCCGGGACAGCGCCTGCCTGGCTGAGCTGACGGGCCTCATGCGAGCCGACGAACGCATCAAGGATTTGGTGAACAAGATCATCCACAAGCAAGTGGAGACTGCCTACAAAGAGGAATACCTCGTAGATACCACAACAAGATATATCCCATTATAAAGCATCTCAGCATCCGTTCCGTCGGATTTGGAATCCGACGGCAAAGAATATAAGCATTTGTAATGCGATGAAACAGACATTTCGGGATTGCAAATCCCTATATTCCACACGGTCGGATTGCAAATCCAACCGAACAAAGCGGCAAATCCGGCCGAAGGAATACCTCGTAGACACCACAACAAGATACATCCCATTATGAATCACACAAAAACACATACCACTATGAAAAAGATTTCACGACTCAGCATTTTGCTTCTCGGCTTGTTCTTGGCTTTGCCGCTCTCTGCAAAATGGGACACGGACATAAAGGAACTGGAGAGCGCCTTGAAGTGCTTCATAAACGACAAAAGCGTATCTCTAACCGACCCACGCATCATTGCGCGAGGCCAACCAATTGACAAAAAAAGCATCAACGTCAAGGAAACTGACTGGTGTGTTGATTTCACATGCACGGACGGCGAACTGGTGACAAGCCTCTGGAAAGAGTTAATGGGACACCTCAAAAACACTTCTTTTTTCTACTGCACAGATGAATTTCATCCAAAGACTGAGCCTTGGAAGGGATTGCGGTTAGACGAAATGGATGGTATCCTTGTTTTGTCTGGCCAACAAAAGAATGTTTATGTACTCACGTTCGAGGATTCGGACGGCTGGGACAATGGCTTCTTCTTGACATGGGACGATTTGCCCGACGGCGGAAAGACTGGCTACTTGTCTCGGTTCATTGGCAAGAACCCCAAACTCATAACACTCGTAACCAGCGAAAACCGCGTCACGATGGACAGCGTCCGCACGGCCATCAAGGTGGGCGAAACGGTGAAGAACAATCCGAAGCAGGAAATCGACACGACTTATATTGACGGCAAGTGGGCCGTCAGCGCGAAGTATCATAGGGATGTCCTGCGGGCAATAGACCACGTCAGCGACTACTACGACGATTTCCCCAGCCTGAGCAACAAGATTAATGAGCTTGTGAGACTCAGCAAGAAAGCCAGCGAAACGGAACTTGCCTCGATTGGTTTCGCCCTGAAACGCGAGGCCTCGCGCTACGAACGACTCCTCACACCCGAAGAATACGCGTTGATTTGGAAGGGACTCTACGCCATGGAGACCAAGGCAAAAGGCTGCGACCCGCAGATACAAGACTATTTCAAGGCTTCGGAAAGCATCCTCAAGGGCAAGGTCAACGAGTCTGTCCGGCTGGAATACCACGACACGAAGCGTCATCAGTTCTTGCGCGACATCGGTTTCACCGTAACGAAGAACGACGGCGGACGTTGGTACTATGCCGTTTCGGGCAAACACTACACGGGCAATCCCGAGTTGGAGTACCTCGATGCCTGTGCCGACGAGGACGGCGTACTGAGATACACGGCCGAACACAAAGAGACGAACCTCAAGCCGGGCATCTACAGACTGACCGCCGCAGGTCGCACTTCCTTTAGCGGCAACACGGGAGCCTTCATCTTTGCAAAGGCCGAAGACCTGCTCTTGAAAGAGATTCCCGCCTGCGACGACCGCGGAGGCGACATCTGGCGAGACGCTGCGATACGCGTCAAGGAGGCCGACGAGAAGGGACAACAAATCTCGCCGGGCGACGTCCGCATCGCCCTTGCAAACGGCGGAATGGGTTACGGCTGGAGCAAAATCGCGATAGATAACATTATTGTCCGCGACGGCAAACTCACCTACGGCGTCACCTGCGACAAAGACCTCACGGGCCGTCCCTTCACGGGGCGTTGGCTCTCAGCCGTCGACTTCAAACTCGAAAGGGTTAGCGACCTGCCGTGATGAATAAGATAACGTAATAGAAGATAAAAGAAGACAGAAGAAGATATGTCGCTTATAGCGACAAAGATAGAGGACAATACCATGGGTATATGAAAAGATGGAGAATTAGGGCGGCAGCAAAACTAACGTCTTCTATCTTCCTCTATCTCCTTCTATCTTCCTCTGACTACTTCCAAAATAGTTTATAACACATGTTAGTTTTAGTTTTTGAAGTTAATAAATGGCGCCTTCCTGCTGCTGCGTTGCGAAATGCGGCAGCAGATTCCATTCGACATAACAGGTC
>CADCCR010000043.1:0-5417 GCA_902799985.1 uncultured Bacteroidales bacterium | reverse complement strand
TACATGTATGTGCAATTGCATCTACATGTATGTGCAATTGCATCTACATGTATGTGCAATCAACTAGGCAGCATATCTCTGGCAACAAGACTAATGAAATGAAGTCCCTGAAGTAGTGAAGTAGTCAGTAGTTAAGTAGTTAAGCCAAATGTTTTGTCTGCTTGCCACAGATGGGAAAGGTAATGGCTTAACTACTGTCCGTAGGACGAGCGAAGCGATATCTACTTAACTACTTAACTACAAAAACAATGAATAACCCTCGAAACTTAAATATAATAAGACAATGAAAAAGGTAATCTCAATCCTGATAGCTGCGCTCATGAGTGCGGCATCCATGGCTCAAGTGAACCCCAAGATAAACCAACTCTTTGAAGAACTCAAGCAGACGAAAGGAGCACTAACTCCCACGACACCATCCATTATGAAGAGAGGAGGACTGGACACCAATGGCAATCGTCCGTCGTTGGATTATTCCCTGCCTATCTATTACAGGCCAGACCTCATACGAGGCAGGCAAGAAAGTCTTCTCGTAGATAGCATTCTGCAAGCAGATAAGGCATGCTTCGACAAACGAGTTAAGGCTATCCGTCGTACCATTTCAGAAATGCAGAAAGAGGCGCAGGACAGTCTTCATTACGAAAGCCACACTAACGGTAAGGACACTATCGTCTGTTCCTTGAACTTCTGTCGCGACACCACACGAGTCCACAAATACAGCGACGACAAGTTCTCTTACTTTTACTCCGACGAGTTCCTCGACTTCGTCCTCGAATCAGGCAAGCAGGAAGGTACCTTCGAAGGGCGTTTCCGCTATACCGTCACCCTGCCTGGCATCGACTTATCTTCCAACACATATTCATGGGGAGACATGATGGACGACATCGAAAGCCTGATGAGCAAACACAGCATCAGTCATCGGAATTCCTTCTGGCAGCACGACGATGCATATTCTCACGCTGTCTGGGATGATGACGAGTCAGAGGACAGGAAAGCATGGATGAATATTGTCAACTATGGAGAATATGCTTATGCGGGCGTGACAGAAGCAAAGATCTATTCTTTAACTGAAGACCAGAAGCAGCTCGCCCAGCAATTGCTTGCTGCCATCGATAGTATGGCGCTGAGGTTTACCAATAGTCGGCAGAGCAGATACTACGAATATCACTATGGCGCATCTTTTGAAAGGGGTCCTTCCATAATGCTGGCCGTCTTTTCCCGCCACATCTCGGAAACCAACTCAATACAGGTGAGAGTCGCCGACCACGGCTTCCACTTCCTCATCCTCAATACCAGAGGCGTAGAATGGATTCCCACCGAATGGTATAGCCTTAAGTCCTTCGTGAATGGCAAGAAGACTTACTTCGAAGGCATGGCACCCAAGAAATAGCATCTTTAAGAATCTTTAACGCCATTTCGGGAATATTTTGCGAGGCTATGCGTTTAATATAATAGAGTTAAGAGTTAAGAATTAAGAGTTAAGAATTAACGCGACATAATGAAAAAGCTCATCATCGCCTTCCTACTCGCCCTCTTCAGCATGGCAGCTTACAGCCAGACAGACTCGACAAAGACGAAGAAGCGGGAGCTTAGCGTCTATGCCTCTGTTGCCGACCACTTGACGCATGACGGCATCGACAGCCTGAAAGCAACACTCCTCCGTGCTGCCGACAGTAGTTTTGTCGATACTGTTCACGTTGAGAGCTATAAATACGACGACAAGCTTCACACATACGCCGTAGCAAGCATCAAAGAGGCAGGCAAGTACCTGTTGCGCCTCGAAGCAAAGGGCTACCAGACACGCTTTGCTCCCTTCGACATCCAGAAGATGTACAAACGCGAAAGCTACCGCGAACTGAAGCCCATTTACCTGCATCGAGCACCGAAGGCAAAGCAGCAAAGCCTCATGTTGGACGGTGATTCCACCACCATCATGGATGAACTTGTGGTGAAAGCCACTAAGCTGAAGTTCTACATGGACGGCGACACGCTGGTCTATGACGCGGATGCCTTCTCGATGGCAGAGGGGTCGATGCTCGACGCGCTCATCAAGAAGCTGCCGGGCGTTGAGTTGAAAGGCGGAGGAGAGATAACCGTGAACGGCCGCAAAGTGGATGCCTTGCTGCTCAACGGCAAGGACTTCTTCGACAGCGACCGCGAGCTGCTCCTCGACAACATGCCGTCCTACATGGTGAAGGACATACGAAGTTACGAGCGAACACCCGACAACGTGAAGGGCACCATTCGCGAGAAGACGACGCAGAAAGAAATGGTGATGGACGTGCGGCTGAAGCGCGACTACAACACGGCGTGGCTCGCGAATGCGGAAGGCGGCATTGGCAAACGCTTCGGCAGTCAGGAGGACTTCGGAGAGACGACGAAAGCCCCACCCTTCCTCGGCCGAGCCTTTGCCATGCGCTACGCCACGAACTCGCGCATCGCACTCTTCGCCAACGTCAACAACCTGAGCGACTACCGCACGCCAGGCGAGAAGGGCGAGTGGTCACCGCTAAGACAGGAGCGGGGAATCACGACGAGCTACACCTTGGGAGCCAACGGTCTTTACGAGAAAGGCGAGGACTTCCGCTATCAGGGCAGCATCAAGGGAACCTACGCCGACACCAAAGAGGCCAACCACACCGCGAGCGAGACCTTCCTCCAGGGCGGCAACACCTACGGACGCTCGTTCTTCACGCGCCGCAGCTACGACGCTCGCCTGAACACAGACCATGAAGTACGTCTGCGAAAGCCTGGCACATTGTGGGAAACCTTCAAGGACATATACTTCGACAACAGCGTCTCGCTGGAATACTTGCATTGGTCGAACTACTCCAACTCCGCGAGTGCGACGCTGGCAGAGGACGTGGCAGAGGGCTGGGGCAAGGCATGGATGGACAGCCTGATGACGCCATACGCGGGGAACCTGCTGCGCCGCTATGCCCTCAACCGCGACACATCGCGTCGGCACGGCACGGGTCGCCACATCAACATTAACGACAATGGTTTCTTCTACGTCAGTCCTGCCCACAACGACTACATTAACCTCTTCATCAACTACAGCTATTCCTTCCGCGACAGATACGAGGACGTCTTCGAGCACTACCTGCTGGAATACCCGAAAGACCCTTCCCAACCTCCCCTTAAAGGGGAGGAGTCCTCTCCCTTTAAGGGAGAGTTAGAGAGGGTCTCGGGCCGGGGTGGGTCTCTTTATAACCGTTACCGTCCCAACATCGACCGCACACACAACGTCAATGTCACACCGGAGTTGTCCTTCGCCCTTGACCAGAAGCACCACCACAACATCGAGCTCTCCGACAGATTCTCTTATAGTAATAATGAAAGCAACCGAAGCCTCTACCTGCTAAACCAGATGGAGGAATGGGCGAACACAGAACTGCATCCTCTCGGCACGTTGCCTTCGACAGAGGAAATGCTGCGGACGCTCGATGCCGACAACAGCCAGCGCTCGCACAGCAAGTCCGTCAACAACGCACCTACCATAGGCTACGGCTTCTATCACTACAGCGACTCTTCGGGGACACATAACAATTTCAACGCCAGCCTCTCGCTGCCCATCATCCATGAGACGCTCGACTATTGGCAGGGCACACAGGTCGATACCACAATGAGCCGCCGCACCACCAGTCTGTCGGCAAGCCTGTACTTCTCTCACTCCCATCGAAAGACCAACCGGAACATTTATGGCGGCTACCAGACGAACGTCTCGCAACCCTCCATGCGCAGCCTGCTCAACATCCGCACCGATAGCGACCCGCTCAACATCCAACTCGGCAACCCCGATCTTCGCCCTTCGCGCAGCCACAGCATCTACGGCAACTATCGCGAGAAGCTGCGTCGCACCTTGGTCAATGCCTCGTTCAGTTTCGATGCCACGCAAGATGCCGTCGCCACAGCCGTGCTCTACGACAAGCAGACTGGCGTGCGGACAAGTACGCCGCAGAACATCGACGGCAACTGGAACACCAACGCTTCTGCCGGTGTTGACTTCCCGCTCGACCACAAAGAGCGTCTGCGCCTCAAGCAGAATTTTACCCACAGACACAGTCACAGCGTTGACCTGATGAACAATGCACTTCGACGATGAGCTTTCTCTCTCGTGGAAGCCTACCGACAAGCTCGACTTCACGGCAAAAGGCGACCTCCACTATCAGCGTTCCACCAGCGCTCGGGCAGACTTCACGCGAATCAACGTCTTCGACTTCGACTACAGTCTTGCCGGACAGATTGAGTTGCCATGGAACTTCCAGCTCGCCACAGACCTGACCATGTACTCGCGCAGAGGCTACAGCGACGCGACGATGAACACCAACGAACTCGTCTGGAATGCACGCATTACAAAGCGACTTATGCACGGCAACCTGCTCCTGCAGCTCGACGGCTTCGACATGCTCGGCCAGCTCTCCAACGTCCGCCATAGCATCAACGCGCAAGGCCGCACCGAGACCTTCTACAACGTCCTGCCCTCCTACGCCCTCTTCCACGTCACATGGCGCTTGAACAAGAAGCCAAAGTCAGAAGAGAATAAGGATATAAGAGAATGAAAAATTTAGAAAATATGAGAATAAGAAAATAAGAAGAATAAAATGAAGCAAGCAATCATTACTGCACTCCTCGCCCTCATTTGTGCGGCAGGGCAGGCACAAGAAATCAAAATGAATGAGCCATCGTTCAGTGATTATCTGCCGTTACTCAATGCAAAAGGCTATATGGCATACAGTTTCAACACAAAGAAGCTGAAAGGCGCAGACGTTGAACCTGTTGTCATGGAATACGTAAAAGGTGAAGAGCCAAAAGATGTCCTCGGCTTCAACGTCACTATGACTCTTGAAAAGAAGCTCATCATTGGTTTCAGGCCGTCCGACAACGATTCGACAGCCAACTATCTCTTCTATTTCAACGAGAACAGGAGCTTTGGCGGTCGGCTCAACCTAAAGCCGATATTTGCCCCTGAAAGTCCTGAAGATAAGTGGTACATGTACCAGTCGCGTCCCTTTGAACTGACTGCACCATTTGAGAAAGGAAAGTTCATCCCGCTTGTCTTGTATGGCTCTTATTGGTGCGAGCCTGCAAATGGTGGATGCCGCTTTTGTGGAGACAACGAAATCAAGCCCGACCTTTCGTCGGACATCGTGAAACACATTCCACATTTCTTCGTCTTCGGCATTAAGATAAAGTAGAACGGTCTGCCTGCCCTTAAGCCTTATTCCGGATACTGTATTCTGGTGTGATAGACGGTGCGGAGCCTTGCACAGAGGACTTCCTTAGCCTCCTTGATTTCGCGGAAGGTGATGGCACACTCATTGAAGCTGCCGTCGCTGACCTGCGCTCCGATAATCTTCTCAACCATCTGATTGATGCTCTCTTCGGTGTACTCGGGCAGGCTACGCGATGCAGCTTCC
>CADCCR010000042.1 GCA_902799985.1 uncultured Bacteroidales bacterium | reverse complement strand
CCCAAAACACCCTGAACGCAAGCAGGATGCAGTGGTGCATGGGTGGCGATTGTACGCCGCTGGTTGGACTGGCATCGTTCACGAAACGCTTCTCGGTGCAGGGCAGCGAACAGGTGCAGTTCGATGCGTCCGACATCCAAAGCGAGGGTCTGCTCACAGCCACGCTGACGGTGACGATAGGACTGGAGTCGCACCAGGTGAACATCCTGTTTGTCAATGGCGATTACGATGCCATCTCCGCTCCGCGACAGACAGACCCGCAGACCACAACCTGCTACGACCTGCATGGCAGACGGTTGCAAGGCCGCCCCTCGGCTGGCATGTTTATCCTGACAGATGGCACAAAGGTCCGCAAGGTAGCTGTGAAATAGTATTTCCTAACATATTAAAAGAGGTATTATGAAGAAACAATTACTTATGTTTACGGCTCTGCTCCTGCTGGCGGCAGGTGTGCAGGCAAGAATCATCACCCCCGCAAAGAACCAGGTTTGGTGGGGCTACTTCAGCGAAAACGACTTCAGCACCGCTGACCTCACCATCGGCACGGGTAAGGCTATGACGCTCATGGCAGCCATCTATGTTCCGGCCAACCATGAGCAATTGGGTAATGCCAACATCATCGCTGCCCGCGTTTACCTTGCTTCGAATGTAGTGTCGACGCTCAGCGGTCTGAAGATTTGGGTGTCGAAGACGCTGCCGCAGAAGGCGAGCGATGCTGATGTGGTGCTCTCCACACTGGGCACCCTGACAGCCGGTGCCAACGACTTCAAGCTGCGCTCTCCCTATGCGGTGAACAACGAGGGCTTCTACATCGGCTACTCCGTGAAGAGCACCACTGGCTACTTCATCAGGAGCGGCGGCAAGGATGCCCCCAATGCCTTCCTCGTGGGCAATCCCGAAGAAGGTATGGCATGGACCGACCTTAACGGAAACGGCCTCGGCAAGCTCGCCTTCCAGATTCTCGTCCAGGATGGTAACTTCCAGGACAATTGTGTCACCGTCGACGACTTCGAGCAGAATGTGGTGGTTCAGGGACAGCAGGTCAATGTGCCCATCAAGATTACCAATCAGGGTGCGAACGATGTCAGCTCCATCTCCTATACCATCGGCACAGATGGCGGCAGCACAACGGAGGAGAAGACAGTCTCCGTAGGTCCGCTGGCGCTGAATGGCTTCACAACTCTCAACATCCCCTTCGCATCCGACGAGCAAGCCAGGAAGCTCCAGAAGACGTTTACCGTCACTCAGGTTAACGGCAATCCCAATACCGCCAAGAAAAGCAGCGGACAGGGCTTCCTGATTTCGGTGAAGAAGAAGCAGTCCGTCACACCCGTCATCGAGGAGTTCACTGGCACATGGTGTGGCTGGTGCCCCAGAGGCATAGTCGGCATGGATAAGGTGCATGAGGCCTATGGCGACCAGGTGGTGCAGATAGCTGCCCACAGTGGCGACATCATGGCTATCAGCGAGTACCAGCCTGTCATCAACACCTACACAGAGGGCTACCCGAACTCCATCACCGACCGCCGCTACGTGGCCGACCCGTCGTACTCCACCCTGGTCGCTACCTTGAACAAGGCGTTTGCCCGTGTGGCACAGGGCTCCATCGATTTGCAAGCCGAGTGGAGCAGTAATTTCAAGACGAAGGTGGTCTTCAACACAACCACCCGCTTCTCGTACAACGACGATGACGGTCAGTATGGCATCGCCTACCTCCTGGTGGAGGACGGACTGACGGGCACAGGCAGTAACTGGTCACAGACGAACTACTATAGCGGCCAGACCGTCGGTGGCGACATGACTTGGTGGTGCCAGGCTGCCTCGACAGTAACAGGCATTACCTACAACCATGTTGTAGTGGCAGGATGGGAGGCATTGAACGGTGTCAACGGCTCTGTCAACCCGACGATTGTTGCCGACGAAGAACAGGAATACAGCTATTCCGCCAGCATCTCCGGCAAGTCACTGATTCAGGACAAGACGAAGCTGAAGGCCGTCGTTCTGCTCATCGACCGCGCCACCGGCATGATTGTCAATGCCGCTCAGTCTGCCATTGCCGACTTCGGTACAGCTGTCAGCACGGTTCAGGGTGCGGAGAAGAATGCTCAGCGCGATGTCTACGACCTCAGCGGCCGCAAGCTCTCCGTCTCGCAGAAGGGCATCAACATCATCCGCATGAACGACGGAACGGTGAAGAAAGTGCTGATGAAGTAGGAAGCTTACCCTGTTCCGCAAGGAACCACAGACAGAAAAAGGCTGTGTCATACTTAAAAACAACCGGCTGTCGCCTCAGGCGCAGGCGGTTGTTTTATTGTATCTATATTTTACGCTCTCTCTCTTCTGTAAAGCCCTTCGTGAGAGGGAACAGTGTTTTCGGTTGGCGTCTTGCTGCACCAAATTGCTCAGCGAAAAGAAAAATTCTGCCCTAAGGTGCGAACTTCTCAGATTTTATTCGTACCTTTGCCATGTCTTTCAGCGTTTTGCCTGTTGTATGGGGGGCGGAACCGAGGAAGGCGCGAGCGAACGCAATGAATGGGCTGACCAAGTGCGCAAGAGTATTGATGTGATAATAATATAAAAGGTAATGAGAAAGATTCTTGTTGTAGCGACTCTTTTCCTCGGTGTCCTGACAGGTCGGGCGCAGGAAAAGGTCATGAACATCCAAAAGACAGACGGGACAATTACGCAGACCCGTGTGGCCGACCTGAAGCAAATCAACTTCCTTACTGTTGACGAAGGCGGCCAGGGACTGCTGGTGAAGACGCAAGAAGGCGAAACGGTGGCCGTTCTCTTCGAGGCAAATCCCGTTGTGACAGTCTCCGGCGGCAAGCTGGTCGTGAAGTCAAGCTCGGCAGATGCCGTTGAGTTCGAGATAGCGGAAATCGCTGAGCTTCAGTTTGGCGACGCATCCGATGCCACGGCCATTTCCAAGCCCCAAGGCACCACCTGTGTCCTTCAAGACGGCGCTGTCCTGCTCCGCGGCATTCCCAAGGGCATCAAGCCCCAGGTCTTCTCTCTCGACGGGCGCAGCCTCCCGACTCCTTCCTTCGCCGACGGCACATTGCAACTGAACCGTGCCACCCTCGGCACCGGCGTCTTCATCGTGAAGGTCGGCAAGTTCACCACAAAGATAAAGCTCTAAATTAGTTGAATCGCACATGAAAAAGCTATTCCTACTGGCTACTGCCCTTCTGGGAGCTGCACATCTCACGGCTCAGCAACCCACCACCATGCTCATGAAGCTCACCAACGGCGGTCTTGTCCGTACCGACGTGAACGAGGTGGAAAAGATAACATTTGCCGACACGACATACAACCTCAACAGCTCGGGCTTCCGCATCCTGGAGGCCGACGAACTCTGCTGGCCGGAGGACCGACTGCTGCCGCTCTTCCTTCAGCCGGCACCCACCATCCGGTCGCTCGACATGAACGCAGCCAAGCTCAGCGACGAGGAGCGCGTCATGTTCTGCACCCTGCAGGGCATCGTCAACCGCACCCGTCCGCGCATACTCCTCTACAACCACAATGAGGAGCCACAGACCACTTGGCCCACTGCTCACAACCTGAAGACCTCGGCCATCTCCACCAACACACCCTACACGCTGGTGAAGCAGTTCAAGGAGGAAATCAACGGGCTCGTGCTCTACAGCACCGAGCTGTCAAAACACTATGCCAACCTCGCCGTCACCATCGCCGGCCTGGACCGCCTGCTCCCCGTCACCGCTGAAATCAGGACCAAGCTCATCTCCAACGGCATGGACTTCCCCGTGGTGACAGACCTCACCGAGCTTACGATGACCAGCACCGTGAGCATCTACAATTACCTCTACACCAACTACTGGAGCCGCTGCAATCATCGCCTGCTCATCAGCGAGCGTCCGGCCATACCCTATGTGCACGACATCGGTGTAGCCTGCGGCTCGGCTTGCATATGGCTCGACCCTCGCGATGCCAGCGAACGTACACTCATCGACAAGATGCTCAGGGACATGACACCCGGCAGAGACATCGTCCTGGGATGGTACCCCGAGGAACGCTCCGGAGTGGGTGAGGCTACCAAGTACGGCCTCTCCACCGTCCCCGCCGACTACTTTGAGAACACCACCGTCTACACGGCTGTCAACAGGGCCGTCAGGATTTCTCCTGTGCCCAAGCGCCCGAAGCTGGAGAACAAAGTGTACGCTGCCGTCTACATCAGCGACGGCGACAACATCCAGTACTGCCAGCATGCAATGGCCAAAATCTTCGAGCAAGGCGGTCGCGGCAAGATGGCACTGAACTGGACCATCAGTCCCGCTCTGGCCGACTTCTCGCCCCAGATGCTCAACTACTACTACCGCAAGGCAACCACCAACGACTGCTTCGTCAGCGGACCTTCCGGCCTGGGCTATGCCATGCCCTACGATGCACACAACTCGCGCTACTATGCCAGCGCATCCAACAACAAGCTGCTCGTCCCCTACACCCAGCTCACCCAGCGCTACATCGAGAAGGCCGGACTGCGTGTCATCACCATCTGGGACGACATCAGCACCGTCCAGCGCAAGAACTATGCCGAAAATTGCCCCTACCTCTACGGACTTACCATCAACGACTGGGAGCGACAGACAGGCCGACTGACCGGCAAGGTGCAGTCCAACTGGCTGCCCGTCATCCCGCAGTACCCTTGCTATGCAAGCGGCGTTGACGTCATCACCAACTTCTTCAAACGCGACATCAAGAACTTCACGGGCGCAGCACCGATGTTCGTCACAGGTCAGGCTACCGTCTGGGACGCAGGTCCCGACAAACTCGTTGCCCTCAAGCAGACGCTCGACGAACTGTCGCCCGGCAATGTCAACATCGTCCGTGCCGACCATTGGTTCAGCTATTACAACGAAGCGCATCACCTGCCCTTCAACATCACCCTGCTGGAGGACATGGAGATTACCTCGTCAGCGACCAAGACTAATGTCAAGTACGCTGCCAACGGCTCGCCCTCGGAGGGCTATATCTGGATTTCCAAGGATGCCGACGGCACAGGATGGGTGCAGATGGACTTCAAGGAACCCTTCACTGTCAGCCGCTATGTGGTGCGCCATGCCGAGGCAGCCGGACTGGACCCCGGGCTCAATAGCCGCAACTTCACGGTAGAAACCAGTCTCGATGGCGAGACATGGACCACGGCAGGCACTCATGTGGACAACACATCGCCCGTGACCGATGCCGCCATCACGCCCGTCGAGGCCCGATACGTGCGAGTCAGCGTCACCAAGGGCGGCACCGATGGCTTCGTCCGCATCGGCGACATCGAAGTCTACGGCGCCCATTAGTCGCAACAAGGAAGCGCCTCGGGGCAGAAAGCCCCCTGCGCTTCCGCAATAAGCGCCCTGCGCTTCCGGAATAAGCGCCCCGTGCTTCCGCAATAAGCGCCCTGCGCTTCTGCAATAAGCGCCCTGCGCTTCCGGAATAAGCACCCTGCGCTTCCGAGATAAGCGCCCTGCGCTTCAGAAAGAGCCAATGCAGTTCAGCAGGAGTTGTTCTTGCGCTCCTAAAGGATTTCAGGCAGCATAGCCGGAGCACCGAAGCGTGAACAATTCCCTTTTCAATATGAACTCACGGAAATCCCGTGATTCTCTTTGTTTATGATGGTCGTTTCAGAAGATAATAAATTCACCCCAAGGAACAATGAACACGGAACATAACAGGTTGGCGTTACTGCGAGTAGCAAATAAAGTTCGGTTCTTAAGGGTATGATGAAAGCTTTAATTGGTATGGGCAAAATCATCGTTGCCATTGACTCGTTCAAGGGGTGTCTGACTTCGGCCGAAGCAAATCGGGCTGCCGCAGAAGGCATTCTTTCCCAGATGTCCGAGGCTGAGGTGATACAGATTCCTGTGAGCGATGGCGGCGAGGGATGGCTGGAGGCTGTTTATTCGGCTATGGGTGGCCGGATGCAGGATGTCCTTGTGAACGACCCGTTGATGCGGCCTATTGTGGCACAGTATCTCATAAATGGAGATACGGCTGTTATTGAGATGGCCAAAGCCAGCGGGCTGACGCTGCTCAGCCCAGAGGAACGCAACCCGATGGTGGCAACAAGCTATGGGATAGGCACGCTTGTGGCAGATGCCGTGCGCAAGGGATGCCGACACATCATCGTGGGGCTGGGCGGAAGCGCCACAAGCGACTGCGGCATGGGAATGCTTCAAGCCATCATCGATAGCTTTGCTCCTCATGGTTCGTGGGGAGATATTCAGGCTTTAGAGGATGTCCGCTTCACCATTGCCACCGATGTCAGGAATCCTCTTTGTGGTGAGAAGGGAGCAGCTCAGGTGTTTGCTCCACAGAAAGGGGCTACGCCCGAAATGGTCATCGCTCTTGACGAGCGTGCCAGGCGATTTGCCGAGGAGTCTGCCCTGCGCTTTGGCTACGACCGTCAGGAAATGCCTGGTGCAGGGGCTGCAGGTGGGTTGGGCTACGCTTTCCTGCAATATCTGAATGCCGATTGCCGCTCCGGGATTGACCTGCTGCTGGATGCTGTCCGTTTTGAAGAGCAACTTACTGGGGCATCTCTTGTTATCACCGGTGAAGGTTCTGCCGACCGTCAGACGCTGATGGGCAAGCTGCCTTTTGGCATCCTTCAGCGGGCAAATGATGTTCCTGTTGTCCTTATTGCCGGTCGCATCAAAGACCATGAATCATTGCTCGAAGCTGGCTTTTCGCAGGTTATGTGCATCAATCCGCCCGACCTGCCCCTCGAGGAAGCCATGAATCCTGAAACTGCAAAAAGGAACATCGCTCTGACGATTCTTCAAGCAATCATCACGCGCTAGCTCAAAATAACAATAGCATCCGCTCGGGTGGCATCATCCGCTCTGGTCGTCGCTAAGGTTACTCTTAAATCTTTATATGCCTCGTAGGAGGACAGAGGGGAACCGCGATGAGATTCCTCTTTTCTGCACCTTTGGTATTCCTTGAAATCTGCTATGTTACCTCCAAATAAATGATAGATTCGGGAGGGATAATGTGATTACTCTACCCTATTGTGCTATTCTTTGGTAAGCCAATCGCTCGTCGCCTGATGCCAAATAGATGATGCCACAATAGGTGAAGCCATGCTTCCGCAGATTGTGCTGCATGATGGTATTGTCACGATGTGTATCAATCCGGATGTTTGTATCATGGGCAAAGCAGAAGTCTATCATGTCGCTGAAGATATGATGAGCGTCTGGATAGCTGGCAATACGGTGGACTACATGATACGGCAGTTCATCGTCCAACCATTTGCCATCGTATATCTTATGGTAAGTGGGTTCGGGTGATGGCAGGAAGGCGAAGTAGCCGACAACACGGCCTTCATCTTCTATGACAAAGCCTCCGCTCTTCTCCATGTCTGCAGTAATGACAACTTCGGATGGATAACCTTCTCCCCATTGGTGCATATTGCCGGAAGAACGCATAATCTTCTTTGCAGCCTCCATCACCTTCATAATGTCAGCCATGTCTGTCTGCTTGGCTTCCCGAATTATTCTGCTCATATCTTTTCCTAAAAATCGCGTGTCTTCTTCGCTTCGCTCAGGCGCAGGCGGAACTTCTGTTTGTTCGAGCCCTGCGCTTGCCATATTCTAATCTTTTGTCAGTTCCTTCTCAAAGCATCTTTTGAACTCACTCTCGAAGTTTGGGGTTAGTACGCCCTTCCCTATCGCTTCACGTATCTCTTGCATCGTCCAGAAGCGACCGCCGTCAAGTTCCTTTGTCGATGGACGTATCTTGCCGTCGTAGGTGGTTCGGTGGACATATACCAGTTCTCTTTCTCGGCTGCTTTCAAATACATACTTGTCAACTCTCTCGGGCTTAAAGTCTGTGATGCCTAATTCTTCACGTACCTCTCGGAGTAGTGCTTCTTCCGGAGTCTCGCCATAGTCTATGTGACCACCTACGGCTGTGTCCCATTTGCCTGGCTGTATGTCCTTCCAATCCGGCCTTTTCTGCAGGTAAACATCCCCGTTAGAGTTGAATACATGCAGATGCACGACTGGGTGCAGCAGCTTCGAGCCACTATGACACTCGCCTCGCGTGGCAGAGCCAACTACCTGTCCGCTTTCGTCAACTATTGGAAATAATTCTTGTTGATTATCCATATTACCAAGGCTATCTGAGCCACGATTATTAGGGGAATGCCAAGCTGGAACTTCTTGTGCATGGTCTTGTGATGCCATACTTTCATACCTAACAAAGCTCCAATACTTCCACCAAGCACAGCCAATAGCAGAAGTGAAGCCTCTCGGATGCGCCACTTGGAGCGTTTTGCCTTCATTTTATCAATACCATACGTGATGAACGTAGCCACATTGATACTGGTGAGATAGATAATTATTATTTTCTGAATCTCTGACATATCGCCCTTTCTTCAAATAGTGATACATTTTGTGCAAACATGGCTACTCCACAGCACGGAAGACAACTTCAAGGCCGTCGGAAGCGGCACGGAGGGGGATGGGAAGGGATTTGTTGAGTTCGTCCTGCTGGAGGCTGCCGTGAAGGGAATTAGAGATGTGGGTGAGGTAGACAGGCTGGCCTGCTGGCGGAGCGTAGCGTTTTGTGCGAGCGAGCACGCGGGCGATTCGGGCAACAACTTCGGGGGTGGAATGGTTGAAGAGGCGGAAGTCCTCCTCGTGCCCAAGTCCCATCGTAGCTTCCATGACGAAGGCTGTTAACGGACGGTCCGGGATGTCGCTCTTGTGCGCATCGATGCCAGCCAGCCGTGCTGCCTTGCCCATGATGCCGCTTGTGTCAGTGGCATAGAGCATGCGCACGCCGAGTCGCTCTGCCGTTGTACCCTTCTCTACAAGGTATATCTGGGCCTGCTCTTCGTAGAAGTTTGTCGTGTGGTTGGCTGGAAGGGGTGTGAAGGTGAGACCTTCCACCATGACGGGCACACCAATCTTCAAGGTGACGAACTGAGGGGCAGGCAATTTGTTCTCTGATGCGAGTCGGCGGAAGTCGGACTTCGCACGGTCAATCCACGTGTCGGAGACATAGACCTTCTTCACACCCAGCTTCAGCGCTTCGAGGGGCTGATAGTGGTCGCCGTGGGAATGCGTATAGAAAATATGTTCGGGGTGGCAGTCCTCGGGCAGCATGTCGCGCACGCTTACAGTAAGGTCGATGAGCACCTTCCCGTCGAGCAGCACGCTACTGTTGCGCCTTTCGGTTGTTGTGCCTGGTTTCCATCCGGCGGCTCCCGTGCCGAGGAATCGCACACGAAGGTCAGCATCGGAGGCCTCGACGTTCTCACAGGTGACAGGTGCAAAGCCTTTTTCTTCGCTTGCAATAGCGCCAAATGGCTTTGCATAAGCTTCTACACCGCTCATTCCAGATAGTGCTATCGTAGCAATTCCGGCTTGCATGAATTCTCTTCTGTCCATATTATTGGTTGTTTGGGCGTAAATGCAGTACAAAGATAAGAAAAAGAACTAGGACGTAGCATCTGTAACGAGGATTTTTTCTATCTTCCTGCTTTTTGCATGTGTTTTTCTGTCTTTTCGAGCGTCATTTCATATCCGTACCTTTGCAGAAAACTTTTAGCTATGGAATTAATTTCTAATGTTGTCGAACTGAATTAGGCTCGCCCGTGAGTTTTTTTGTGCGTGGCTTTGTGGTTTATTAATTTTGTTGTACCTTTGCAGCAGCATCAAAAGCAGGAACCTTAGGTTCACTCACCAACTGAGCAAAGGATGCCCACAATCTCATTCTTCACTCTTCGTTCTTCACTCTAAAGGTAACTCTGATTCTTCACTCAAAAACAAACAAAAGATATGAACATCAGACACATTTTAGGCATAGCACTGCTTGCCGTCAGCTCGTTTATCTGTGCACAGAGTACAAGCCCCAGCACAAAGTGGCATTGGGAAAAGGGAACTATCGTTGTAGAGACACCAGCCCGTCCTGCGGGGCAAGCGTCGGCTCTTCGGTTGACCACTCCCAAGTTGGAGACCGTCAGAATAGGATTCGCAGGTCTTGGCAGTCGCGGGCCTTGGGCCGTGAAGCGCTATTGTCACATCCCCGGCGTACAGATTGTAGCTCTTTGTGATTACGAAGAGGAGCGTGCAAGGGATGCCCAGAAGTACTTGAGAGAGGTTGGTCTGCCTCCTGCCGACATCTATAGCGGAGAAAAGGGCTACGTAGAAATGTGCAAGCGAAAGGACATCGACCTGATATACGTGGCTACAGACTGGGACCATCATTTCCCCGTGGCCAAGTGTGCCCTCGAGAACGGCAAGCATGCAGCCATCGAAGTGCCAAGCGTCATGAATCTCGAGCAATGTTGGGAGCTTATCGACCTGAGCGAGAAGAACCGCTTGCATTGCATGATGCTGGAAAACTGTTGCTACGACTACTACGAGATGTGCGCCCTGAACATGGCTCAGCAGGGACTTTTTGGCGAGATAATTCGTGCCGAGGGTGCTTACATCCATACGCTGAACGAGGCAAATATCTGGACGGGATACGGGCATAACCCTGACGGCTCTGACCCCGAGAACCTGCATTGGCGCCTGAAATACAACAAGGAGAATAGAGGTGATGTCTATGCCACTCACGGACTTGGCCCTATTGCTCAGGCTCTGAACATCCATCGAGGCGACCGCATCAAGACGCTCATCGCCATGGATACCGAGAGCTTCTGCGGACGCGAGGGCTACAAGGAAGTGACCGGCAAGGAGTGCGACTCTTTCCGCAACGGCGACCACACCACTACGCTCATGCGCACCGAAAAGGGAAAGGTCTTGGAGATTCAGCACAACGTGATGAGTCCGCAGCCCTACGACCGTATGTACAAACTGACGGGCATGACGGGCTACTGCACCAAATATCCCGATCCGAAGATTTATATCAGCAAGAAGAGCGCCAGCACCATGGGACTTGCGGAAATGGCAGGCAAGATATCAGGCCACAACTTCCTGCCGAAGGAGGAGTATGATGCCCTGATGAAGCAATACTATCATCCCATCCTGAAGAAGTTCGGCGACTTGGGCCGCGAGTTCGGACATGGCGGAATGGACTATACGATGGATGCCCGTCTGGTCTATTGTCTGCAGAACGGCTTGCCTCTCGACATTGATGTCTATGACTTGGCGGAATGGTGTGCCTTGGCTGAGCTTGGTGCCCTGAGCATGGACAACGGCTGTGCTGCTGTGTCTTTCCCTGATTTCACTCGTGGAGGATGGAACGAACAGCAAGGTTTCCGCCATGCTTATGCCTCTCCCGAAGACGAGGCCGCAGCAGAGAAGGCTGCTCGCGAAAGTACTGCAAGACAGAAGGAGTTGGCGGCGAAAAAGAAACTTTGGGAGAAGTACGACAAGGCCCAGTCCTCGAAGCCTCGCAAGTAGAATCGCATCCCCTGCCCAAGGGGCAAGGAGCAAGGGGCAAGGAGCAGGAGGATTGCTCTGGCTGTTAGTATTCTCTTGCCCCTTGCTCCTTGCCCCCTTGCCCCCTTTACGGGGAAAGGCTTTTCTTTTGCTTTTTGAAGGGAATGGCACCGCTCATTTCAAAAATTGACGTACCTTTCCTCTAAAGAAAACTTAAATTTTTTATCGGACTGGCTTATAATTCGCGCATTTTATGTAAATTTGCAGTAAGATAAATCGCAATTTAGCAGTATTATGAGACTATTATTATGCGCACAATTGATGCTCCTTGCTTTAACAGCTTATGCAACATGGCAAGACGGAGATGTTATTTATATCAATGGCGAGAGATTGGAGTTGTTGGGAAGACCTATCTGCCTTGACTCCACGTTATATCATACTCTAAAAGACGAACTTCCATCAGACCAGGGTACTGTCACATCCAATTGGGATGGCTTTACCGCTTATTGGAGCATTAACAATGATAAGCTCTATCTGGATAGTGTCAAGTGTGAAGCTTATGACCCAAATGTAAAGGCAGTAGTGGGCAAAAGCATCCCGTCTATAACTTTTTATCGCATCTTCAACAGTTATAGCGCAGGTAACCGAATAGCTGCCAGTTGGGTGTCAGGCAAGTTTCGAGCAGCTAAAGGTAAGGTCATTTACTACCAGCACTCGGGATTTGAACGCAACTATGAAGAAGAAACTATTCTTGATATAGACAAAGGTAAAGTGATAGGAAAGAAGGAATATCACAATTTCGTCAAAGATGGGTTCGCCTTCGACAAACTACAAGAGAATGGAGCCCAAGAAATGTTACATAAAATACTCCCTCTGCATATTGAGCGCTATCCCGAACTGGCCAATGTAAAAGGACTGATCTTTAGAGTTAAACGTGCTCGCGTTGACGAGAAGGGGAATCTTTTGGAATGTGATGTGCAGGTAGTAAGGCCTGATGCAGGCCCACAACTTGCCACAGAGATAGCAGAGGCACTGAAGACCTATCATCCATGGAAAGTTTATTTTATAAATGGAGAATATCGTGCTTTGGGAATTGAGAACTGGAGAATTCCGTATATTCTGCTTGACAAGTAAATTCCAATTTATCTAAATAATTGTCGTACCTTTGCAAACAGACAATCGGAATTTATGGAACAGAAAGTTATCAATAATCGCTTAGACTGGATGGATTGGGCCAAGTCCATTGCCATTACGCTCGTTGTCTTCGGCCACATCCTCATGCCGTTTTCCAAGTGGGTCTTTGGCTTTCACATGCCCTTCTTTTTTATGCTTTCAGGCTTTTTGCAGAAGAAGCGTACCGTGCGTGACGAAGCTATCAACAGTTTCAAGTCGCTCCTTCTTCCCTATGTTATATACAATGTCTATTTGCTCATATACAGCCTCTTCACGGGCGAGTATGCCTCGAACTATCCCCTTGACATGCTATGGGGCTTGCAGTGGAACCTTTCCATGGCCTGTCGCCCGATGTGGTTCCTTCTCTCGCTGTTCATCATGCGCATGGTTTATGCAGCCTTGCCACGTCGGGGCTGCCACCTTCTTGCCGTCTGCTGCATCCTTTTTGTCCTGCTGTTCCATGGCGATGCCCCCATGAAGCCCGAGATGAACTACTTCCAGATATTCGAAGCCGTCATCTGTTTCCCCTTCTTCGTGATGGGCATCCTTATGCGTCAGTATCAGGCGGAGCAGGTCTTGGACCGTCTGCCCGTTGTTGACTTTCCCTTTGGCCGTCGACCTTCGGTTTTCCGTTATGTCATCATCGCCGTAGGTCTCGCCGCCGGTTTCTGTTTCATGGGCTTCAATGGTTCCGTCATTCCGTTCCGCCTCCAGCTGAGCAGTGTGCCCTTGTTCTATCTCGGTGCCACCTTCGTCAGCATCAGTCTGATATGGTTTATCTACGAAACGTTTCGGATACGCAATACTTACATCCAACTCATTTCCGAGGGCACTCTGCTCATCTTCGCTGTGCATCAGAGCATCCTCTGGCCGATGCGCGATGTCATCCCCGATGGCGCGTGGAGTGCTCTGGTCATGACCATAGTCGTCATTCTCTTACTGTCTGGTCCTGTATGGCTGGCTCGCAAGTATTGTCCCGTACTCATAGGGAAGATGAAATGAACGGACAGGAAAATGCTTTCACACTATCAGATTAAGGATAACATATTATTATGAATACGAAAATCATTCTCGCAGTCGTTCTCGCTATTATTGTTGTAGCAGCTTGGACTGTGAATGCCCATCGCAATAGAGGTTTCAATACAGTCTCATCGGAAGAGTTCGCGCAAATCATCGGCGACACGGCCACAGTGCAACTGCTGGACGTGCGCACGAAAGAGGAATATGAGGAAGGTCATATTGCTGATGCTTTGCTCGTAGATTTCTATTCCTATAACTTCGAGGAGCAGGCGACCGCCAAGCTCTCGAAGGAGAAGGCTGTGGCTGTCTATTGTCGCAGTGGCCGTCGAAGCGCGTCGGCTGCTCAGAAGTTGGTAAAACTGGGGTACGAGGTCATCAATCTTGATGGCGGCTTCTTGGCTTGGCAACGCGCTAAGAACTAAAGATCGGCAGGCGAAACCGTTGTGTGAGAGCTGCAAGCGGAAACGAAAAAAGAGGCCCTAAAGCCTCTCCTTTTGGTAACCCGCTTGGGGCTTTTTGGTAACCCGCTTGGGGCTCGAACCCAAGACCCCCACATTAAAAGTGTGATGCTCTACCAACTGAGCTAGCGAGTCAACCTAAATGCAAAAGTTTCATTTTGCGGGTGCAAAGGTACAACTAATAATTTAAAATTCAAAATTCAAAATTCAAAATTTTTGCTTTCCTTTGCTTTTTTTACTCTTTCCATACCTCAGGAGCATAGTATGCGGCCACTTCGCTGAGCAAGACAGAGGCTCGACTGTCGAGTATGGTGAGGCGCAGGCGGCGTGTCTGAACCGTGGGGAAACGTAGGATGCGCTTGTAGCCTATCGTGGTCATTTCCTCGCCGGCATCTACGGTTTGCCATGTTTTGCCGTTGTGATACTCTACGCTAAACGTCTTGACCCGCTGCCCGAACGGGATGTACTCTTGCAGGAGGATACGGTTCAGCCTTGTGCTGCGAGGCAGTTTCAGCTCTAATGTCTCGCCTGTCTGGAGTATGGAATAGGTCTCGAAGTCGTCGTCCGTGGTTGCTTTCTTCTTGTCGGCCAGAAGGTTCTTGCCGAGCTCTTGCTGAATGCGTTGGTGGAAGGTAACGGCTCGGAGCGAGTCGGCGGAGTGGATGCGTCCTGTGCGGTCGACGGGGAAGTTGAGGAGCATGGTGGCGTTGTGCCCTACGGAACGATAGTAGATGTCGACCAGTTGGTCAACAGTCTTTATCTCATCGTCCTCCTTTTGATGATAGAACCATCCGGGTCGGATGCTGACGTCGCATTCGGCAGGCACCCAGGCATCGCCGTCGGAATGGCCGGAGGTGAGTTCCTTCGCGCGCTCGTAGCCCGGATAGACTCTTTCGCTATGGAGGAAAGACCAGTTCGTAGCTCCTGCAAAACCTTTCTCATTGCCCACCCAACGACAGCCTGGACCTCCGTCGGAGAAGATGATGGCTTGTGGCTGCAGGCGGGATATCGTCTCGAGGATGCGCGGAAGGTTATAGTAGGTACGGCTGTCTATCTTGCGCATTTCCTTCGCTCCGCCGTACCAGCCGTCGCCGCCGTTCGCTCCGTCGAGCCATATTTCAAACAAATCGCCGTACTGGGTGAGCAGCTCTTCCATTTGCATGAGGTAGTAATCCGGATAGAGAGCTGTGCCGTAGAAGGCTTGATGGCGGTCCCAGGGCGAGAGGTAGAGGCCGAACTTCAGTCCGTATTTGCGGCAAGCATCCGCCAGCTGTCCGACGATGTCGCCCTTCCCGTCGAGGTAGGGTGTGTTGCGGATGCTGTAGTCGGTATATTTTGTGGGCCAGAGGCAGAAGCCGTCGTGATGCTTTGCCGTGAGGATGACGCCCTTCATACCTGCCAGGACTAAGGTGCGGGCCCATTGTTCGCAGTCGAGATTCGTGGGGTTGAACTTCTCCAGAGGCACGTCGCCGTAGCCCCACTCCTGGTCGGTGAAGGTGTTCAGTCCGAAGTGGATGAAGGCATAGGTCTCCATCTGCTGCCACTCGACCTGATAGATTGTGGGCTGTGGCTGACAGGGAGTAATCATGTCGTCGGCAGAGAAGGCCGGATGGACGTTCAAAAGCAGGAACAGAGAGGCTGACAATAATGTTTTCATAACTTTCATGGTTTTGTTTGTTTTTTCTTGCCGGTATCTGTCTCGTCCTTTTCATTTAGGATAAAACGCCGGTAGTAGGAGATGAGCAGAGTGGTGAGCGGCAGGGCGATGATGAGTCCGATGATGCCCAGCAGACTGCCCCAGATGGAGAGACTGAGCAGGATGATGGCGGGATTGAGTCCCATGACGTGCCCCATGATACGCGGTGTGAGGAAGACGTCCTGGATGGTCTGCACGACGGCGAAGACAGCCAGGGCACAGAGGAGGATGACCCAGAAGTTCTGTCCCGTATCGGCAGCCTTGACCAGAGCCAGTATGATGGTCGGGATGAAGCCGACCAGCTGCAGGTAGGGAATCAGGTTGAGCACGCCGATGAAGAGTCCCAGGCCAATCGCCATCGGGAAGTCGATGATGAGGAAACCTATGCTGAAGAGGATGCCGACCAGCAGGGCAATAAGCGACTGTCCGCGGAAGTAGGCGTTCATGCCGTTCTTGACGTCCGACACAATCATCCCTGCAAAGTCCCGCTTGCTGGCTGGGAGGAAGCGAATCCATCCTTCGGAAATCTTCTCGTAGTCCAGGAGGATGAACACCAGATAGAGCAGGACGACAAGGCTCCCCAGCAAGCCGATGGCAAAGTTGATGGTGCCGGAGAGGAACTCCCAAGCCTGCAGGACGAGGTTCTCCGCCACATCCATCACGCTGCTGTGCTGAATAAGCTTCATCAGGGAATCGTCGTTGGCGTAGTTCTGGAGCATGTTCTGCACGTTCCGAAGGAGGTCGGATGTGGCAAACGTGTCGTGAAAATAGACGGTGATGAGTCCTGCCATGCGGATACTCTCCTCGACGATGGGAGGTACGACGAGGAAAGCCGTCAGGGTAAGCACGGCAAGAACGACGAGCAGAGCCACCACGATGCTGAGGATGCGATACTTCAGCCGACATTTGTTCTGCAGGAAGAGGACAAAGGGATAAATCATGTAGGCCAGAATCCAAGCGATAAAGAATGGCAACAGCACGCTGGAGAGGCGATTGATGAGCAAAACGATGGCCGTCGCTACAAGAGCAACAATAAGCCAGCGTATCACTCGGTCGAAGGTAATCTCACGTTCTAACATAGTATTCAGAGTTTTCGGAGTATTCAGATTATTCGGATTGCTGAGGTTGTCCTTTGTTGTCTGCCAGATGATTGTAGCACTCGCGGCAGAGCGGTTCGTACTCTTGTTTCTCGCCGAGCATGACTTGTTTGTCGCCTGCCACGATGCGATGGCTGACGTAGGCCAGAGCACCGCAACGGACACAGATGGCATGCACCTTCGTCACTTCGTCGGCTATGGCACAGAGCTGGGGCATGGGGCCGAAAGGCTGTCCCTTGAAGTCGAGGTCGAGACCTGCCACGATGACACGGATGCCGCGGCTGGCAAGCTCGTTGCACACCTCCACGATGTGCTCGTCGAAGAACTGCGCCTCGTCGATGCCCACCACATCGCTCTCCTGCCCCATGAGCAGGATGCTGGCCGAGGAGTCGACCGGCGTAGAGAGGATGCTGTTGCCCTCGTGACTGACCACTTCCTCCTCGCTGTAACGCACATCGATGGCCGGCTTGAAGATTTCCACTCTCTGCTTGGCGAACTGCGCACGGCGCAGGCGACGGATGAGCTCCTCCGTCTTGCCGGAGAACATCGAGCCGCACACGACCTCCACCCTGCCCCTGCGCATCATCTCGCCATTACTTGAACCTACATCTTTCATCTAATTCATAATTCATAATTCATAATTTAAGGCTACGCCCTAATCTTTCATTCTAATCTCCTTTAGGGAGTTTAGGAATGTTTTTCAGGCACAAATATACAAAATATCTTTAATTACCGAGCAAAGAGATGCCTAAAAATGTAAAAAACAATTAATGTTCAATGTTCAATGTTCAATGTTCAATGTATTTTTCGTATCTTTGCACACGCTATAATATATATAATAAGGTATGGGGACACTCTACTTGGTACCTACTCCGGTCGGCAACATGGAGGACATCACGATGCGGGCACTCAAGGTGCTTCGCGAGGCTGACCTCATCCTGGCCGAGGACACACGCACGAGCGGCAACCTCCTGCGGCACTTCGACATCAAGAATGCGATGCTCTCCTACCATAAGTTCAACGAGCACCAGACAGTCGAGAGCATCGTAGAGCGCCTGCAGGCAGGACAGACCATAGCTGTGGTGAGCGATGCAGGCACGCCGGGCATCAGCGACCCGGGGTTCCTCGTGGCTCGCGAAGCCATCCGTGCCGGTGTGGAGGTCATCACGTTGCCCGGAGCGACGGCTTTCGTGCCGGCTCTGGTGAGTAGCGGACTGCCTTGCGACCGCTTCTGCTTCGAAGGTTTCCTGCCGCAGAAGAAGGGACGGCAGACACGCATCCAAGCCCTTGCCGACGAGACGCGGACAATGATTTTCTACGAGTCGCCCCATCGTATCGTAAAGGCTCTCTCGCAATTCATCGAGGTCTTCGGCCCGGACAGGCAAGTGAGCGTCTGCCGCGAGATAAGCAAGATACACGAGGAAAGCGTCCGAGGCACGCTTCAGGAAGTCTTGCAGCACTTCACGGAAAACGAACCTCGCGGCGAGTTTGTGATAGTAGTGGGAGGGAAGAAGAGTGAAGAGTTAAGAGTTAAGAGTTAAGAATCAAAGTTACTGCTTCTTTGCAAATAGCTAAATTACTAACGAACATAAATAGTAAATAGTCAAATAGTAAATCAATTAGAATCGTCAAATAGTAAATGTTATGAAAAAGATTCTTTTATTGGTTGCCTGTGCACTCGGTTTGAGCGCATGCAACCTGACAGGTGAAAAACAAGACGCAGTTCAGCAGGAGCGCGACTCCCTGCAACGCATCATCAATGAGAAGGATATAGAGTTGGACGACATCCTGAGCACCTTCAACGAAGTGCAGGAGGGCATCCGTCGCATCAACGAGGCTGAGGGCCGCGTGACGATTGCCGACGGCAGCCGCGAGAACGCAAGCAGCCGCGAAGTGATACGCGAGAACATGGAGTTCATCCAGCAGGCCATGCAGCAGAACCGCGACATGATTGCCCAGCTGCAGGAGAAACTGAAGAACAGCAGCATCAAGGCCACCAAGATGCAGAAGACCATCGAGAACCTGCAGAGCCAGATTGAGGCTCAGGCCGCACGCATCCAAGAGCTCGAAGCAAGCCTGGCCGAGAAGGATGCCCTCATCGAGGCTCAAGGCGATGCCATCGCCGGACTCAGCAACGACGTGGCTTCCCTGACGGAAGACAATCGTGCCAAAGCGGAAAAGGTGCAACAGCAGGACAAAGAGCTGAACACAGCATGGTTCGTCTTCGGCACCAAGTCGGAGCTGAAGGAACAGAAGATTCTGACGAAGGGCGACGTCCTCAAGAACGGCGACTTCAACAACTCATTCTTCACTAAGGGTGACCTTCGTAAGATCACAACTATCCAGACTAACTCTAAGAAGGCTACTATCATGACAAGCCACCCATCTGACTCATATACTCTTGAGAAGAATGGTAACAAGGAGTATGTTCTTACTATCACTAACCAGGCTAAGTTCTGGAGCATTTCTAAGTACTTGGTTATCGTAACAAAGTAATCTGAATCAGAATGCTTTATATAGAGAGGCTCATTCGTGAGCCTCTTTTTTTTGTACCTGTGCGGAAAAGAACGAATTTTTACCGCATATTTATGATTTTTGATACCATAATTATGGTATAAATAAAAAAATGTAGTTTTTTAGCATATTTTTCTTACATATTTTTGTAGAAATGCAAAAAATATACATATCTTTGCAAAGTGTAAGTCAGAAAGCGTTTCTGATTTCAAAATGAAAGGTGTAAATTAGATGTAAAAATTAAGATATAATAGAAACAAGTATAAGTTATTTTTTTAGGAGAGATTTTATGAGAGAAAAATTAATCGTTTTTTGTGCCTTCTTATTCCTGTTTTGTGGAATAAC
>CADCCR010000041.1 GCA_902799985.1 uncultured Bacteroidales bacterium | reverse complement strand
AGCAACATGTACTCGTATGTGCGGGCCGTATAGTCGTAATAGTAAGCATGTTTGTTCCAGTCAACATCGAGCGAAAGGCTGTTCCTCTTTGCATCGCCGAAGTTCCATTTGCCTCCAAGGGAAGCAGAGGCGTTGTTATAGCGGAGGTCGTAGGTATAGACGTCGCAACTGGGGTGAAGGCCGTTTTGTGGACGACAGATGTTCTTCTTGTAGTACGAACCGTCGGCATAAAACTCGAGGTCGGGCAACGGACGGTAAGTCAGGCGCTCGGCTATCTGCCAGTTGCGGAACTTGTTCACCGTCTTGTTCTTGCTGTCGGTCAGCACCATGCCTTCGGCAAACTCCTCTGCCGTGTTCTGCCAGCCATCGTTGCGTTGCATCTGGAAGTTTGTCTGGCTGCCGAACTTGCCGATGTTGAAGGCAAGGGTATTGTGTTGCCGCAGGTCGTTGTGCATGCCATATCGCGTGGTATTGTCGGCATAGACGCCTGCCTCAACGTGCTTCTTCGTGATGATGTTGATGACGCCTGCCATCGCATCGCTGCCGTACAGGGCACTCTGCGCCCCCTTGACAATCTCGATGCGCTCGATGTTGTGCGGGTCAATCAGTCCAAGGTCGTTCTCACCTCCCACGTCACCATGCAGACGTTTACCGTCCACCAAGACCAGGATGTAGGAGTTGCCCAGACCGCCAAGCTGCATCTGACTGCCCATATCGCCCTCGTTGAAGGCAAACGATGCCGTCAGCGAACCCAGTATCTCCTCAATGCTCTTGCCGCCAAAGCTGTCCAGCATCTTGCGATTGATGACCTCGGTCTGCACGGGCACATCCTTTAGTGTGTGCTGTGTCCCTGTGGCGGTAACGACTACTTCCTTCATCGCTGTCTCCTGCACATCGTTTTGCGCAAAGAGCAGCAGCGGACAGCTGGATAATAATATATATAATAATGTATGGCGCATTACGTTATCTTACGTGAACCGCAAACGAGACGAAGACGCATCTTCCGGGATGCAGCGTCGAGAAGTTGCTGCACCAGGGACGCGTGTCGCGCTTGTTGAAGATGTTCTCTATGCCAAGACCGGGAACCAGCTCCACCTTCTTCAGGTAGAATGTGTGGGTGGTGTGGAGGTCGAATTGCGTATAGCCTGGGGCATATCCGTAGCTTGTGCTCCACCTCTGGCCTTGCAGATGTCCGTTCAGATCGACATTGAGGCGATAGTTTCCCCAAGTATGTTCCCAGCTTGCGAACACCCTTCCCGTGTGCTTCACGCTTCGGTCGGTAGGTTCTGTTGTGGTCTCATATAGTTGGGTTTCGGCATTGAGTTCTACGGTCTTTGCCTCTGTGTCGGTAAAGGTATAGGCTCCACCTAAGCGTATGTTTAGTGGCAGATAGAATGTGGCACTCAGGTGGAGTCCCCTAACCTTTGCTTTGTCTATGTTGTCGCGTTGTTGGTATTTCGTGGCAGTAGGATATTTCGTGTCCAAGCCTCTTTCGGTCACCTCGGCATCGGTGAGCACGCGATAGGATATCATGTCGCGCACATCGTTGATGAAGCCGCCCAGCTTCATGCTCAGCCAGTTGATGTTGTATTCGGCGCTGACGTTGTAGTAGTTGCTCTTCTCGGGCTTTAGGTCTTCGTTGCCGATAGTGATGTTCTTGGTCTCGTCGTTCTCGTAGTGCATCTGCAGCAAGGTGGGCGTGCGGTAGCCCGTGCTGTATCCTGCACGCAGACGGAACTTGCCGGGGCTGTACATCAAGGCAACGCTTGGCGTGGCATAGCTGCCGAAGTGACGGTTGTAGATGTAGCGGACGCCAACGACACCCTGCAGGTTCTTCAGGAATCGCATCTCGTCTTGGGCAAAGAGGGAGATTGTGTACATCGAGCGGAAAGCGAAGTTGTAGCTCTTGTACGTCTCGTGGACGTATTCTGCTCCAGCCGAAAGCTTGTTCCAGCTGCCGAGGCGGAAGATGCCCTTCAGCGTACCATTATAATAATGTGTCTTCTTGGTAAGCTGTGTGCCACCTGGTCGGAAGGTATCGAACGAGTCGCGTTCGCTCATCAGGTTGTCGCTGTAGAAGTCTGCCTCGAGGTATGTCTTGCTGCTCATCTTCCATGTGGCTCCTGCGCCGTACATGTAGTCGCTGTGGTGCAGGTCGTAGCTGTAAGCGTCCTTTTCGGTATAGACCGTTTCGCCTTTCTTCGTGGAGCCTTTGTAGTAGCGGGCCATCTGCGGGCGGTCGGTATTGTAGTCGTAGTAGCTACCTTTGAGGTAGAAGGTCACGCCCTTGCCCATGTCCCAAGTGAGACGTTGGTTCAGCTGGTTGCTGTGGAAGCCCTGGCTCATCACTCTGCCCGTTGGCATCAGCTTGCCCATCACTTCCTCCATGTCGTTCACCTGCCAGTTGTTGGCTTGTCTGTGCTGGAAGGAGGAGCTGCTGCTGAGGCGTCCCTTCTCGAAATTCACGGCAATAGCTTCCGAGAACCTGCCCTTGCTGGTATAGGATGTAGACCCCTCTATATCTCCCCTTAAAGGGGAGACTTCCTGCCCTGTCTCCTTCCCTTCAAGGGAAGGTCGGGATGGGTCTTTCGTGATGATGTTGATGACGCCGCCTATCGCCTCGCTGCCATAGAGGGCAGAGCTGGCCCCCGAGAGCACTTCGATTCGCTTCACGTTAGCCATGTTGATGCGCGTATAGCGGTCGTCGCCTGTCAGACGCTTGCCGTTCTCGAGGATGAGGATGTAGTCCTCGTTCAAGCCGTTCATCATCATCGTGGTTCCCATGCCGTTGGTCATGAAAGTAACGCTCGAAGTAAGCCGCGTCAAGGCATCCTCAAGGCTGGTGACGTGCATTCGCTGAAGTTCTTCGGAGGTTATCACTTGTACTGGAACGACGGCGTTCTGAGCCTTGTTGTGGGTGCCGGTACCCGTTACCACGACTTGTGTCAACTCTGTGTTGCGCAAGGTGCTGTCGGATATTGCCGTCTGAGCAAATGCTGAAGAGCATGGCAAAGCAGACAATAGGGCAAGCAGCACCCGATTTGATTGATGCATATCTGATATATTTATTAAGAGTTATGTTCGCTATATTCCCGTAGCAGAACCAGTTTTATTTTGTTGCGCATTCGGGCAGGTTTCCTGACTTTGCCCATGAACATGCACCTTCCCATCGGTTTAGCTTCGCGACAGTGGCTTTCTTGGCACGTTCAATAACAGGCATCTACAGTAGCGGGTACTGTTCCGGATTCTCGCCGGATTCCCTCTCTGCCAATGGTTGCAGACCATAGGCATCACCCGAAATGCGCTGCAAAGTTAGTGATTTATTCTTTTCTTTCAAAGGAAACGACAAGAAATATTCGTTTTCTGAATTATTTGTCGTACCTTTGCAGGCAAAAACAACGTTAAGATGGACGTAAAAATACAAGAATCAAAGCTGCAGGAGGCTGCTGCCAGCGGCACAGATGCCTTCCTCACTCTCATCCACGACAGCATACTTGCAGCCGTCGGAGGCGAGGTGAATGCCGAGACGTTGCAGCTTCTCAATGGCGAACAGACAACCCTGCTGGCCTACTTCATCCTGCGGAGCGAAGTGATGGACGGCGGCTTCATCCAGCTCATACACAACGGATATGGGCCCTTCATCTTCCTCAATCCCTTCGCCAAAGCCATGCGTCTGTGGGGCGCTCACGAGTTCAGCAAACTTGTCTACAAAGGCCGCAAGCTCTTCGAGAAGTACGGCGACGAGCTCTGCAGCGAATGCAGCGACGAGGAGTTCATGGCACTCTTCGAGCAATATCCGCAGTTCGACGACCTCGACGACGCATTCGTCGAGATGGAGGAGGAAGTGACCGACACCATCGCTCACTATGTCGACCAGCACCTCGAACAGTTCATAATCATTGAATATTGAACCCTCATTTCCATGGCCAAATCACTCATCCCCAACAAGGGCGCAACCATCAACATCAAGAACAAACGGGCAGAACACGACTTCCTGCTCATGGACAAATACACCGCAGGCATCGTGCTTACAGGCACCGAGATAAAGAGCATCCGTGGAAACATTCTGCTTTATAAATAATGGTGAGGTGTGGGTCAAGAACATGTACATTGCCCACTACGACCAGGGCTCCTACAACAATCATGTGGAGCGACGCGACCGCAAGCTGCTACTCAACCGCAGAGAGATACACAAGATTCAGCAAACCGTGAAGTCGCCCGGCTTCAGCATCGTGCCCGTACTCCTCTTCATCGACGAGAACGGACGCGCCAAGCTCGACATACACGTTGCCCGAGGCAAGAAGGAATACGACAAGCGCGAGACACTAAAGGAGAAGGAAGACCGCCGCGACATAGCACGCCAATTCAAGAAAAACTACTGACATGAGCCGCACATCAATTGCCGACTGCCTGTCCCAAGGACGGGTGCTTCTGCTCGATGGTGCTATGGGCACCATGATACAGACCTTCCGCTTCGGCGAACAGGACTTCCGTGGGCAGCAGTTTGCACACTTGCCGGGCATACAGCAAGGCAACAACGACCTGCTCTCCATCACACAGCCGCAGGCCATACGGCAGATTCATCGACGCTACCTCGAAGCCGGAGCCGACATCATCAGCACGAACACCTTCAACGCCCAGCGCATCTCGCTCGCCGATTATGGCTGCCAGGAGCTCGTGAAGGACATCAACCGCGCTGCCGTAGCCAACGCCAAAGCAGAGGCCAATGCCTTCAACTCAGCCGAACAGCCACGCTTCGTGGTCGCTTCCGTCGGACCTACCAACAAGACACTATCCATGAGCCCCGACGTCAGCGACCCTGCCTTCCGAGCCGTCAGCTACGACGAGATGCAGGCTGCCTACTTGGAACAGATCTGCGTCCTGCTGGAAAGTGGCGTGGACGGCATACTCCTGGAGACCATCTTCGACACGCTCAACGCCAAAGCCGCCATCGACGCCTTCATGCAGGCCACCGAGCAGACAGCCATCAACATCCCGCTCCTGCTCAGCGTCACAGTCAACGACCGACAAGGCCGACTGCTAAGCGGACAGACACTCGAGGCATTCCTCGCCAGCGTACAACACGCCCCCATCCTGAGCGTCGGACTCAACTGCTCGTTCGGCGCACACGACATGCTGCCCTGTCTGCGCCTCCTGGCCGCCAAAGCACCTTATTATATCAGCGCGCATCCCAATGCCGGACTGCCCAACACCTTGGGCGGCTACGACCAGACGCCCTCCATCATGAAGGCCGAGATGCAGCATTTCCTCGACGAACGCCTCGTGAACATCATCGGAGGCTGTTGCGGCACAACGCCCGAGCACATCGCCGCCCTTCACCAGCTAAGGCAAGGGGCTGAGGCACACCGCCCGACGGACATACCCAAAGTCCTTCGGCTCAGCGGACTGGAACCGCTCGTCGTGGACGACAACATCCGGTTCGTAGGCGTGGGCGAACGTTGCAACGTGGCCGGCAGCCGCAAGTTCCTCCGCCTCATCCGCGAGAAGAACTACGCCGAGGCACTCACCATTGCACGTCGACAAGTGGAGGACGGAGCAATGGTCATCGACATCAACATGGACGATGCCCTGATAGATGCCAAGGTGGAAATGGAAGTCTTCCTTAAGCTCATCGCCAGCGAGCCCGACATCTGCCGCATACCCATCATGGTGGACAGCAGCAACTGGCAGGTGGTGCAGACCGCGCTCCGATGCATCCAGGGCAAATCCATCGTCAACAGCATCAGTCTGAAGGAGGGAGAGGACGTCTTCATCGCCCATGCCCGCGAGGTAAAGGCTATGGGAGCCGCAGTCGTCGTAATGGCATTCGACGAGCAGGGACAAGCCGACACCTACGAACGCAAGATAAGCGTCTGCAGCCGAGCCTACGACATACTGGTGAACAAAGTCGGTTTCCCAGCCGAGGACATCATCTTCGACCCCAACATCCTCACCATCGCCACCGGCATGCCCGAGCACGACGGCTATGCCCTGGCCTTCATCCGCGCAGCCGAATGGATTAGGCAGAACCTGCCGGGAGCACACGTCAGCGGTGGCGTCAGCAACCTCAGCTTCGCCTTCCGCGGCAACGACTACTTGCGCGGGGCCATGCATTCCGTCTTCCTCTACCATGCACAAAAGCATGGCATGGACTTCGGCATTGTCAACCCGGCCAGCAGCGTACAGTATGCCGACATACCAGCGCAGCAGCTTGCCATCATCGAGGACGCCATGTTGCGCCCGTGCCCCGAGGCAACCGACCGACTCGTCACGCTTGCGGGAAGCCTCACCCCAAACCCCTCTCCGGGGAGAGGGGCTTTCGCGGCGAATCTCCCATCCCCTCAGAGAGAGGCTTTCGCGGCGAATCTCCCCTCTCCTCGGAGAGGGGCCGGGGGTGAGGCTTCTGTGGACGAACGCCTGAAGGAAGCGCTTCGGCGAGGCTCCGACGAACATCTCGCGGACGACATCGAGGAGGCGCTACGCCTCTACCCCAAAGCCATCGACATCATCGAAGGACCGCTCATGCAGGGCATGAACCTCGTGGGCACACTCTTCGGCGAAGGCAAAATGTTCCTGCCGCAAGTCATCAAGACCGCACGAACCATGAAGCAGGCCGTTGCCATCTTGCAGCCACACATCGAGGCACAGCGCACAGCCGGAAGCAAGAGTGCCGGACGCATCCTGCTGGCTACCGTCAAGGGCGACGTTCACGACATCGGCAAGAACATCGTGGCCGTGGTGATGGCTTGCAACGGGTACGACATCATCGACCTTGGCGTCATGGTCCCTGCCGAGGAGATTGTGGAGCAGGCCCGTCGGCAGCAGCCCGACATCATCGGTCTGAGCGGACTCATCACTCCGAGCCTCGAGGAGATGGTGCGCGTGGTACGGCTCCTCGACGAAGCCGGCTTGCGCATCCCCGTCATGATAGGTGGTGCCACCACCAGCGCCATGCACACAGCCCTCAAGATAGCGCCCGCCTATCACGGCCCCGTCATCTGGATGAAAGATGCCAGCATGAACGCCCCCGTAGCGGCGCAATTCATTTCCGAGGACAGCCGCGAATCGGCCACCCGACAGCTTCTTGCCAGCCAGGAAGAGTGCCGCAAGGTCTACCATCAGCAGCCGCTCCAGCCCTTCCAACAGGCAAAAGAAAACAAGCTGAAGCTTTTCGAAGAGAAATAGAGTCTGCCGGATTCCTCTTTCTTCCTGAATACAAAATATCCCGCCTCGCGGTCACTTTTCCTTCCCCTCAGGGAACAAAACTATTTCCATGCCTTGGAAATATATTTCAGAAGCTTGGAAATATATTTTAAAGCCTTGGAAATAAATTTCAAAGCCACTGAAAAAGTTTTGTTCCGTGGCAAGAGGAAGTTGTCCGACCGCGACAGGATGTTTTGTGCCGAGGCTTTTGATGTTTCTTACTGCGGTTAAGACCTTTAACTGCGGTTTTTGATGTGGCTTGTCCGCACACGATTTCATCCTTATTTTGCTGTCAAAACAAAAGTTGCAGCATTTTTTCTCCTTAATTATTATGTTATGTGAATGTTTTTTTGTACCTTTGCACACCAAAAAAGAAAATAGTAAATCGTCAAATAGTAAATGACATTGGCTTTATGAGCAAGAAATTCACTGAACGCAATAAGCTCAATCTGAGCGAGACGGGCAAAGAGGTGCTCGGACTGTGGGACGCAGAGGACGTCTTCCATCATAGCATCACGGAAAGAGAGGGCTGTCCCTCGTTCATCTTCTACGAGGGTCCGCCATCGGCCAACGGCCACCCGGGCATCCATCATGTGCTGGCACGCAGCATCAAGGACACCTTCTGCCGCTTCAAGACGATGAAGGGCTACCAGGTGAACCGCAAGGCTGGCTGGGACACGCACGGCCTGCCCGTGGAGCTCGGCGTGGAGAAGGAGCTCGGCATCACGAAGGAGGACATCGGCAAGACCATCAGCATCGAGGAATACAACCGCAAGTGCCGCGAGAATGTGATGATGTACACAAGCGAATGGACCGACCTCAGCCACAAGATGGGCTACTGGGTGGACATGGAACACCCCTACATCACCTACGACAACAAGTACATCGAGACGCTCTGGTGGCTGCTGGGTCAGCTCTACCGGAAGGGGCTTCTCTACAAGGGCTACACCATCCAGCCCTACTCGCCCGCTGCCGGCACGGGTCTCTCCAGCCACGAGCTGAACCAGCCCGGCTGCTATCGCGACGTGAAGGACACGACGGTGACGGCACAATTCAGAAGCCTCACCCCCCTACCCCCTCTCCGGGGAGAGGGGGAGAACGCCGCCGAAACCTCCCCTCTCCTCGGAGAGGGGTCGGGGGTGAGGCTTTATTTCTTGGCCTGGACGACCACGCCTTGGACGTTGCCCTCGAACACGGCTCTGTGCGTAGGACCGAAGATCGACTACGTGGCCGTGAAGGGGAAGAACCCGTATAGCGGCGAGGAGGCTGTCTACATCCTGGCCGAAGCTCGTCTCTCGGCTTACTTCCAAGCCGAGGAGGGCAAGGAGCTGGAGATTGTCTGGCGCGGCAAGGGCACGGACCTCGTCGGCTTGAGGTACGAACAGCTCTTCCCGTGGGTGAAGCCTTGCGACCTGGAGGACGGCAAGGTGGTGGACAAGAGTGCAGACGCCTTCCGCGTTATCCCGGGCGACTATGTCACCACCGAGGACGGTACGGGCATCGTGCACATCGCTCCGACGTTCGGCGCCGACGACGCCAAGGTTGCGAAGGATGCCGGCATCCCCAGCCTCTTCGTCATCGACAAGGCCGGCGACACACGTCCGATGGTGGACTTCACGGGCAAGTATTTCGTGAAGGACGACATGGATGCCGCTTTCGTGGAGGCTTGCGTCAACGACAGCTACTGGGCGCATTCCGGCGACTACGTGAAGAATGCCTACGACCCAAGGTTCAACGAGGGCGGCAAGTACGACGAGAAGGCTGCGGCCAAGGAGATGGACCTCAACGTGAAGATGTGCATCGAGATGAAGGACGAAGGCACGGCCTTCCGCATCGAGAAGCATGTGCACAACTATCCCCATTGCTGGCGCACGGACAAGCCTATCCTCTACTACCCGCTCGATTCGTGGTTCATCCGCTCGTCGGCCGCCAAGGAGCGCATGATTGAGCTGAACCGCACTATCCTCTGGAAGCCCGAGAGCACGGGTACGGGACGCTTCGGCAAGTGGCTGGAGAACCTCAACGACTGGAACCTGTCGCGTTCGCGCTACTGGGGCACTCCGCTGCCCATCTGGCGCAACAAGGACACGCGCGAAGAGATTTGCATCAGCTCGGTGGAAGAGCTGTACAACGAGATAGAGAAGGCTGTTGCCGCTGGCGTGATGCCCAGCAACCCGCTGAAGGAGAAAGGCTTCGTGCCCGGCGACATGAGTCAGGAGAACTACGACCGCATCGACCTGCATCGTCCCTTCGTCGACCAGATTTGGCTCGTAGGCAAGAGCGGCGCTGTGCTGAAGCGTGAACTCGACCTCATCGACGTTTGGTTCGACTCGGGTGCAATGCCCTATGCGCAGATTCACTATCCCTTTGAGGGAGTTAAGAGTGAAGAGTTGAGAGTTAAGAGTGAAGAGTTAAGTTCTTCACTCCCAGCTGGAAGCTTCCCTGCCGACTTCATTGCTGAAGGCGTGGACCAGACACGCGGCTGGTTCTATACCCTGCATGCCATTGCCACAATGGTCTTCGACAGCGTCAGCTACAAGGCCGTCATCAGCAACGGACTGGTGCTCGACAAGAACGGCATGAAGATGTCGAAGCGCCTGGGCAATGCCGTGGACCCCTTCGGAGCTATCGAGAAGTACGGAGCTGATGCTGTGCGCTGGTACATGATAACGAACAGCGCCCCTTGGGACAACCTGAAGTTCGACGAGGACGGCGTGCTGGAAGTGAGCCGCACCTTCTTCGGCAAGCTCTTCCAGACGTATTCCTTCCTGACCATGTATGCCAACGTGGACGGCTGGTGCTACGAGGAGGCTGACGTGCCGATGAACGAGCGTCCCGAGATGGACCGCTGGATTCTCTCCTGCCTGAACAGCCTCGTCCGCGAGGTGAACCAATGCTACGAGGACTATGAGCCCACGCGAGCCGGACGTCTCATCCAGAGCTTTGTGGTCGACAACGTCAGCAACTGGTTCGTCCGCCTCTCGAAGAAGCGCTTCTGGGGTTCGGCCATGAGCCTCGACAAGCTCAGCGCCTATCAGACACTCTACACTTGCCTCGAGACGGTGGCCCGACTCATGGCGCCCATCGCTCCGTTCTATGCCGACCGCCTTTGGCGCGACCTGAACGACGCAACCGGACGCGGCGAGACCAAGAGCGTACACTTGGCGAAGTTCCCCGTAGCAGACGATGCGAAGATTGACCAGGAACAGGAACAGCGCATGGCACTCGCCCAACAGGTGACGAGCATGATTCTCTCGTTGCGCAAGAAGGAGCAGATTGTCGTGAAGCAACCTCTGCAACGCATCGCTATCCCGGCCATCGACGCAGAGCAGCAGCAACGCATCGCTGCCATGCAGCAGCTCATCCTGGACGAGGTAAACGTCAAGGAGCTGCAATTCGTTGAGGCTCAGGGAATGCTCGTCAAGCAGGTGAAGTGTAACTTCCGCACTATGGGCAAGAAGTTCGGCAAGCTGATGAAGAGCGTCAACGCTGCTGTGCTTGCCATGAGCCAGGAACAGATAGCGGAGCTGGAAGCCAAGGAACATCTGCCCCTCAAGCTCGAGACGGGCGAAGAGGTGACCATCGACCTGGAGGACATCGAAATCTTCAGTCAGGACATACCGGGATGGAGCGTCGCCAACGAGGGAACGCTGACCGTTGCCCTCGACCTGACCATCACCGAAGACCTCCGGCTGGAAGGTGTGGCTCGCGAGCTGATTCGCAGCATACAGACGCTCCGCAAGGACAGCGGCTTCGACATCACCGACCGCATCAGCGTCACCGTGCCCGAAAGCGACGACAACCGCACCTGCCTCAGCAAGTTCGGCAATTACATAGCATCCCAAGTCCTGGCCGACAACATCAGCATCGGCAAGGAACTGACAGTAAGCAAAGTCTAACCCTATACATATTTATATTTAATATGGAAGAGAACAAAGTAAGGTACTCCGACGAAGAACTCGAGGAGTTCCGTCAGCTCATCAACGAGAAGCTCGCTATAGCGAAGAGCGACTACGAAGTACTCATGGAAAAAATCAACGGAAGCGACGACGATGACGACCCGCATGCCACCTACCATACCTTGGAGGAAGGCTCGGAAACGCTCTCGAAGGAGTCGCTCATGAACGAGTGCATGCGTGCCCAGAAGTTCATCACCGGCTTGCAGGCCGCTCTGGTCCGCATCCAGAACAAGACCTATGGCATCTGCCGCGAGACAGGCAAGCTCATCCCCAAGGAGCGTCTGCGTGCCGTGCCTCATGCCACGCTCTCCATCGAAGCAAAGCACGCTCGCGACAAAAGGAAATAGACAATGACTCGCAAGCAAGCCCAAGCTCTGACGTCCGCAGCCCTTGCGCTCGGCATCATCGCCGTCGACCAAGCCATCAAGGTGGCCGTCAAGACCGGTATGCACCTGCACCAAAGCATCAAGGTGACAGACTGGTTCTACATCCTCTTCACCGAGAACGACGGCATGGCCTTCGGCATGGAGGTCTTCAGCAAGTGGTTCCTCACTTCGTTCCGCATCGCTGCAGTAGCCTTCCTCGCCTGGTTCATCTACAAGGGCATCAGGCGCGGCATCGGCTGGGGCTACCTTGTCTGCCTCACCCTCATTACCGCAGGAGCAGCCGGCAACATCTTCGACTGTCTGTTCTACGGCATGATATTCAACAATCCGCCCGCACCTCTCGTGGCCGAGCTTGTTCCCTGGGGCACCGGCTACGGACAGCTCATGCTGGGGCGCGTGGTGGACATGTTCTACTTCCCGATTGTCGAATGGGACTGGCCCGCTTCCCTGCCATATGTCGGAGGCGAGCACTTCATCTTCTTCAGTCCCATCTTCAACTTTGCCGACGCATGCATCTCATGCGGAGTGGCTATGCTCCTTATCTTCTACAACCAGAAAATGTTCCGATGAGAAAGACAGCCCCCTCCCTGACCCTCCCCCGAGGAGGAGGGCTTCCACAACGCCTGCGCTCCCTCTTTTGCGGGAGCTGGAAGGGAGCTGCCTTTCTTCTTTCTTTCCTCCTTTTTGCTTGTTCCCCACCCTTGCCTAATGGCATCCTCGGCAAGAAGAAGATGACGGACGTGCTGGTTGACTTCCATCTGGCTCAGGGAATGGCCGAAGCACAAAACGGAAATACCGACATCGCTCGCTACAAGTACATCCAGGCCGTCTTCCGCAAGCACCATATCACGGAAGCGCAGTTCGACTCCTCGATGGTCTACTACAGCGGTCGCGCCGAAGAGCTGAACCATATATATAAAGATGTGGTGACACGTGTGCGCGTGCAAGCCGAACGCATGGGACTCGAGGCGGAAGCAGCACGCGACCAGTTTGCTTCCCTCACCAGCGAAGGCGACACGGCCAACATTTGGCTGGGCAAAGACTTCGCTTGCATCGTCCCCAATCAGGTGCAGTCTGTCTACAACTTCCAGATGAAGGCAGACTCCACGTTCCGCCTGGGCGACAGCTTCTTATGGCGCTTCAAGTCGCAGTTCATCGCGCGCTCCATGCTCAACGAAGCCATAGCGCAACTCATCTTCTACTACGAGGAGGACACCGTTGCCGCTGTCACCGAACTGATTCGTACCTCGCCGATGAACGAGCTGCGATACTCACCAAGCAGGGAACTCGAAGACATTCCCCTGCAATCCGTCGCTGGGTTCATCTACCTGCCGGAAGGCACGTCGAGCGACAAGCCAAAGCCTCTGCTGATAAGCGAAATGAAACTCATCCGCATGCACAAGAAGCAGATAGAAATGGAGCCGATGCCCATCGACACGCTCGACATCGATTCGCTCGAAAGGGATTCGCTGCTATTCTCTCCCGTAGAGAAAGGCGTACGTCTCACCCCTCAACAGATGCGCGAGAGCCAGCCGCGAGAGCGTAAGATTCATGTCGTGAAGGAGAACCCCAATCCCATACATCCGGAACGCGGCATCCCGCAACGGCAGAACCGCAACAACCGCAACAACCGCAACAACCGGACGAGACGATGAAGCGTGCCTACCATGATATCTGTCTGCCGGACGGAACGTTGCAACAAGGGCCGGTGGTCGTTGAGACGGATAGCGAAGGGAGACTCCTTGACTGGCACAAACTGCAAGGCGAAGAGCCTTTCACCGAATGGGTAGGCGGCACATTCCGCATGTCGGAGTGCAATTTGACATCTTAAGCAAATAAAGAAAGGCTGAAGGTTGGTACTTCGGCTAAAATGTCATATCTTTGCCAAAAGGAAGATTAAGTATCACGATAACGTTTAGCATATATGAATAGCATTCCTGTTATGAATCGTGCAGCCGACAACATCCGCATCCTGGCCGCAGCGATGGTAGAGAAAGCAAAGAGCGGACATCCCGGTGGAGCAATGGGCGGTGCAGACTTCATCAATGTCCTCTACAGCGAGTTCCTGCAATTCGACCCGAAGAATCCCACGTGGAAGGGGCGCGACCGCTTCTTCCTCGACCCCGGTCACATGTCGCCGATGCTCTATGCCGAGCTGGCCCTCATCGGCAAGTTCACCCTCGAAGAGCTGCAAGAGCTACGTCAATGGGGCTCTCCCACTCCCGGTCATCCCGAGGTTTGCTACGAGCGCGGCATCGAGAACAGCAGCGGCCCCTTGGGACAAGGACACACCTATGCCGTTGGTGCTGCCATCGCTGCCAAGTTCCTCTATGCCAAGACGGGCAACCCGACCTTCCTGAAGGAAACCATATATGCCTACATCAGCGACGGCGGCATACAGGAGGAGATAAGCGCAGGTGCAGCCCGCATCGCAGGAAACTTGGGACTGGACAACCTCATCATGTTCTACGATGCCAACGACATCCAGCTCTCCACCGAGACATCCGTCGTGACCAGCGAAGACACGGCAGCCAGATACCGTGCTTGCGGCTGGGAAGTATTCGACATTGACGGCAACGATGTGGCACAGATACGCGAGGCTCTCACGAAAGCCAAAGGCGTCACAGGAAAACCGACCCTCATCATCGGCCATTGCGTCATGGGCAAGGGCGCACTTCAGGCCGACGGCAGCAGCTACGAACGCAGCTGCAAGACGCATGGCGCACCCCTCGGCGGCGATGCCTACCGCAACACCATCACCAATCTTGGCGGCAATCCCGATGCGCCCTTTGTCATCTTCCCCGAAGTGGCTGCGCTCTACGAAGCACGCCTCAAGGAGTTGGAGGAAGATGTTCGTTCACGCTACGAAGAGGAACAGGCATGGGCAGCACAGAACACCGAGAAGGCAGCACAACTGGAAGACTGGTTTGCCGGCAAGCTGCCAGATATCGATTGGAACAGCATCGAGCAGAAGCCGAATGATGCTACACGCAACGCCTCCAGCGCATGCCTTTCCCTGCTCGCTAAGCGGGTCCCCAACATGATTGTCAGTTCGGCCGACCTCTGCAACTCCGACAAGACGGACGGCTTCATCAAGGGAGGTGCTTCGGTCATCTCGCGCGACAACTATGGCGGCGGCTTCCTGCAAGCCGGTGTGTCCGAGTTGACAATGGCCTGCTGCTGCATCGGCATGATGCTTCATGGCGGCATCATTGCAGCTTGCGGCACATTCTTCGTCTTCAGCGACTACATGAAGCCCGCCATCCGCATGGCCGCACTCATGGAAGTTCCCATTAAGTTCGTATGGTCGCACGATGCCTTCCGCGTCGGCGAAGACGGACCGACACACGAACCCGTGGAACAGGAAGCACAAATTCGTCTGATGGAAAAGATGAAGAACCACAGCGGACGCAACTCGATGCTCGTGCTGCGCCCTGCCGACGGAAAAGCCACTACCTGCTGCTGGAAGCTGGCCATGGAGAATACCAGCTCGCCTACTGCCCTCATCCTCAGCCGACAGACGATAGAAGACCTGCCCGCAGGAACAGACTATAGCGGTGCAGCTCGTGGCGCATATCTCGCAGCAGAGAGCGACGAACCCTTCGACATCATCTTCGTCGGCAACGGTTCTGAGGTCAGCACACTCATTGCAGGTGCACGTCTCCTACGTAAGGACGGATACAAGGTACGTGTGGTGAGTGCACCCAGCGAAGGGCTCTTCCGCGAACAGCCCATCAGCTATCAGCAGAAGCTCTTCCCCATTGGCAGCAAAGTGTTTGGCCTGACCGCCGGACTGCCCGTCAACTTGCAGGGCTTCCTGGTCGGCGCACACCCCGACAGCTTCATCTGGGGTCTCGACAGCTTCGGTTACTCAGCTCCCTATAAGGTGCTCGACCAGAAGTTTGGCTTCACGGCAGAGAACGTCTACGAACAAGCTTTAAAAGTATTAAATGAATAATGAAAAATTGAAAGCCACAAAAGGCAATCAATAGCCCAAGCTATCAATTTTTAATTGTTAACTTTTAATTGTTAATTATGACTAACATCGGACTTGCCAGCGACCATGCTGGCTATGCGCTCAAGCAGCACGTAAAGGATTATCTCGAAGCCAAAGGCATCAAGTTCCACGACTATGGCACTTACAGCGAGGCCAGTTGTGACTACCCCGACTTTGCCCACGCCCTTGCCCGTGGCCTCGAAGCAGGCGAGTGCGAGATGGGCATCGCCATCTGCGGCAGCGGTCAAGGCATCAGCATGACGCTCAACAAGCATCAGTCCATCCGGGCTGCCCTCTGCTGGTTGCCCGAGATAGCACACCTCGCTCGCCAGCACAACGATGCCAACGTGCTCGCTATGCCCGGCCGATTCATCACCAACGAGGAGGCCGATGCCATCATGGACGAGTTCCTTGCAACATCCTTCGAAGGCGGTCGGCACATAGCTCGCGTCGAAAAGATTCCCGTTCAATAAAGATACGCATCTTTCCCCCTGAAATGACGGGGAAAAGCGAACAATCTGTTTACCCTTCTTGAGTCGGTCACTCCGGTTCGGGAAGGGTAAATTGCATTAAGTCGGAAAGGTTGCCGTTGAAGATGTTGCAGTCGACGAAGCCTTGGATGCCCGCCACTTTACCACAATCGGTGTGCTGCCAGAAGGCCCATTGCCCTTTGTACTCCAACTTGTCCACATAGTAATGGGCAATCCAATAAGGGTAAGCGTCGAACTCCGGCGTGCCCAAGTAATCGAGCTTGAACTTGTAGCTTGTATAAAGAATGGGCTTGACGCCGTACTTGTGTTCAACAATGTCGAGCCAGGTCTTCACATCGCGACGCAACTGCTGGGGCGACAGGTTACCTATCTTCTCGACATCGAGGACGGGAGCCAAGTCGCCGGGTTCGAGATGAACCTGATGCAGATAGAACTCCGCTTGCTGACGGGCATTTGCTCCGGGAACAAAGAAATGGTAAGCGCCACGTATCAAGGCGTTTTGCCGCGAGAGATAGAAGTTGTCGTTGAAGTTATCGTCCAACAGCTTCACGCCTTCCGTTGCCTTGATGAAGACGAAGCGAACGGGCGCGCCTGCGATGGTGGCATTGCGAAGCTTCTCCCAGTTGATGCGCTCCTGATAGTGACTGATGTCGATGCCACGAATGTCGTACCCTTCGGGATAGCTTGGATTGCCATAGATGGCACGCCAGCGGAAGCTGAAGGGACTGACAAAGAGATAGTAGAAGAGGCAGACATAGGCTGCCGTGATGAGGATGCCGCCAAGCCAGAGAAGCCAGGCCGGGAAGCGACGGAAGAAATGGAGGAACCCCCATCCTCCTTTCGAGGGAGCCTTCTTCTTGCGCTTTCTCGTGGTCTTGCGCTGAGCTCCCCCGGAAGGGGAATGAGGGTTCTTCATCTATTTCTAATGCTTTAATCCTGATTCCTTAGTCTTAAATCCGGAAAGGCCTTAGGCTTGCTCCAGAGCCAGCGTCTTGGTGCACTGGTCGCAGACCTCGCTGGGACCCCAGTACTGGATGGGACCGGGATAAACGTAGCAGGTGTTCTTAGCCCACTCTTCGCGCTTGCTGGCGAAGTACTTGAAGGGCGCACCGTCCAGCTCGACGAGAGCCTTGCGGATGACGGGCTTCATGGCACCGTTGCGACGCTCCATGTTCATCATCATCGTGATGGGCACACCGCCGGCAATCCATTCGGCAGCGGGAGCCGTGGTGTTCTTGATGACGCTCATGTAGCCGGTCTTGCCGTTGGCAATCAGGCGGCTGGCATTGTAGCCGAGGCTGTAGCAGTAGTCGGCATCGTAGTTGCTGGGAGCAGCGCAACGGCCTTCGTAGCCGAAGAAGTGGTGCTGAGCGGAGAACTTGCCGTTGTACTTGCCTTCCTGCTTCCACTTGTCGAGCTTCATGGCAACCATTGCGGAGAGGAGCTTCTCGGTCTCGATGAGGCTGACCTGTACGTTACCGTGGGGGTCGCGGTCGAGGCAGAGCTGACGCTCCACGTCCTTCGGCAGGCTCTCGAGCACAGCGAGGTTCTCGGGTGCGATGTGGCTCTTGACGAATGCCACCTGTGCGTCCTTGCTCTCGAAGTCGCGGCTCTCGCCTGTTGCGGGGTCGGTGAGCACTTCGTTGAGCTCAGCGATGAGCTTCTTGATGGCGGGAATGAACTCAATCAGACCTTCGGGGATGAGGACGGTACCGAAGTTGTTGCCGTCGGCTGCGCGGTCGGCCACAATCTTTGCGATGTAGGTGACAACGTCGTCGAGGCTCATTTCCTTCTGCTCCACCTCTTCGCTGATGAGGCAGACATTGGGCTGTGTCTCGAGGGCACACTCCAGGGCGATGTGGCTGGCGCTGCGGCCCATGAGCTTGATGAAGTGCCAGTACTTGCGGGCGCTGTTGCAGTCGCGCTGGATGTTGCCAATCAGCTCGCTGTAGGTCTTGCAGGCTGTGTCGAAGCCGAAGCTGGTCTCAATCTGCTCGTTCTTCAGGTCGCCGTCGATGGTCTTGGGGCAGCCGATGACCTGCACACCATAGTTCTTCTGGGCATAGTATTCAGCGAGGACGCAAGCGTTGGTGTTGCTGTCGTCACCACCGATGATGACGAGAGCCTTGATGCCGAGCTTGCGGAGAATCTCGATGCCGCTCTCGAACTGGCTCTCCTTCTCGAGCTTCGTACGGCCGGAGCCGATGATGTCGAAGCCGCCGGTGTTGCGATATTCGTCGATAAACTCGTCTGTGAACTCCACATACTTGTGGTCAACCAGTCCGCCGGGGCCCATCAGGAAGCCGTAGAGCTTGCAGTTCTTGTTGAGAGACTTCACGCCGTCGTACAAGC
>CADCCR010000040.1:14740-28491 GCA_902799985.1 uncultured Bacteroidales bacterium | reverse complement strand
GGTTATAGATGATGGAGGTGCCTGATACGGCCTCCACGCATTGCATCTTCTTGAAGCACGAGTCGATGGCCTCGGTGGAGTGGCCTGTTAGGACTGGCTCACCCACTTTCGACTCCTTGATGAAGCTGCTGACCGTGTAGAGCGTCCGGCTGCGGTTCACCTCTGGCCTGATGTCCGCCAGCATGATGTTCAGCACGATGGCGATCACCATGGCCGAGGCAATGGCAACGGCTGTGCCCGCAATGTAGATGGTGGAGAACAGTTTGTCGGCACGGATGAGGGCGAAGGCATGAGACCCCATCCCCCAGCCCCTCCCGAGGGAGGAGAGTATATAGTTTTTAAAGCTGGATAATATGTTCATATATTATTCGTCTAATAATCTGTTCTTGTTTGTAACTACTCCCCTCCCTCGGGAGGGGCAGGGGTGGGGTTACTGAATCTGCCTACCGTCGAGGAACTTGATGATGCGGTCGGTCTGCTCGGCTTGCTTCTCGTTGTGCGTTACCATCACAATCGTTCTGCCGTCTTCTTTATTGAGTTGATGGAGCAGTTCCATAATCTCGGCACCCATCTTCGAGTCGAGGTTACCTGTCGGCTCGTCGGCAAGGAGTATCTCGGGGTTGCCGATGATGGCGCGGGCAATGGCGACACGCTGACACTGACCGCCGGAGAGCTGAGTGGGACGATGCTTCATGCGGTGCGAGAGGCCGACGCGCTCGATGACTTCCTTGGCCAGACGGATGCGCTCGCTGCTGCGCACGCCGCGATAGATGAGCGGTATCTGCACGTTGTCCAGTACGTTGAGCGTTGAGATGAGGTGGAAGCTCTGGAACACGAAGCCCAGCGTCTTGTTGCGAATCTCTGCCATCTGGTTGTCGGAGAGCTTCGGGTCAATCTTCGTGCCGCACAGCTCTATGGTGCCGCTCGTGGGCTCGTCAAGGAGTCCCATGATGTTGAGGAGCGTGGATTTGCCACAGCCGGAAGGACCCATGATGCTCAGGAACTCGCCCTTCTTTACTTCAATGTTCACATTCTCCAACGCTTGTGTCTCCACTTCTTCAGTACGATAGATTTTGTTAATCTCAGTCAGTTTGATTACAGTTTCCATAATGCTTGTTATAATAATTTTGAATTTATAAATTTTGAATTTTGAATTCCCTCTAAGGGTGCTACTCTTCCCTCAGTGCGTCGGTGACTTTCGTGCCTATTATCTTCAAGGCTGGAATCGTGGTGCCGATGAGGACGGTACATAATATAATAATGTATACCACGCCGGACACGATGAGGAAGTGCGGCATGAAGTGCTCCACCCAAGTGCGGTCGGACTTCGGCGTGAAGAATTCCGGACAGTACATCGTATCGAAGTTCTCGTAGCCGTTTGCTATCTCGAAACCGCTGTAAGCGTAATTCAGGAAGATGATGCAGCCGATGACGACGGCGACGGTTGCCATCAAAGCACCGTCCGCGAGGAATGAGAACAGCAGCCGCGAGCGGGTGGCTCCGAAAGCGCGACGTATGCCACACTCTTCCGTCTTGCGTCTTGCCTGCAGCCATACCGTTCCGATGACCGCCAGACACAGGTTGACGAGGAAGAACAGCGCTAACGTGAGGCTTCGGTTCACCTCTTGCGGGCGCCCTTCGTCGAGTTCCATCTGCTGGAGATGCTCGTCGAAAGTCATGAGCCGACGTATGCGGCAGTAGTCCGTCTTGCCTTGCGCGATGAGTTCCTTCCCGTGTTCCTCGACGAAACGTTTGGGGTTGATGCCTTTCTTCAAGCGAATGGCGAAGTATATATTATAGACGTTCAGGTCGCTGGGACTGAAGAGGAGCGAGCGGACGGCACGTGCCGGAGACACGCGGATGTCTTCGACCACGCCTGCCACAGTCAATTCATCGAGCGTATTGTTCACCATGTTCTGGACGTGCTTGCCTACAACATCGTCCGTCCCAAAGTATGAAATGGCTGCGCTCCGCGTCAGGACAATCTCGTCCGAACGCAATTGGATGTGCGAGAGTTCCTTTGCCGACGGGCTTCCGGGCAGAGGTTTCAGGCCGTACGTCTCGAAGAAGCTGGCATCATGAATGAAGCTGATTTGAGGAACCCACAGTGTGTCCTGGTCTTTCTTCAGCATGTAGAAGCTGACGTTATCAAAGCCAATCGAGCCCCAATTATTGTCATAAACATAGACACTCTCTATGCCCTCCACCGATTCAAGCCGACGAATCATCTCCTGCTTGCGCTCGTCCGTCACGAGGTAATGTCCGTCCACGGAGATTCTGTTCAGAATCGTCTCGGCATACAACAGGCGGTCGTTGTCGTAGCCACTCGGCAAACTCTTGTAGTAGAGGTTTACAATCGCCGGATCGAACACGACCCAAGCCACAACGGTAATGATGACAAGTTCGAGGAAGAGCCATACAGAAGGCCCTACAGACCCACCCCTGACCCCTCCCTCTAAGGAGGGGAGTGATAGGCGAAAAGTTCGTTTGTTATTCATTGTTATTTTGTTTTATGTTGTGTTTAGTGTGAATGAAGTCCTCCCCATAGAGGGGGAGTTAGAGGGGGTCTCTTACCTTTTCTCCATCATCGACTCTACAATCGGTTTCCTTAAACTAAGCCAAGCCGGCAATAACGCGGAAAGCACGTTCAGCACAAGTATGGCGGCAAAGCATCCGACGAATAGCAGGGGCGCGAACAACATTTCGCCCGTCACGATGGGAGCCGAGCTGAGTGTCGTGTTGTCGAAGAACATGCCAAGCAGTTCGGTGCGGAAGTTGTAAATGGAGAGCCACGAAAGCGCAAGTCCGATGAGTCCGCCGATGCTGGTCAACACGAGATTCTCCGTCACCACTTGGTTCAAGAGCGTGCTGCGACGTGCTCCGAAGGTCTTGCGGACAGCCATCTCCGCCGTGCGCCTCTCCATTCTGCCTGCCACGATGCCGCACAGATTGAGTGCCGGCACGAATAGCAGGACAAAGAGCAGGCCGGCGAAGTGCATGATGAGTTGCCTGTTGGAAACGTTGGTGAGACTATCCTTGCGGTTCGATGTGCGGAGAGCGTGCATGGCGTGACTCTCCAAGTTGCTCGTCAGATCCACTTTCGTTTTGACACCTTCCCCGAAGAACATGACACCGCCTGTTATCTCCACTTGGTTTATCGTCAGTCGTGCCTCCAATTCCTCCAGTTCCTTGCGCAATGCCTTCAGGTGCTTGGAGTCTTTCACAGTAGCCACGATGGAGAAGTTGCCTGCATACGGGGAGTCTCTATAGATGACATGGTCGGGCGTGTAAGGCATGAAGAGGTCGGCGTAGCTGTCTGGCGCGAGCTGACTTCCCTGCCGGACGACGCCCACGACCCGCAACTCGTAGCTGTCCTCCAAGCTTACCGTCTTGCCCACCGCCTCGATGCCCTTGCCGAACAGACGCTCTGCAAAGCCATCGCCAATGACGCAAACCATGTCGAGGTTATCGACCTCCTGCTTCGTGAATGCCCTGCCCTCGAGGAACTCGTACTCATAAATCTTGAAGAAGTCCGCGTTGGTCTCGTTCGTGACAGCCTCGACGAACTCGCCATTACCAAGTGCGACGGGCTGGAGGCTCTTTCCCCAAAGCTTGCCCGTACCGCAAGCCAACGTGGTCGGCGCACAATACTTGATGTTGGGACTCGCCTCGAACCACTCCTCCAAAGCCTTCTGGCCGAACGGCATCTGACCTTGTCCTCTGTTCTCCGCCACTACCCTGATGCCCTCGAAATACAAGGTCCGGGCTCTGTTCGCCTCGGGATAAATGGGAGCCAACTTGATGTAATACACCACAGCCATCACCATCGTGAAGGCCAGCGCCATTGCTGTTCCTGCGATGTGAATGCCGGAGAACAGCTTTTCCTCGCGCATCATCAATAATACTTGTCTAATGTGTTTCATTTACAATTTAGTGTTTTAATGATTCACATTATATATAGCAAGAAGCGTGCCAAACTCACAACCTTTTGATAATGAGATGCGCACAAAAAGAGAGTGTCCGAAAGTGGACACTCTCTGATGTTCGGAAACGGACACTTGGCTGCGCCCTTATCTTCCTATCACAACGTTGGTGTTGCCAGTCACTTCTGCTTTGTTGCCGCCGCCATAGACGTTGCCTTCGATGGTGCCGCCTTTCAGGTTGACTGTTGTTGTGCTTGTGGGGTGAAGGATGCTAATAAAAGAAGTATCCGTTTCCTGACACTTCGTGTGTTAGGGAACGGATACTTGTCTGATTGAGCGTGTGAAACGGTTAAGTGTTTCGCTCAGCCGGGAAATGAAGTTTTCTTCAGGCCAGCATGGCATCAGCAAGGAGAGCGAGCTGTTCTTCGTCGGCGGGCTTCATGCGGGAACGGATGGTGACGAGAGGCTCGACTATCGTACAATCCTTCATTGCCTCAATCATCTCGCGCATGACACGGCCTGCGGTGGGAGCCCAGCTGCCGTTCTCGACGATGCCGAAGCGACGCTTCTGGTAGTTCTTTATCTGCAAGTGATAAAGGAAGTCGTGCATGACGGGGAACACGCCTGCATCATAGCTTGCGGCCATGACCACAATGTTCGGATAGCGGAAGGCATCCTCGATGACCTCTGCCATATCGTCGCGGCTGAGGTCGCTCACCACAACCTTCTTCGCACCTTTCTCACGAAGAATCTCTCCGAGACGCTCTGCTGCCGCTGCCGTGCCGCCATGGATGCTGGCGTATGCCACGAGCACGCCTTCGCTCTCAGGTTCGTAGCGGCTCCAAATGTCATAAAGCCTGATGGCCTCTTTCATCGCCTCGCCTGTGAGGACGGGGCCGTGCAGCGGGCAAATGGCCTGTATGTCGAGGTTGGCAGCCTTCTTCAGCACGTTCTGCACCTGCACGCCATACTTGCCGCAGATGTTGAAGTAGTAACGGCGAGCCTCGCAAGGCCAAGACCAGGTCTCCGGACCCTCTCCCAACCCCTCCCTTGTAGGGAGGGGGGAAGATACTTCTGGAAGACTATATACTCCCCTCCCTACAAGGGAGGGGTCGGAGGAGGGTCCGAAGACTCTTCCGAACTTACCGAAACCGTCAGCCGCAAAGAGCACCTTCTCCTTGTCCTCGTAGCTCATTATCACTTCGGGCCAATGCACCATGGGCGCGGCGATGAAGTGGAGTGTGTGGCTGCCCAGGGAGAGTGTATCGCCTTCCTTCACGGTGATGACGCGACCTTCGAACGGGAAACCATCGAAGAAGTTGGGCAGCATCTTCAAGGCCTGAGCGCTGCAGACAAGTTGCAGTTCGGGATAAGCTGTGAGCACGTCGGCAATGAGCGACGCGTGGTCGGGTTCCATGTGATGCGCCACGAGGTAGGCGGGCTTACGGCCTGCAAGCGCTGCCGTGAGGTTCGCTTTCCATTCCTCACCTTTGCGGCGGTCCGCTGTGTCCATGATGGCTATCTTCTCGTCTTCGATAAGATAGGAGTTATAGCTCATGCCTTCCGGCACGACGTATTGGCTCTCGAAAAGGTCGATGTCGAGGTCATCGACACCAATGTACTTAATGTAATTCATAGTCAAAGACCCTCTCCCTAACCCTCCCCCTCTATGGGGAGGGAACTGCATGCAGAGGGCTTTCGTGGTTAGAGGTTAGTGGTTAGAGGTTAGAGGAATGCTTTGGCAGCAGAAGCAGGGGCAGCAGGTATTCTCTCACCCCTAACCTCTTACCTCTAACCCCCGAAATAATCTATTCCAGATAGGTATATCCGTACAGTCCTGCCCTGTAGTTGCTGATGAACTCCTTGCCTTCGCTTGGGGTTATCTTGCCGTCCTTGATGGCTTTGCTGACCCATATCTCGAGGCGGCGCACCAGCTTCTTCGGGTCGTACTGCACGTATTCGAGCACATCGGCGACGGATTCGCCATCGATGAATTGTTCGATGTTGTATTCTTCCTTATCGACGCTGATGTGTACGGCATTCGTGTCGCCGAAGAGGTTGTGCATGTTGCCCAGTATCTCCTGGTATGCACCGACGAGGAAGACGCCTATATAATAATGTTCGCCCGGGCGAATGGGGTGCAGCGGGATGTAGTTCGTCTGCTGTCCGCCGTTGACGTAGGCCGAAATCTTGCCGTCGCTGTCGCAGGTGATGTCCTGCAGCGTGGCGCTTCGGGTGGGCTGCTCTTCCAGTCGTGCGATGGGCATGATGGGGAAGAGCTGGTCGATGCCCCACGAGTCGGGCATGCTCTGGAAGAGCGAGAAGTTGCAGAAGTACTTGTCTGCCATCTGCTTGTCGAGTTTGCGCAGTTCGTCGGGCACATGCTTCTGGTGGTGAGCCAACTCTGCCACTTCGTGACTGATGGCCCAGTAGAGCGATTCGATTTGTGCGCGTGTCTTGAGGTCGATGATGCCATGGCGGAAGAGGTCGAGCGCCTCCTCGCGAATGTCCTCTGCATCGTGCCAGTCCTCAAGCAGGGAGCGCGAAGAGAGCTTGTCCCATATCTCCGTCAGGTCGTGCACCAGCTTGTGGTCCTCTGGGCCTGGTTCGAAGTCTTCGGGCATCTGGGGCGCCGAGACGCTCTCCAGCACGTCGATGATGAGCACGCTGTGGTGTGCGGTCAGCGAGCGTCCGCCCTCCGTGATGATGTTGGGGTGGGGGATGTCGGCCTTGTTAGCCGCCTCGACGAAGGTATAGACACAGTCGTTGACGTACTCCTGAATGCTGTAGTTCACGCTGCTCTCGCTATTGCTGCTGCGGGTGCCGTCGTAGTCGACGCCCAGTCCGCCACCGCAGTCGACGAACTCAATGCCGAAGCCCATCGCATGGAGCTGCACATAGTATTGTGCTGCCTCGCGCAGGGCTGTGCTGATGCGGCGTATCTTGTTGATTTGGCTGCCGATGTGGAAGTGAATGAGTCGGAGGCAGTCGCGCAGGCCAAGCTCGTCGAGCATCTGCAACGCCATGAGCAGCTCCGAGGAGTTCAGTCCGAACTTCGATGCGTCGCCGCCGCTCTCGCTCCATTTGCCGCTGCCGCCCGATGCCAGCTTGATGCGGATGCCCAGGTTGGGGTGCACGCCAAGCTTTTTGGCAGTCTCGGCAATGATGGCCAGCTCCGGCAACTTCTCGATAACGAGGAACACGCGCTTGCCCATCTTCTGTGCCAGCAACGCCAGCTCGATGAAGTTCTGGTCCTTGTGGCCGTTGCAGATGATGAGGCTGTCGCTGTCCATGTTGGTGGCGAGGACGGCATGCAGCTCGGGCTTGGAGCCGGCTTCGAGGCCCAGGTTATAGCGTTTGCCGTGGCTGATAATCTCCTCCACGACGGGGCGCATCTGGTTCACCTTGATGGGGAAGATGATGAAGTGCTCGCCCTTGTATTCGTACTCTTTGCCAGCCTTGCGGAAGCATTCGTCGGTCTTCTCAATGCGATTGTCGAGGATGTCGGGGAAGCGCAGCAGCACAGGCGCCGTCACATGGCGTGTGGCCAGCTGGTCGACGACCTCCTTCAGGTCGACCTGCACGCTGTTCTTCTTGGGCGTGACATAGACATGTCCCTTTTCGTTGATGCCAAAGTAATTGACTCCCCATCCCTTGATGTTGTAGAGTTCCTCAGAGTCCTCAATGCGCCACTTCTTCATTTCAATTCATAATTATCAATTCATAATTCATAATTATACTCCCTTACAAATTCAGTTTCTTTCGGATGAGCTGAACGCTGATTTGCAGTTTGTCGTAGTTGTCGAGCAGTGTGACGTCGACGATGTGTTTTGCTTTCATGTAGAAGGGTTCGCGCTCTTGGAGCGAGGCGCGAATGTATTCGGCCAGCTCCTCGCCGGTCTTTCCCTTGATGAGCGGACGTTCCACCTTGCCCATGCGGAGGTGTTGAGCCAGCACTTCGGGCGTAGCCTTCAGGTAGACGCTTTCGCCCACGGAGCAGATGTAGTCCATGTTGTCGAAGAAGCATGGTGTGCCGCCGCCGCAGCTGAGCACGATGTCCTCGAACTCGGCCGCCTCGTGCAGCATGTTGCGTTCCAGCTCGCGGAAGCCCTCTTCGCCGCGTTCGGCAAAGATTTGTGCCACAGAGCGGTGGTAGCGCATTTCGATGTACCAGTCGAGGTCGTAGAAGGTGCGTCCCAGGGCAGCGGCAAGCTGTCGGCCTACGGTCGTCTTGCCCGAGCCCATGTATCCGACCAGGATGATGCTTTTCATTTGCGTGTGAAGCGTCGTTTGGTGGTCTTCGGAGCAGGTTTCTCGCCCTGTTCGTCGATGATTTGCATACACTCTTCGTAGGTCAGGTCCTTAGCCCGTTCGTGTAGGGCTTTAGGCAGACGGTAGTTGGTGTCCTTGTATACGAGGTAGGGGCCGTAGCGACCGTTCAGTATCTCCAGTTCGGGGTCTTCGCTGAAGGACTTGAGGTGCCGTTCTGCCTCCTCCATGTGCTTGCGGTGCATCATGATGACCGCCTGCTCGAAGGTAATCTTCAGGGGGTCTGTGTCCTTGGGGACAGAGACGTAGGAGCCCTTGTGCGAGACGTACGGGCCGTACTTGCCCGCGCCGATGATGACGGGCTGCCCCTCGTACATGCCCAGTTTGCGTGGCAGTCGGAAGAGTTCGAGTGCTTCCTCCAGGGTGATGTTCTCCAGGGTCTGTCCTGCGGCGAGCTGTGCGAAGCGCGGTTTGTGTCCGCTGTCGGGGCCTCCCATCTGTGCGACGGGACCGAAGCGGCCTATCTTTACGGTGACGGGAGCGCCGGTGACGGGGTCGTTGCCCAGGAGGCGTTCGCCCACTTTGTGTTCGGTGAAGGTGTTGACCGACTTCTCCACGAGCGGTTCGAAGCCCTCGTAGAAGTCCTTCACCACGCCTTCCCATGAAATCTTGCCTTCGGCGATGTCGTCGAACTTCTTTTCGATGTCGGCCGTGAAGTTGTAGTCCATGATTTCGGGGAAGTTCTCCTTGAGGAAGTCGTTGACCACGATGCCCGTGTCGGTGGGCAGCAGTTTGCCGCGCTCCTGTCCGACGATGGTGGTGTGCTGAGCTGTGGTCAGCTCGTCGCCCTGCAGGGTGAGAGTCTCGAAGGTGCGTTCCTCGCCTGGTTTGTCGCCCTTTTCCACATACTCGCGCTGCTGTATGGTGGTGATGGTAGCGGCGTAGGTGCTGGGACGGCCGATGCCGAGTTCTTCGAGTTTGCGCACGAGGCTGGCTTCGTTGTAGCGGACGGGACGTTGCGAGAAGCGCTGTGTGGCCGTAATCTGTTCGCGGGTGAGGTTCTCGCCGACGGTCATGGCGGGCAGGATGCTGAGGCTTTCGAACTCGGTATCAGCTTCGTTGTCGCCATTCTGGTCGCTGTAGACGCGCAGGAAGCCGTCGAACTTGATGACCTCGCCCTCGGCCTGGAAGGTCTCTTCCTTGCCCTCGATGCTGATGGTGGCCTGTGTGCGTTCCAGCTCAGCGTCGGCCATCTGGCTGGCAATGGTGCGCTTCCAGATGAGGTCGTAGAGGCGTCGCTCCTGCATGTTGCCTTCTATCTGCTGCTGGTCCATATAGGTGGGGCGGATGGCTTCGTGAGCCTCCTGAGCGCCCTTCGAGCTGGTGTGGTACTGACGTGTCTTGACGTAATCCTCTCCCATCTGCTCGGCGATGACTTTCTTGCTTGCGCCCAGGCAGAGTGTGCTCAGGTTGACGCTGTCGGTACGCATGTAGGTGATGCGTCCGCTCTCGTAGAGGTGTTGTGCTATCATCATGGTCTGTGCCACGGTGAAGCCGAGCTTGTGGGCAGCCTCCTGCTGCAGGGTGCTGGTGGTGAAGGGCGGTGCGGGCGAGCGCTTGACGGGCTTCGTGGCGATGTCCTGCACGCTGAATCGGCAGCCGCGGCAGCTCTCCAGGAAGGCGCGTGCCTCGTCGGCTGTGTGGAAGCGACGGCTGAGTTCAGCCTTCACCTCGCTGCCTGAGGAGGTGCAGAAGAGGGCTGTGATGCGGTAGTTCTCTTCGCCATGGAAATCCTGAATCTCGCGTTCGCGCTCCACGATGAGTCGGACGGCAACGCTCTGCACGCGGCCTGCCGAGAGGCTCGGCTTCACTTTGCGCCAGAGCACGGGGCTGAGCTTGAAGCCCACGATGCGGTCCAGCACGCGACGGGCCTGCTGTGCGTTCACCAGGTTGAGGTCGATTTGCCGCGGATGCTGTATGGCTTCCAGTATGGCGGGCTTCGTTATCTCGTGGAAGACGATGCGCCGGGTGGTCTTCGGCTCGAGGCCGAGCACTTCGTACAGGTGCCAGCTGATGGCTTCTCCTTCGCGGTCTTCATCGGATGCCAGCCAGACCATGCTTGCCTGTTCGGCCTGACTGCGCAGCTGTGCCACGAGCTTCACCTTGTCGGCGGGCACTTCGTACTGCGGAGCGAACGTCTTTTCGTCCACGCTGAACGTTTTCTTCTTCAAGTCGCGTATGTGTCCGTAGCTGGACAGAACCTTATAATTGTCTCCAAGAAACTTCTCGATGGTTTTAGCCTTTGCGGGGCTCTCCACGATTACCAGATTGTCTTTCGCCATTATGATGTTTTTAGTAGTCTACTATCTTCTTCTATCTTCTTCTATCTCCATTTAACTTCTTCTGTCTCCTTCCGAAGTTAAATTGCGCCGCAAAGGTAAGGCATTTTTTTCAACTACACATTATTTATAAGTAAAAATTTTATCGTTCCGGGGGTAAAAAGTGCTTTCTTCTTGTAGGTGAGCCGTACATTGTTTATTATACGTATGCGCGTGCCCGACGAGTGCGATGCGCGTCTCCTGTTGACAATCTGTCAGCGGAATAGCTGTTCTGCTGACAGATGGATATATTTCTCTGTGTCGCAAAGGGCGGTTTTCCGTGCCGTTTCGGTGCTTTCTCCGTGCTTCGTCTCCCCTCGCGGCGTGCCGTTTTTTCGGAAGCGCCCTGCGCTTATTTCTTAGCGACCCTGCGCTTCCTGGAATCGCGACGTGGAGCTTTGGGTGGAATTTTGGGCCCAAAATGACCGAAAAGCGTGCGTTTTTGGCAGCTGCGGTTGGCAGAATGAACAAATCCTGTGCTTTTTGTGACTTGTAACGCGCTGGTTGTCAGTATGGATTCGTTTTAAGCGCATGAAAGGCCGAAAGGGAGGAAAAGTAAGGTCGGAACGATTTTAAGCGCTTAGAGCGAGTCGGTGGAAATCCATAGTGTAAGCAAAAACGCCGATTCGGAAGCAATATGTCAATTTGGGCAGAGTGGCGGGCCACCATGCAGCATAGGCCGCGAAGGAGACAGAATTGTGCCGCCAAGTGTAAATAAGTATAAATAAAATCAGAGTTTTGCGATGAATTCGACTTTTTTTACTAACTTTGCGCACAAAATAAACAGACGAAAGACATGGGATTCTTTAATTTCTTCACCAAAGAGAAAAAGGAGACGCTGGACCAGGGCCTCGAAAAGACCAAGGAAAGTTTCTTTGGGAAGCTGACCCGCGCCGTTGCCGGCAAGTCGAAAGTGGACGACGAGGTGCTCGACAACCTGGAGGAAGTGCTCGTGACGAGCGACGTGGGCGTGGACACAACGCTCAACATCATCCAGCGCATCGAAGCGCGTGTGGCACGCGACAAGTACGTCACCACCAGCGAACTCAACGGCATCCTGCGCGACGAGATAGCACAGCTGCTCACCGAGAACAACGCCGACGACACCGAAGGCTTCCAGATACCGTCGGACAAGCGGCCGTACGTCGTCCTCGTGGTGGGCGTGAATGGCGTGGGCAAGACCACCACCATCGGCAAGTTGGCCTACCAGTTCAAGCAGGCAGGGCTGAAGGTTGTGCTGGGCGCAGCCGACACCTTCCGCGCAGCCGCCGTGGAGCAGATATGCATCTGGGGCGAAAGGGTAGGCGTTCCCGTAGTGAAACAGAAGATGGGCAGCGACCCGGCAAGCGTGGCATACGACACCCTGAACAGCGCCATCGCCTCCGGAGCCGACGTCGTACTCATCGACACCGCCGGCCGTCTGCACAACAAGAAGGGCCTCATGGACGAGCTGACGAAGATAAAACGCGTGCTGCAGAAACTCATCCCCGACGCACCGCACGACGTGATGCTTGTCCTGGACGGCAGCACCGGACAGAACGCCTTCGAACAGGCACGGCAGTTCACCTCCGCCACCGACGTCAGCAGCCTCGCCATCACCAAGCTCGACGGCAGCGCAAAGGGTGGAGTGGTCATCGGCATCAGCGACCAGTTCAAGATACCCGTCCGCTACATCGGCCTCGGAGAGCGCATGGAAGACCTGCAACCCTTCAACCGCCGCGAGTTCGTGGACTCGCTGTTCAAGACCTCATAAGACCCTTGACCCCCTAGCCCCCTTTAGGGGGAATAAATCGTAAATGGTAAATCGTAAATGTGTTGACCTCATCACCCTCGGCTGCAGCAAGAACCTGGTGGACAGCGAGAAGCTCATCCGACAGCTGGAGCTGTGCGGCTACCGTGTGACGCACGATGCCGAAGACCCCCGCGGCGAGATTGCCATCGTGAACACCTGCGGATTCATTGCCGACGCAAAGGAGGAGAGCATCAACATGATACTGGAGCTGGCACAACGCAAGCAGCAGGGCATGCCTCTCGCAGCGACACCTCAAGGAGCTCCAGACGGAACTGCCCGAGGTGGACCGCTTCTACGGCAAATTCGACTGGGAACAGATCATCACCGACCTGGGCAATGCCTATCACCCCGAGGCTGCCAACGACCGACACCTCACCACTCCGCCACACTACGCCTACCTCAAGATAAGCGAAGGCTGCAACCGCCACTGTGCCTACTGCGCCATCCCCATCATCACGGGCAAGCAGAAGAGCCGGCCCATGGAGGACATCGTGGAAGAAGTCAGGACGCTGGTGGCAAAAGGCGTGAAGGAGTTTCAGGTCATCGCACAGGAGCTGACCGGCTATGGCACCGACCTCTACGGCAAACGCATGATAGCCGAGCTGGTGGACCGCATTGCCGATGTCCCTGGCGTGCGCTGGATCAGGCTCCACTATGCCTATCCCACCGACTTCCCCCAGGAACTGCTGCAGGTCATGGCACGTCGCGACAACGTCTGCAAGTACCTCGACATTGCCCTGCAGCACATCTCCGACAACCAGCTCACCGCCATGCGCCGACACATCACCAGCCGCCAGACCTACGACCTCATCAAGACCATCCGTCGCGAGGTGCCCGGCATACACCTCCGCACAACGCTCATGGTGGGCTATCCCGGCGAGACGGACGAGGACTTCCGCCAGCTCATCGACTTCGTTAAATGGGCCAAGTTCGAGCGCATGGGCGCTTTCGCCTACAGCGAGGAAGAGGGAACCTACAGCGCAGAACACTTCGCGGACGATGTGCCCGACGAGGTGAAGCAGGCCCGGCTCAGCAAGCTCATGCGCGTGCAGCAGCAAATCAGTGCCGACGTGCAGCAGCAGAAGGTGGGACGGCAAATGCCCGTCGTCATCGACCGCGAGGAAGGAGACTACCTCGTGGGGCGCACCGAGTACGACTCGCCCGAGGTGGACCCCGAGGTGCTCATCAGCAAAGCCAATGCCACCGTTCCCTCCCCGACAGGAAAGGAAAGCCTCCGGCCCGGCGACTTCTGCTTGGCTGAGATAACAGATGCCGACGACTTCGACCTCTATGCACGACCCGTCCGCATCATTTCCCCCTCCCCAAACAATTAAACGCCCAGTCCCCAAACGACCAAACGACCAGTCCCCAAACGACCAAACGACCAGT
>CADCCR010000040.1:0-14678 GCA_902799985.1 uncultured Bacteroidales bacterium | reverse complement strand
CAAACGACCAAACGACCAGTCCCCCAAACGACCAAACGACCAGTCCCCCAAACGACCAAACGACCAAACGACCAGTCCCCCAAACGACCAACCATGAACAATAAGGAATTTATCTCGGACCTGACAAGTCGCACCCAGTACAGCAACCGCGAAGTATCTTCGCTGGTCAGTGCCACAGTTTCCGCCATTATCAGCGAACTTACCGAGGAAAACACCGTCTCAATCCAGGGATTCGGTACTTTCGAGGTAAAGAAGAAGCTGGAACGCGTACTGTTCAACCCCATCACCAAGCAGCGCATGCTCGTGCCGCCGAAGATGGCTGTGAGCTTCAAACCCAACACTTCGCTCAAGGACAGAGTGAAGCAAAACACAAATGAAGAAGAGGTAGAATAAAAAAGAGCCGACCATGGAAACAAGAGTAAACATCTCGCAGCTGGCTAAGCAGCTGGCTTCGAAAAAGAACATCTCGCAGCGGAATGCCGAAGCCTTCCTCCGCGAGTTCTTTGACTCCATCATCCGGAACGTCACCATCGACAAGGTTGTCAAGATAAAAGGACTCGGTACGTTCAAACTCATCGAGGTGCTCGACCGTGAAAGCGTCGATGTCACCACCGGCGAACGCATCGTCATCCCCGGACATCCCAGGCTTTCCTTCTCGCCCGATACTGCCCTGAAGGATTTGGTCAACAAGCCCTTTGCTGACTTCCAGACCGTCATCATCAACGAAGGCACGAACCTGGAGGACATGGAACGCATTGACCAGGAAGAAGACCTGCCCGAGCCGGACACGGAAAGCGAGGAGGAAGAGACATTCGTCCCTGAACCTGAAGCTGAACAAACGCCAGAACCCGAGCTGGAATCAACGCCCGAACCCGAATCAGAGCCAACGCCCGAACCGGTGTCGGAACCGTTGTCCGAGCCGGAACCAACGTCCGAATCGGTGTCGGAACCGTCGTCCGAACCTGAGCCAACGCCTGAACCGTCGTCGGAACCTGAAGCTGAATCGGTGTCGGAACCCGAACCTGAGCTGGAACCAACGCCTGAGCCGGTGTCGGAATCTGAACCCGAGCCGGAATCAGAGCCCGAACCGGAACCTAAGCCTGCGACGGAACCTGTATCCGAGCCTAAGCTTAAGTCGTTGCTTGAACCTGTGCCGGAACCTGGATTAGTGTTAGAACCGGGGTGGATACCTGAACCGCCTTCTGGCTCTTCCTCCGAGCGTGGTGTCAAAATCCGTGCTTTGACCGGAGCAGAGAAGGGCGCCCTAATCCTGGGCATCCTGTTGCTCTGCGCGCTCAGCTATCTTGCCGGTTACCATCGTTTGTTCTCCTTAGGAGCAGATAACTCATCGAAGTCAGAGATAAAGAGCGAGGCACCTCAGACCGCTCGCAAGAAGACGACAGCCCAGGCTTTCGTGAATGACACCCTGCCCGCTGTGCCCGCTACCGTGTCACCGGCTCCTGCCGTACCCGATGTCTCTGCGCGTAAGGCGAACGCGGACAGCAAGCCTCTCGCTCAAGTGCCCGGGGGCAAGTACCGCATCGTCGGGACGAGGAAGACACATGTCATGAAGGCGGGCGACTACTTGACGAGGATGGCTCTCGAGGAGTATGGCGACAAAGAATGTGCACGCTACATCATCGTGCACAACGGCATAAAGAATCCCGACAATGTGCCAGTGGGCATGACCATCAAGCTGCCTGAACTTGAGGAAGTGAAGTAGAAGAGTTCAAACAGTACATATTTAACAGAATTAAACATCGCGATAACTCTTTTTATCATTTCACGCTTGGCAAATAAAGGATTATGCCGTAATTTTGTGCTCCGAAAGCAAAATAAATAACATAATATGGCAGAATCAATCGACATTCGCGAACTAAATGAACGCATAGAAAGACAAAGTGGATTCGTCACAAACCTTGTGACGGGAATGAATCAAGTCATCGTAGGCCAGAAGCATCTGGTAGAGTCACTTCTCATAGGCTTGCTCAGCGACGGACACATCCTCCTGGAGGGTGTGCCGGGACTGGCTAAGACAAAGGCCATCAAGACCCTTGCTCAGCTTGTCGACTCCAAGTTCAGTCGCATACAGTTCACGCCCGACCTGTTGCCCGCCGACGTCATCGGCACGATGATATACAGTCAGAAGGACGAGAAATTCGTTGTGGAACAAGGTCCCGTCTTCGCCAACTTCGTGCTGGCCGACGAGATAAACCGTGCTCCGGCTAAGGTGCAGAGTGCTCTGCTCGAAGCCATGCAGGAGCGTCAGGTCACTATCGGCAAGACTACTTTCCAGCTTCCGAAGCCTTTCCTCGTACTTGCAACCCAGAACCCCATCGAGCAGGAAGGCACCTATCCTCTGCCCGAGGCACAGGTGGACCGCTTTATGCTCAAGGTGGTCATCGACTATCCGAAGCTCGAAGAGGAGAAGCTCATCATCCGTCAGCAAATAAAGGGTGACCAGCAGAGCGTGAAGCCTGTCATCAGCACCGAAGAGATAATGAAGGCCCGCGAAGTGGTTCGTCAGGTCTACCTCGACGAGAAGATTGAACAATATATTGCCGACATCGTCTTCTCCACCCGTTATCCCGAGAAGTATGGCCTGAAGGAGATAAAGGATTACATCGAGTTCGGCGGCTCTCCTCGCGCCAGCATCAACCTCGCCTTGGCTGCCCGCGCCTTCGCTTTCATCAAGCGTCGCGGCTACGTCATCCCCGAGGATGTGCGCAGTGTGGCACACGACGTGCTCCGTCACCGCATTGGTCTCACCTACGAGGCAGAGGCCAACGACGTGACCAGCGAGGAGATTGTAAGCAAAATCGTCAATAAGGTGGAAGTGCCTTAATTGGACAATTGGACAATTTAACGATTGGACAATTTAACGATTTGACAATTGGACAGATGACAGAAGCAGAATTAAAGGAGCGTTTCAAAAAATTCTCCATCCGCATCGTAAAGATGGTGGATAGTTTGCCTAACACTTTGTCTGCAAGGGCTATCGGTGGTCAGGTTGTACGTTCTGGAACATCTCCTGGAGCAAACTATAGAGCTGCGTGTATTGCCAAATCAGAAAAGGATTTCCTGAACAAGTTGAAAATGGTTGAGGAGGAATTGGATGAAACTTGTCATTGGATGGAATTGATTATTGATACGGAAATGTTCCCAAAGGAACGAATGGAGCCGTTATGTAACGAATGTAAGGAGTTATTAAGTATAATTGTACGTTCAATTACTTCCACAAGGAAGCATTTGGCGAAACAATAAATTGTGAAATTGTAAAATTGTGAAATTGTCAAATACAACTGACGTGTTGCGTCGGGTTCGTCAGATTGAGATAAAGACAAGAGGCCTGAGCAGCAATATCTTTGCCGGCGAGTACCACTCCGCCTTCAAGGGGCGTGGCATGACCTTCTCCGAGGTGCGCGAGTATCAGTACGGCGACGACATCCGCGACATAGAGTGGAACGTCACCGCACGCTTCGGCAAACCCTATGTCAAGGTCTTCGAGGAAGAGCGCGAGCTGACGGTCATGCTACTTGTCGACGTCAGCGGCAGCCTCGACTTCGGCTCCGTCAAGCAGTTCAAGCGCGACATGGTGACAGAGATTGCTGCCACGCTTGCCTTTTCTGCCATCCAGAACAACGACAAGATAGGCGTCATCTTCTTCTCGGACAAGATAGAGAAGTTCATACCGCCCAAGAAAGGACGCAAGCACATCCTGTACATCATCCGCGAGCTCCTCGACTATAAGCCCGAAAGCCGACAGACGAACATCGCCTTCGCACTGGAGTATCTGACGCGAGCCATCAAGCGTCGGTGCATCGCCTTTGTGCTGAGCGACTTCATCGACCAGCATTCTTTCCTGCAGCCGCTCTCCATTGCAGCCCACAAGCATGATGTCGTAGCCATACAGGTCTATGACAAACGTGTGGCTGAGCTGCCGGATATCGGTCTGCTGAAGGTGTATGATGCCGAGAGCGGGCAGGAGCAGGTCATCGACACCGGCAGCAGTGCCGTCCGCAAGGCACAGGCCATGTGGTGGAAGCAACAGACGATGCGGCTCAAGGATACCTTCAGTCGCAGCCAGGTGGATGCCGTCAGCGTGCGGACTGACCAGGATTATGTGAGCGTGCTAATGGGACTTTTTGCCAGCAGGAAGACCCCCTAACCCCCTTAAGGGGAATAAACCAATAAACCCAAATGAACATATTCAATAATAAATGCCTTTTGCTCCTTTGCTTCCTTCTCCCCCTAAAGTGGGGCGCGGGGTCTGCATTGGCGCAAGTGCAGGTCGATGTGAAGATCGACTCGACGGCGCTCTTCATCGGTCAGCAGACTGGGCTCACGCTTTCTGTTACTTACGATGCCAAGCAAAAGCTCAAGTTGCCTGACATCAAGAAAGGGCAGGAGCTCGTCCCGGACATTGAGGTGGTGGAGGTTGACAAGCCCGACACCGTTGTTCTGAACGATGGGAAACGCCTGACGGTCAGCCAAGCTTACACCATCACGGCGTGGGACAGCGCACTCTACCGCCTGCCCCCCATGGAGGTGATGGTCGACACAACACGCTACGAGTCGAATAGTCTTGCCTTGAAGGTCCTCACGGTCGATGTCGACACACTCCACCTCGACCAGTTCTTCCCGCCAAACGGCATCATGGAGCTGCCCTTCATGTGGGAGGAATGGCGGATGGTGGCGTTCGGCAGCCTGCTGTTCCTGCTGATGCTTGTCTGCATCGGTTACCTTTATCATCACGTCAAGCATGGCAAACCCATCGTGCGCTTCATCCGCAGGAAGAAGAAGTTGCCGCCGCATCAGGTGGCGATGTCCGAGATAGAACGCATCAAGAGCGAACGCAAATGGGCCGAGGAGGACAGCAAGGAATACTACACTTTGCTCACCGACACCCTGCGCAACTACATACGCGACCGCTATGGATTCAACGCCATGGAGATGACCTCCACGGAAATCATCGACCGACTCATTGCCGAGAACAACGAGGAGGCTCTCGACGAGCTGCGCGAGATATTCCGCACGGCCGACCTCGTGAAGTTCGCCAAGTACAGTACGCTCATCAACGAGAACGATGCCAACCTCGTTGCTGCCGTAGAATACGTCAACCAAACGAAGATAGAAGTCGACCCGAACGCTAAGCCCGAGCCGGAGGTCATCAAGGAGACCGACCAGAAGCGCCTCACACAAGTGAAGATGATGCGCGTGGCAATAGGCGTGCTTGCCGTCCTCTCCGTAGCTATGCTGGCCTGGATAATTTGGCGCTCGGCAGACCTGCTAATGTAAAATCATTGACCATTAATCATTGACCATTTAAGAGTAAAGAATGAAGATAGACAATCTAAACGTTTACTGCACCCCAAGAACTGCGGGTCATCATAATGGTCAATGGTCAATGGTCAATAAAAGATAGTACTATGACATTTGAAAACCCACTATACCTGCTGCTTTTGCTGCTGATGATACCTTACGTCGTATGGTATGTTCTGCGCCATAGGACGTCAACGCCTGCCATTCGCGTCAGCAGTACAGCAGCTATGTTCCAAGCCCCCAAGAGCCTTCGGCAACGTCTGTTGCATTTGCCGTTCATCCTGAGGCTTGCCTGCTACGCCCTTGCCGTGATAGCCTTGGCCCGACCGCAGACCTCCAACAGCTGGAGCACGAAGCATACTGAGGGCATCGACATTATGCTTTGCATGGACGTCAGCACCAGTATGCTTGCCGAGGACCTGAAGCCCAACCGCATCGAGGCGGCCAAGAACGTGGCCCTGGAGTTCATCAGCGGCCGTCCCGACGATAACATCGGCCTCACGCTCTTTGCCGGCGAAGCCTACACGCAGTGCCCCATGACCGTGGACCACGCGGTTCTGCTGAACCTGCTGAACGGCATGAAGGTCGATATGGCACAGCGCGGACTCATCGACGACGGTACGGCCATCGGCATGGGTCTGGCCAATGCCTTGTCGCGCCTCAAGGACAGCAAGGCGAAGAGCAAGGTCATCATCCTGCTCACGGACGGCACCAACAACTGCGGACAGATAAGTCCCAACACGGCAGCCGACATCGCGAAGAGCTTCGGCATACGTGTCTATACCATCGGCGTCGGCACGAACGGCACGGCTCGCTATCCCTATCCCGTCGGCGGACGCATAGAGTATGTCAATGTGCCTGTGGAGATTGACACCAAGACGCTTGCTGCCATTGCCCGAAAGACAGACGGCGAGTTCTACCGCGCCACGAACAACCAGAAGTTGCACGAGGTCTATCAGGAAATCGACAAGTTGGAGAAGACGAAGATGAACGTGAAGCAGTACTCCAAGCGCTACGAAGCCTACGGCATGTTCCTGCTCGCCAGCGTGCTCTGCCTCCTGCTGGAAATCCTGTTGAGGAACTCGATATTGAAACGCATACCATAAAAAAGTGAAGAGTGAAGAGTGAAGAACGAAGAATCAGAGTTACATTTAAGGAGCAAAGGAATATATTATTCTTCACTCTTCACTCTTCGTTCTTCACTAATAAATAGTAAATAGTAAATCGTTAAATAGTAAATTGTTTCGATGTTTCGCTTTGAAAGTCCACAATACCTGTATTTGCTGTTGGTGCTTTTGGCTCTGACCGCTATACATTATTATATTATATATAGTAAGAAGCAGCAGGTGAAACGCTTCGGCGACCCTGAGCTGACGCGCCAGCTTTTCATGGGTGTGTCGCGCTGGAGGCCCGAGGTGAAGTTCTGGCTGGCAATGGCTGCCCTGGCCTCGTTCATCGTCGCTTTGGCCCGTCCGCAGTTCGGAACGCGCCTCGACACCCGCGAGCGGATGGGCATCGAAGCCATCATTGCGCTGGACGTCAGCAACTCCATGCTGGCCGAGGACGTGAAGCCCAACCGTCTGGAGAAGGCCAAGATGATGGTCAGCAACATGGTGAACGGCATGAGGGACGACAAGATAGGCCTCGTTGTCTTTGCCGGTCAGGCCTTCGTGCAGTTGCCCATCACCAGCGACTACGTGAGTGCCAAGATGTTCCTCGAGACCATTTCGCCCTCGATGATAAGCGTTCAGGGCACCGATGTGGCCGAGGCCATCAGTCTCTCCATGCGCAGTTTCACCCAGCAGGAGGACGTCTCGCGTGCCATCTTCGTCATCACCGACGGCGAGGACAACGAGGGTCGTGCCGTAGAGGCAGCCAAGCAGGCAGCATCGCAAGGAGTCCGCGTCTATGTGCTGGGCATCGGCAATCCCGGAGGCGCACCCATTCCCATCCCGGGCTCCGGTCATTACATCATCGACGACGAGGGCAACACCGTCATCTCCAAGCTCAGCGAGGAGATGTGCCGCGAGATAGCCACGGCCGGAGGCGGCTCCTATATCTACGTCGACAACAGCAGTTCGGCGCAGAAGAAGCTGTCGGAGCAGCTCGACCGTCTCTCCAAGGCCAAGATAGAGAGCCAGATATATAGCGAGTACGACGAGCAGTTCCAGGGCTTCATCCTCATCGGTCTGCTCTTCCTGCTCATTGATGTCCTGCTGCTCGAACGCGAGAGCAAGTCCACCTGGCTGCGCCGGCTCCTGTCTCCCTCCAGGGAGGGTAGGGGAGCCCGCTCCCTGTCCCTTGCCCTCTGCCTGCTCTGCATCAGCCTTTCGGCTATGTCGCAGACCGACAGAGACTACATCCGCAGGGGCAACCGCCTGATGCGCGACAGCATCTTCGACAAGGCGCAGGTGGAATACCAGAAGGCCATCGAGAAGGACAACACGAATCCCATCTCGCATTATAACTTGGGCAACGCGCTTCTCTACCAGAACAAAGCCGAGGACGCCATGAAGGAATACGAGACGGCAGCCCGCCTGGAGAAGGACAAGGGACGCCTGGCTCAGATCTACCACAACATGGGTGTCCTCCTGCAGTCCGCAAAGCAGTTCGACAAGGCCGTGGCCTGCTATCGCAACTCCCTACGCAACGACCCGACCAACGACGAGACCCGCTACAACTATGCCCTGAGCCTCTTCCAACTCAAGAAGAACCAACAGAACCAGCAGAGCCAGGACCAGCAGAAGGACGAGCAGGGCAAGGACGAGAAAGAGGAGAAGCAGCAGCAACAACAGCAGCAGGAGAAGCAACAGGAACAGCAGGAACAGCAGCCTCAGCCCGAACAGATGAGCCGCGAGAATGCCGAGCAGATGCTCAACGCAGCCATGCAGGACGAGAAGGCCACGCAGGAGAAGATACAGCGAGCACAGCAGCAACGTCAGCGGAAACAGCTGCAGAAACAGTGGTAAACCTCCACGCGCTTCTTCCGGAAGCGCCCCGTGCTTATCTCAGAAGCGCCCCGTGCTTATCTCAGAAGCGCCTAGCGCTTATCTCAGAAGCGCCTCGTGCTTATTTCGGAAGCGCACGCCGCTTCCCCCGAAGCTCCACGGAGTTTTTCGCCAAACTCCACGACAAGACAACCGACAGAGCCCGGAGCTCTGACAAAAAAGAAATAGATATTCGATAAGAAACGATGAGAAGACTATACAGCTTTCTGTTATTATCATTCCTCACGATTAGCGTCGCCTGTGCCCAGGTGACGTTCAAGGTGCAGGCCCCCTCGCAGGCAGAGGTGGGCCAGCGCATACGTATCAGCTATGTGGCTAACACCACGGATGTGAACAACTTCCAGGTGGGCGACTTCCAGGACTTTAATGTCCTCTACGGTCCGAGCACCAGTCAGTCTAGCAGTTTCTCGATGACGAACGGACACACCACCCGGAGCAGCACCATGACCTTCACCTATACCGTTGTACCGACCAAGGAAGGCACGCTCCATGTGCCTGCCGCCTCCATCGTGGTGGACGGGAAGACCGTCAAGAGCGGAACGGCCAACATCGAGGTGCTCCCGGCCTCGTCAGCACAAAGCCAGCAGCCTTCCGGCTCGCAGCAACAGGGCGGCAATGCGCGGCAACGGCAGGGCGGAGCCTCCAACGGCAACATCGGCAAGGACGAACTCTACATGACTGTCACGGCCAACCGCCAGAAGATATACGAGCAGGAAGCAGTCATGCTCACCTACAAGCTCTATACGTTGGTCAACATACAGCAGATATCGGGCGATATGCCTCAGATAGACGGCTGCCATGTGCAGGAGATGGACCGCGAGGCACAACTCTCGCTGAAGTACGAGCGCGTGAACGGCCGCAACTATGGCACAGCCGTCTGGAAGCAGTATGTGCTCTTCCCGCAGAAGACCGGCAAGCTCCGTGTGCCCGGCATCACCTTCGACACACAGGTCGAGGTGCAGAACCACGCCATGGACCCCTTCGACATCTTCTTCGGCGGAGGCAGTCTGTCGCAGATGGTGCGCAAGCAAATCACCGCACCGGCCATCGAGATAGAGGTGCTGCCTCTGCCCACACCCAAGCCCGACAACTTCTCCGGTGCCGTGGGCAAGTTCAGCGTCTCAGCCACACTAACGCCCGAACAGGTCAATGCCAACGATGCAGCCACCCTGCGACTCGTGGTCAGCGGACAGGGTAACATGAAGCTCATCAAGGCACCCAAAGTCCGCTTCCCCCAGGACTTCGAGGTCTACGAACCCAAAGAGGACAACCGGACGACCAGCACAGCCACGGGCTCCAAGGGCAACATCACCTACGACTATGTCGTCGTGCCGCGCCACGGAGGCAAGTACAGCATTCCGCCCGTCGAGTTCTGCTACTTCGACCCCGAGAAAGCCCAGTACAACACCGTCCGGACCGACTCGTTCAGCTTGGCCGTAGCCAAGGCCAAGGGACAGCCCGTAGCCTATACCCGCGAGCAGGAAGACCTCAATGTCCTGAGCAACGACATACGCTTCATCAAGCTGGGCGAGCTGAAGAAAGCCAACACATACGACTTCTTCGGCACCTCGGCCTACTGGCTCACCTATGCGCTTCTCCTCGTGGCTTTCGTCCTCGCACTGCTGTGGATGAGGCGTCAGCAGAAGCTCAATCCCAACTCGTGGAGCGTGAAGGGCAAGAAAGCCGGCAAGGTGGCATCGCGCCGCCTCAAGCTGGCAGCCAAGCTCATGCGCGAGAAGGGCGGACAGAGCGATGCAGCCTTCTACGACGAAGTGATGCGTGCCCTGCTGGGTTATGCCGGCGACAAGTTGTCGCTGCCCCAGGGCGAGCTCACCAAGGACAACGTCATCAACAAGCTTGCCGAGCGCGGAGTGGAGCAGCAGCTGGTGGATGCCTTCATCGCAGTCCTCAGCGATTGCGAGTTTGCTCGCTATGCTCCCGTCGACAATCCCAGCATGGCCAAAGAGAAAATCTATCAGCAGGCCTCCGATGTCATCACACGGATGGACAGCCTGCTCAAGTCGCACAAATAACCTTCAGCATACGATGAAACGCAATATCCTCTTCATCCTTCTTTCCTTCACCGTCCTGCTCTCACAGGCATCCGACAGCTTGTCGGTGGTGAAGACCGAGGCCGACAGCGCCTATGCCCGTGCCGACTATGCCGCGGCGGTTAAGCTCTATGGCCAACTGGCAGAGCAGAACCTGACGTCCGACGTTTGCTACAACCTTGGCTGCGCCTATTATCGCACCGACGACATAGCCCACAGCATCCTCTGGTTCGAGCGTGCCCTGCAACTCAACCCCAGCGATAAGGACATCCTCTTCAACCTCGAGCTGGCACGCACAAAGACCATCGACAAGATTATCCCGCAGCACGAGTTCATCCTCTTCACCTATTTCCGCATCATGACCAACTGGCTCAGCCTGCGCACCTGGACCATCCTCGCCCTTCTCAGCTTCGTGCTCATGCTCGTCTCCCTGCTGCTCTTCTGGGCATCGGGCAGCGTGTCGGTGCGAAAGGTCACCCTCTCCTCGGCCATCGTGCTGCTGCTCGTCTGTGTCCTCTCCAATGTCTGTGCCAACAGGCAGGAGAGCCTCAAGCAACGACACGAGAGCGGCATCATCACCACACCGGCCGTGACCGTCAAGAGCACGCCGACCGACAATGGCAACGACCTTTTCGTCCTGCACGAAGGCTCCAAGGTGGAGATTCGCGACAGCAGCCTCAAGGAGTGGTGCGAGGTGAGCATCGCCGACGGCAAGGTGGGATGGATTCCCAAGAAAGCCTTCGACGTCATCTGATTCACTGTTCCGAAATCAAAATAAGAACTAAGGCTGTAGCAAATTCTTCACTCTTCATTCTTCACTCTTCACTCCTCTCCATGCCATGATTGAACAACTGATTCAGTGGGACAAGGCGCTTCTCGTAGCCTTGAACGGTTCTACCTCCACCTACCTCGACGGTATCATGATGACCATCACCGAAACGCCGACATGGATACCGCTGTTTGCCTGTCTGCTCTATGCCATCGTCCGCAACAACAGCTGGCGCGGCAGCTTGTTCATCATTGTCATGGTGGCTTTGCTCGTGACGCTTGCCGACCAGTTCGCCAGCGGCTTCTGCAAACCCTTCTTCCATAGGCTCCGGCCATCGCAAAGCCCCGACCTTGCCGATGTCATCGACCTGGTGGGCAACTACCGGTGCGGGCTCTACGGCTTCATCTCCAGTCATGCAGCCAACACCTTCAGCGTGAGCACCTTCTTCATCCTCCTGTTCCGCAACAAGAAGGTCGGTCCGGTGCTGTTGCTTTGGGCCTGCCTGTCCAGCTACAGCCGCATCTACCTGGGTGTCCATTTCCCGCTCGACATCCTGGCCGGCACCTTGTGGGGCGTGTTCTGCGGCATGGTTGTCTATGCCCTCTATCAATGGACAGCCACCCGTCTGCACCTGACCATTCCGTCCAATTCGTCGGCCTACACCGTCACCGGCTACAGGCGTCTCGACTTCATTCCCCTCTTCGCCATCTTCCCTCTGACGCTCGTCTTTATCCTGATTCGGGCAGCATTCTTTACCTCGTGAACTAAATAGCCAAACAGATGAAAGTCCGAAGTGCCCTTCTCCTCACCTTCCTTCTTGCCCTTGCTGCCTGTGTGTCAGTCGGGGAGCAAGCGGTGGTGTCGGCAGAGAGGTACAACGACTTGTCCTATCGTCTGCGCTATTCCGACATCTCCGCCTCCCTTCAGGCAGCCAAGACAGCCCGTTCCCTTTCACCGAAGAACTCCGACGGACAAGCCGAAGCGCTCAACAATATGGCCTACGTCTGCTACCAGCAGATGCGCTACGACCAAGCTTTGTATCTGCTCCGAAAGGTTCATGGCACAAGTCGCAACCAGCTGGAACTGCTTTGTGCCGACGTGCTTGCCATGAAGATTATGCAGCGCATCGGTCAGGGGAAAGCATTCTTCGACAACCGTCTCCGTGCCCAGAAGCGTCTGCGGCGCATCCTCTCCGAGGAGGACAGCCTTTCGCCTCGGCAGCAGCACCGCCTGCATTATGCCATCACGGAGTTCCACATCGTTGCTTCCACCTATTATTATTATCTGGGTCAGGACAGCGCTGCCCGCAGCGAGATACAGGATGCAGCCCAGTATGTCAACCTGGAGACCGATACCACGCAGTGGCTCTACTATCATTATATGATGGGAAGCGGCGGCCTCGTCGAAGGGACACCCGAGGAAGTGACCGTCGCAGAGTTCAACCATCTGTTCCGTGTCTATACCATGGCCAAGGCCAATCGCTTCACATACTTCGAAGCCAATGCCTTGCAGTCGCTCGCTTCCATGGTATCCGACACCCTTCGTGCCAAGGAAATCATGCTCCAGCGGCCGGATGCCTACAGCTTTCTCTATGGCGAGCACCAGCGCTGGATGTCCGACAGCCTGCTCACTGTCCGCCAACGCTTTGCAGCGGCAATGGCACATCATGCGGTGTCCCTCTTCCGCCAGTACTCCGACCTCTTCCAGACAGCCTGTGCCCTCCGCACCCTGGGCGAAGTATATTTCTCGGCAGGGCACTACGACGAGGCGCTCAGGAGCTTCCGTTCGGCCCTTCATCGCGCTTCCGACCATCGCCGTGCGCCCTATCAGGTGACACCTTGGCTGGCTGGCATACACGAGAACCTCAGCCTCACCTACAGTGCTTTGGGCGACAAACTTCTTGCCGACGGCCATCGCAACACCTACCTCGACCTGCTCGACGAATCTCGTCAGAACAGGGAGCTCGACAGCCGCAAAGCCTTGCTGAAGCAGGAAGCCCGGAGCGAACAGGCACAGTTCTTCTTCCTGCTGTTGCTGGCCCTGACGGTAGCCGTTCTGTCGGCCATTTACTATCGGCAGCTGAAGCGCCGTTCGCGTTCCTCCGAAGAAAAGGTGTCGGGCATTGCCTCCAGCGAGGCCTGCATGCAGGTCAACCGAAAGTTGAGCGAACTGCTGCAGGACGGAGAAGAACGCCTGGAGGAGCATCGCGAGGAATGCCAAGTCATGCAGCAGCGCATCCTTCAGCAGCAGCAACGCCACATCTTCGGTCGCACAAAGCTTTCTGTTGTCTATGCCATCATACCTTATCTGGACAGAGTCATTGCCGAGGTCAGGAAGCTTGGCGGAACAGGCAGTCAGACCACTGAACACCTTTCCTACATCCAGGAGTTGTGCTCCGGCATGATGACCATCAACGACCGGCTGACCTCGTGGATTCAGGTGCAGCAAGGGAAGCTCAGCCTGCAGGTGACGCGTTTCCCGCTCAGCGATGTCCTGCAAGTCATCTCGATGCAGCAGTATGCTTTCGCTCAGCAACAGCTCACGCTCGAGGTGTCCGAGACAGAACTCATGGTGAAGGCCGACAAGCCCCTGACGCTCTTCATGGTCAATACGCTGGTCGACAATGCCCGCAAGTTCACGCCGGTGGGTGGCAAGGTGTCCGTCAAGCTCGACGAAACAGCCGACTATGTGGAGGTGAGCGTCTGCGATACTGGCATAGGTCTGTCCCCCGAAGATGTGCAGACGCTGAACGACAGCAAGGTCTACGACCCGAACCGGCTGGGAGCATCGAACGCAGGCAAGGGCTTCGGCTTCGGCATCATGAACTGTAAAGGCATCATAGGCAGCTACAAGAAGCTCTCGTCGCTCTTCAACGTCTGCGACTTCGGTGTGGAAAGCCAGCTCGGGAAGGGAAGCCGCTTCTGGTTCCGCCTGCCAAAAGCACCAGGCAAAGTTGAAAAGTTGAAAGGTGAAAAGGTTGAAAAGTTGAAAGGTGAAAAGTTGCTTTTACTCTTAGCTTCCCTCTTTTTACCTCTTTACCTTTTCACCTCTTCACAGGTTGTTCATGCGATGCCGCCCCAATGCTACGAGCTCTACGACTCCACCTACAACGCGAACCTGCAGGGAAGGTTTGCCGATGCCTACCATTTCTCGGAGAGCGCAATCGCAGAGGCAGAGGAACCCCTCGACACCCTTCTGCTCGTCTCGCTCTACAACGAACAGGCCATTGCAGCTCAGGCCCTTGGCTGGTGGGACGCCTATCGCCACAGCAACGCCGAGTGTGTACGCCTGCATCGCCTCTACAGCACAGATGCCTCCCTTGCATCAGACTGCCAGCAGCTCGAGAAGATGACGGCCGACTCGCGCGTCCTCTATGTCCTGATTGTGCTGCTGCTCATCGCCTCCCTTGCTCTCTTCTACCGCGTTGTGCTCCGTCATCGCCTGCGTCACAGAGCATCGCTCAACGACCTCTACCAGCGTCTGACGGCTGTGCTCTACGCCTTCCCCGAGAATGCAGCGACGATGGAC
>CADCCR010000039.1 GCA_902799985.1 uncultured Bacteroidales bacterium | reverse complement strand
GCCCGGAGCCAAACGCATCAAAGGCTACGGCATCAATCTGCTCGACAGGAATGCGGGCTTCCCCAAGCGCGAGGGAGGACTCGATGCCATCTGGATGTCGCAGTTCCTCGACTGCTTCTGCGAAGAAGAGATTGTCAGCATCCTGAACCGCGCAAGGGAAGTGATGGACGGACAAACGCGTCTCTTCATCATGGAAACGTTCTGGGACCGCCAGCGATACGAGCCCGCGGCCCTCTGTCTTACGATGACCAGCCTCTACTTCACGGCAATGGCAAACGGCAACAGCAAGATGTACCACTCCGACGACATGAGGAAGCTTGTCGAACAGGCCGGGCTCGAGATAGAAGCCATCCACGACGGTCTGGGACAAGGACATAGCATCATGGTGCTGAGAATTAAGAATTAAAAGTTAATAGTTAAAAATTATTAGGAACTGTCTTCTTACAGACAGGCGAGACAGCGGCCGATGAACAACAATTGGGCAGGAACGACGTATGGCAACGAATGGATGCACAGGTGGCTGATTCGTCTGCTTCGGCATATCGACACACGCGTGTTGTACGTCTTCGTGGCGGTCTTCGTCATTCCAGTCTGCCTGATGCTGAATCCGAGCCGAGGCATCATCTATCGCTACTTCCGCCAGCGCATCGGGTACGGCCGGCTGAAGTCTGCCTGGAAGACCTACGTCAACCATTGCCTCTTCGGTCAGGTCGTGGTTGACAAGTTCGCGATGTATGCCGGCAAGAAGTTCAACATAGAGATAGAAGGAGCCGAACAGTTCACAGAACTCACGAAGCAGAAGGAAGGCTTCGTCATGCTGAGTGCGCACATCGGCAACTACGAGATTGCAGGCTACACGCTTGTCAGCAAGGTGAAGCGACTCAACGCCCTCGTCTTTGCCGGAGAGAAAGCCTCCGTCATGCGGAACCGCAGCAAGATGTTTGCCGAGACGAACACCAACATGATAGCCATCCAGCCCGACATGAGTCACCTCTTCGAGATTGACAAAGCCCTGACAAACGGCGAGATAGTCAGCATGCCAGCCGACCGTATCAACGGCTCGCAGAAGAACATCGGGCATGTCTTCCTCGGAGCAAAGGCGATGTTCCCGCTCGGACCATTCTCCGTAGCGACAATGAGAGGGCTCGACGTGCTTGCCGTTAACGTGATGAAGTCCTCGCTCCGAGGCTACAAGATATACGTCACACCGCTCGCCTACGACAAAGGAGCCTCGCGTCAGGAGCAGGTCCGACAGCTCTCCAGTGCCTACGTCGCTGAGCTCGAGAAGCGAGTATGGCAGTATCCAACGCAATGGTACAACTACTTCGAGTTTTGGCAGATTTAAAGGATTAAGGAATAAGGATTAAAGATTAAAGATTAAGGATTAAGGCTTGATTGTAATCAAGGGTTAAAGATTAAGGATTAAGGCTTGATTGTAATCAAGGATTAAGGATTAAAGATTAAAGATTAAGGCTTGATTGTAATCTGGAATCAAGGACTGAAGGATAAGGATTGATTGCAAGTGAGGTTAGAGACTATGATTAACGTATTGTCCACCAACATAACGTCGCCTTTGGGTTTCAGCACGGAGGAGAACTACCAGGCAGTCCGTACCGGGGCTTCTGCCTTGAGGTGCTATGGGCCGAAGGCAGGCGAGAGCCAAGGGTTATGGGGGTTGCCTGAGCCGTTTGCCGCTTCTCTGTTCAGCGAAGAACAGAAGTCCAGGCTTGCCATCGACGGATATACGTTCTTCGAAGCCCTTGCCATCCGCTCCGTTCGGGAAGCTCTTTCGCACATTTCGCTGGATGTCGCGTCCCCGCGAGTCGTTCTTATCCTGAGCACAACAAAGGGAAACATCGGGCAAGCGGTCCGTTACTATCCCTCGGAGGCAGCGGCGATGATAGCGAAAGCCATTGGCGTGACGACGACCCCCATCGTGGTCTGCAACGCTTGTGTCTCAGGGCTTTCGGCCATGTTGCTTGCCAATCATCTGCTTTCAGCCAGCCTCTACGACTATGCCATCGTGGTCGGAGCAGAGGTGCAGTCACGGTTCATCGTCTCGGGATTCCAGTCGCTCAAAGCCGTTTCAGCAGAGCCTTGCCGACCGTTCGACATGGAGCGCAACGGCCTCAACCCAGGTGAAGCAGCCGCCACCATCGTCTTTGCAGCAAAGTCCCCCTCAGACAGGGACATGACAGGCGCGGTTGGATGGCAGCTTGTGGACGGAGCCGTTTGCAACGACGCCTACCACATCGTCTCGCCTTCACCGCAAGGCGACGGTCTGACGAACGCCATCGAAGCTGTGATGAAAGGGCGTGACAAACAACAACTTGCTTCGGTTTGCGTACATGGAACAGCCACACTCTACAACGACCAAATGGAGTCGAAAGCCATCCAACGCACCAACCTCTCGGACGTGCCGCTGTCTGCCCTCAAGGGGTACTACGGGCATACGATGGGAGCGGCTGGCGTGCTGGAAACCATCCTGAGCATGCGAGCCACGGACGACGGTATCGTCCTGCCGTCGAAGGGTTTCACGGAGCTTGGCGTCAGCGGGAAAGTCAGCATCAGCAGCGAGCCAAAGAAGACCGATAAGCATGCTTTCCTGAAACTCATGTCAGGTTTCGGAGGCTGCAACGTCGCGGCAATGTTTGAGAAGACAACGGACAACAGGCCACGGACAACGGACAAAGCGAAGCTCGTAAAAGCCCATACCGTCAAACTTTCCTCGGAGGATGGGATGTCTTTGACCGACATCTACAAGCAGCAAATAGGGGATTACCCCAAGTTCTACAAGATGGACATCCTCGCACGACTGGCTTTCGTGGCAACCGAAAAGACCCTCTCTAACTCTCCCTTAAAGGAAGAGGACAAGAAGCCTGCCATCATCCTCTTCAACCACTCGTCCTCCGTCGTCGCCGACCGCCAGTTCTTCGACACGATTCGCGATGCAGAGAACTACTTCCCCAGCCCTTCCGTCTTCGTCTACACCCTGCCGAACATCACGGCAGGCGAGGTGGCGATACGTCATCACCTGTGCGGCGAGACCTCTTTCTACATCCTTCCCGAGCGAGACGAGGCATTGATGCAGCAGATACTGGAAGCCACTCTTGCCCAGACGAACGCGACAAGTGCCATCAGCGGCTGGGTGGATGCCGAGAGCGAGACCTGCTACGAATGCGAACTGTCAATGTATAACACAACATCATAAAACAATATGGAACAACTTATCAAGGACCTTAAGCTACAGATTAAAGAAGCCCTCAACCTGGAGGAGCTCTCTTTGGAGGACTTCGACGCAGACGCGCCTCTCTTCGGAGACGAAGGCATCGGCCTCGACTCCATCGATGTGTTGGAAATCATCGTGCTCTTAGAGAAGGAATATGGCATTCGTCTGGCCAACCCCAAAGAGGGCAAAGCCATCTTCAAGAGCGTGAGAACCATAGCGGAATACGTGCAGGCAAACAGAAAAAAGTAAGAGTTCCTCTCCCCGCTCCCCCAAAGGGGAGAGCCTTTAACAAAACAGGAAAATGAATATCCAAGTAGCAGGCTACGGCATTATCTGCGCGATTGGCAACGATGCCTCGGCTGTCCTGGAGTCCCTCAAGGCAGGACGAACGGGGATTGGCCCCATGCACTACCTCCAGTCTGTCCACAAGGAACTGCCCGTTGGCGAAGTGAAACTCTCGAACGCGGACATGCTGCGGATGCTCGGACAGGACGAGACGACCATCATCAGCCGCACGGTTCTGATGGGAGCCATCGCAATTCGTCAGGCTTTGGAGCAGGCAGGAATTGCCACAGAAGGCAAGCGCGTGGTCGTCATCAACGGCACAACCGTGGGCGGGATGGATGTCACAGAGCATTTCATCCGGCAGATAAGCGAGGAAGACGACTTGCTGCCACTCCTGAAGAAGCACGACTGCGGCAGCTCCACGCGCCAGATGGCCGACCTTGCCGGCCTTGCGGATGCGGAGGTCTGCACCGTGTCAACGGCCTGCTCGTCTGCCGTCAACGCCATCATCCTCGGGTCGGAAATGCTGAAGGCAGGCGAGGCGGACATCGTCATCGCAGGCGGCACAGAGGCTTTGAGCCTGTTCCACCTGAACGGATTCAATTCCCTGATGATTCTCGACAAGGAGCAATGCCGGCCGTTCGACAAGAGTCGTGCCGGACTGAACCTCGGCGAAGGAGCCGCCTTCCTTGTGCTGACACACAATTTAGTGAAGAGTGAAGAGTTAAGAGTTAAGAATAATAGTCACAAATTGGAGTGCATGGGTAATTCAGATTCTTCACTCTTAACTCCTAACTCTTCACTTTACATTCGCGGCTACGGCAACCGATGCGACGCTTTTCACCAGACTGCTTCCTCCGAGGACGGCGAGGGTGCCTATCTCGCCATGTGCGACGCCTTGCAGATGGCCGGGCTGAAGCCGGAGGACATCCACTACATCAATGCCCACGGGACAGGCACTCCGAACAACGATGCCAGCGAGAGTGCAGCCATCCGACGTGTCTTTGGCGAAGAGATACCGCCCGTCTCCAGCACGAAAGGCTTTACAGGTCACACCACTTCTGCTTCCGGCGCCATCGAAACCGTCATTTGCATCCTGGCGCTTCGGCACCAGTTCCTGCCCGCCAACCTCGGTTGGAAGGAGCAGGACGAAGCATGCATCAGGCCTTACGGCAATTCAACATTAATAAATTCAAAATTCAAAACTGGCATCTGCACCTCGGTTCTCTGCAACTCCTTCGGCTTCGGAGGCAACGACTCGGCGCTTGTGATAAGCTCTGTTCCCACAGGGTCATCCCCCGAGGAGAGCCGCTTCAAGAGCGAACAGCTGGCCGAAGCCACCATTCTCTCCGCGGACGGAGAGCTGGATGGGCAGGCACTTCGCCAATACATCTCCGCAGGCGAGGCCCGACGGATGTCGCTACTCATGAAGGCATCCACTTTGTCGTCGATGCAGGCTCTGCGGGAGGCCGGCATAGAATGCCCGGATGCCATCATCACAGCCACAGCCTACGGCATGCTCGAGACGAGCGAGAAGTTCCTCAACGACATGCTGGAGCAGGGCGAAGAGACGCTCAGCCCTACCCTCTTCATGCAGAGCACCCACAATACACTCAGTTCGGCCATTGCCATCAGGCTCAAGTGTCACGGCTACAACATGACCTACAGCCAAGGCTCCGACTCGCTCCGATGGGCTCTTCGCGATGCCAAGCGGCTGATAGAGACAGGCAAGGCCAGGACCGTTCTCGTTGGTTTGCACGACGAGGCAACGCCCACCTTGCAGAACATCTTCCGTCGGATGGGCAAGCCTGTTCCGCCAAGGCTCTACTCCCGAAGCATCATCTTGGGCCGAAGCCCAGCGAGTGACTAAACCCTACGCACATGAAGTCAACCAACTAAGCACGTGTCGTTAGCCAACTAAGCACGTGTCGTTAGCCAACTATCCACGTGAAGTCTAATACCCCTCCTGCAGAACTATGCAGACTAAAAATTTATTTTTCACCTTCCCTGCATGAGTTATTTGGTGGGAAACAATATTTGTTGTATCTTTGCAGAATGAATCACAAGCTATGAAGTTATTGCCCTTAGCCATCGTACAAAGTCTGTTGCTTGCAGGCGGACAGGTGTTCCTGAAGCTTGCCCTTGGGCGGATGGAGCCCTTCGGCTGGTGCTGGCGGTTCTGGAGCTCCGTGCTCACGAACTGGCAGTTTGCCCTTTGCGGCCTCCTCTACGCGGCAGGCACCATCCTTTGGTTCTACATCATCAAGCACTTCCCCTTCAGCATGGCCTATCCGATGGTGTCGCTCAGCTATGTGCTGGGCATGGTAGCGGCAATACTGGTGTTCCACGAAGAGGTGAGCCCCACGCGTTGGCTGGGCGTCCTGCTCATCATGGCCGGCTGTTACCTGATAGCAAAGTGAGGAAAGGGAGTGTGGAAATTGAAGACTGAAGATTGATAATTGAGGAATAAGGACTGAGAGAAACAGGCAAATGAAAAGGTTGATACTCTTTATCGGTTGCTGCCTAATGGCGATTACGCTCTCGGCTCAGACGCTGAGCGAGCAGGAAATCATACGGAAGATGGCTTCAGTTGCCCAGGCCACGAAGTCCATCCAGGCCAACTTCACGCAGACGCGGTACTCGAAGATGCTGAAGGAGGCACAGGTGTCCGAGGGCAAAATGTTCTGCCAGCAACCTGACAAGCTGCGATGGGAATACACGTCGCCAAGGCAAAGCGCACTCATCCTGGACGGAACAGACGCGCGTCTGACGAAAGAAGGCTCAAAGGATGGCGGGCGGAACAAGTTTGCCGGCGAGATGGCACGACTGATAATGAACAGCGTGGCAGGCAAGAGTCTGACCGACAACACAGCCTTCGAGGTCTCGGCCGAAGCGTTGCCAACGGAATATGTGGCAACACTTCTGCCCCTCAGAAAAGAGATGAAACGCATGTACGCCAAGCTCGTACTGCACTTCGACATCAAGCAGTCCACCGTCAACAAAGTGGAACTGCACGAAAAGAACGGCAACCGCACAGTCATAGAACTGCATGACATCCAGACAAACAAATAGTCAGACGCTACGCGACAGAGGCATCTGCGCCGTGATTCCTACATACAACAATGCAGGAACCATAGCCGACGTCGTCCGCCGAACGCTTGCCCAATGCCTCGACGTCATTGTCGTTGCCGACGGATGCACGGATGGTACGCTCGACATCCTGCAAGGCATCGAGGGCATCACCATTGTCTCCTACCCCAAGAACGCGGGCAAGGGCACAGCCCTGAAACGTGGTTTCCGCCGTGCACTCGCGATGGGATTCTCCTATGCCATCACCTTGGATGCCGACGGTCAGCACTTCCCCGAGGACATTCCCACGCTGCTCCAGGCCAACCAGCAGCACCCGGGAGCCCTCGTCGTAGGCCAACGGAAGGGACTCGAAACGATGCCGCGCAGCAAAGGCAGCAAATTTGCCAACGCCTTCAGCAACTTCTGGTTCGCCATTCAAACGGGCCGTCGGCTGAAGGACACGCAGACGGGCTTCCGCCTCTATCCCCTGAAGAAGCTCCACGGCCTGTCGTTGCTCACGTCTCGCTACGAGGCCGAGCTCGAGTTGCTGGTCTTCGCCTCATGGCACGGCGTGGAGCTGGTCTCCGTTCCCGTCGGCGTCTACTATCCCGCGCCGGCTGAACGCGTGTCACATTTCCGTCCGGTCAGGGACTTCACGCGCATCTTCATCCTCAACACCTTCCTCTGTGTCCTGGCACTTGTCTATGGTCTGCCGCTTGCCATCTGGCGCGGACTGATGACAACCTTGCGGACCGTCTACTCGCTTCTCTTTTTCCTCGTCTTCACCATCATCGTTGCCCCGCCCTACGCCCTCTACCATATCCTCTTCGTTCACAGTCTGGAGAAGAAGCGCAAGGGCTTGCATCGGCTGATTTACTTCTTTGCACGGCTCGTCACATACTGGCACGGCATACCCGGCGTCAAGTTCTCCATCGGCAATCCTTACCAGGAAGACTTCACCGAACCGGCCATCATCATCTGCAACCACCAGTCGCACCTCGACCTCATGACCATGCTGATGCACTCGCCGCGACTTGTCTGCCTGACGAAAGACTGGGTTTGGAACAACCCGCTCTACGGCTACATCCTGCGCGACGCAGAGTTCTATCAGGCCACAGAAGGCATGGACGTCCTGCTGCCGAAGCTGCAGTCGCTGGTCGACAGAGGCTACAGTATCGTCGTCTACCCCGAGGGGACACGCTCGCTGGACGGCTCCGTCTCACGTTTCCACCAAGGTGCCTTCTATCTGGCAAGGCAGCTCGGTGTCGACATTCTCCCCATCGTCTCGTACGGCGCAGGCAAGGTCTTGCCCAAGAAGGGCAAGTACCTTCGCAAATGGCCCATCAGGATAGAGATAGACAAACGCCTCGGTCCAGAGGAGATGCAAGCGTTCGGAGCAACGCCGAGAAAGCAGGCGTCCGGAATGAGAGCGTATTACATCCACAGATACACCGAGATGGCTAACCGAATAGAGCAGGATGTCTAAGCCCTTATTATATATAATAATGTGTGTGCTCTGCTTCTGCTTGCAGCCTTATGCAAGGGAGAAGCAACGTCCGACGGCTGAACCGAAACCCGACGGACCAAGGGAAGTCAGGCTCTGGGACGGGACGGATGTGCGAGCATCCTCTGTCACGCTGACGCCTTTCCTTGCCGCTTCCGACCGGCCCACCACGGCAGTCATCGTCTGCCCGGGCGGTTCATACTGCTGGCATGCCCTGAAGACGGAGGGAACGGACGTGGCCCGATGGCTGCAGGCAAACGGCATCTCGGCCTTCGTGCTGAAGTATCGCGTCCAGGGCATCGTGCCATACATCACGCATTCGCGGCTCCTGTTCAGGGGACATCAGCACCCCGACATGCTCAACGACCTGCTGCAAGCCATCCGTTTCTTGCGCGAACATGCCGCCGATTACGGCATCAATCCCCAACAGCTTGGCGTCATGGGCTTCTCGGCCGGAGGACATCTGGCACTATGCACGATGGACAACGCGCGATGGACAACGGATAAGGATGCATCGCCAACCTTCATCGCAGCCATCTATCCGGTGGTAAGCATGTCGCACCCCGACAGTCACAAGCGTTCACGGCGTGCGCTGCTGGGCGAGTACGGCAAGCATAGCAGAGCAATGCGCGACTCGCTGTCGCTGGAGAAACACGTCGCAAAGGACTGTCCGCCGGTCTTTCTCGTCAATTGCAAAGACGACCCCATCGTGAAATACCACAACTCGGAGCTCCTCGACTCGGCCCTTTCCGCCCAAGGCATCAGGCATCGCTACATACAATACCGTACTGGGGGACACGGCTTCGGAGCATCCGAGACGAAAGGCACATCGGAATGTCGGGCCTGGAAGAAGGCGTTCCTGCGCTGGCTTCAGGAAATAAATGAGTCAACAAGCGATAAGAGACACGTCAGCTCGCAGGTCACCTGGCACGTTAGATAACATGATTCTGAAGATATACGACTTCCTTCGCGAACACAGCTTTGCTCGCCATGCATCGCTCCTCGCCGTCACGCTGGCCATGCTGGCTGCGGTGTGGCAGCTGTCCTTCAAGGAGGACATCAGCGACTTCCTGCCCCTCGACGAGGCGGACAGGCTGCGAATGGCAGTCTATCAGGACATCTCGGGCATGAACCGCCTGTTTGTCATCTTCGAAAATAACGGCGATGCCGGGCAGACGACGCAGGCGATAGACCGTTTTGCCGCTGCCGTAGAGGAAAGCGATACGGCTGGCTGGTGCAGCGGAATGCAGACAACCTTCGACCTCGAAAGCCTTTCCGAACAGATCGACTTCGTGTTCAGCCACATGCCTCTCTTCCTCACGGAAGGCGATTACAAGCGGATGGACAGCTTGCTGGCACAGCCCGACTACATGGACACGCGGCTCGAGGACGACCTGAACGCCTTGACCTTCCCGTCGGGCGGCATGGCGGAGCAAAACATCAGTCGCGACCCGCTCGGACTCTTCTCGCCCGCCTTGGAGGAGTTGGGAGAGCGGGGCGGACAGATGCGCTTTGAGATGTTCGACGGGTACATCTTCACTCCCGACTGGAAGCACGCTATCGTGATGCTCCCGTCGCCCTTCGGCAGCAGCGAGACGGCACGGAACGCCGAGCTCGTCGCGTTGCTCGAGGGGGCTATCTGCACGGCACAGAAGGACTTCCCAAGCGTCAAGGCCCACGTGACGGGCGGCCCTCAGATAGCAGTTGGCAATGCTCGGCAGATTGTCCGCGACAGCATCCTGGCCGTCAGCCTGTCTGCCGTGCTCATCCTTGCCCTGTTGCTGTATGCCTTCCGCAAAGTCAGGGACATCATCCTCGTTGCACTCTCCGTGCTCTGGGGCTGGCTCTTCGCCCTTGGCATGATGGCTCTTGTGCACGACAGCATATCGCTGATTGCCGTTGGCATCTCGAGCATCATCATCGGCATCGCCGTCAACTATCCGCTCCATCTGGTCAGTCACCTGCGTCATCAAAGGGACATCCGGCAGGCCTTGCGCGAGATAACGAGGCCGCTTCTGGTGGGCAACGTCACGACCGTCGGTGCTTTTCTTGCCTTGGTGCCGCTCAAGTCGGCCAGCTTGCGCGACCTCGGTCTGTTTGCTTCCTGCCTGCTCGTCGGCACAATCCTCTTCGTGCTCGTCTGGTTGCCACACTTAATAGAGAAAAGTGAAGAAGTAAAGCTCGACTGTAGTCAACGAAAAGTGAAGAAGAATAATAGCAACCAATCAGCGGACGAAAGTAACTCTGATTCTTCTTCGCAAAGCTCAGGCGCAGGCGGAACACTCTTCACTCTTCACTCTTCACTTAATAAGCCCGATTTGCTGACCCGCCTGGCATCCGTGCAAACAGAGCCCAAGCCGTGGATGCTCGTGCCCGTGGCTTTGCTTACACTTATCCTTGGCTACTTCAGCTTGTCGGCGGAGTTCGATGCCGACGTGTCGCACATCAACTACATGACGGCCGAGCAGAAGGCTGACATGGCCTACTTCGGAGAGCTCCTCGACGGCGACGGTTCCGGGGCGGACGTCACGCTCTACCTGCTTTCGTCGGGCACAGACTTCGACGAAGCGCTCGGCATCGCAGCGTCCCGACAGACGGCTATCGACTCGTTGCAGGATGCCGGACTGGTCGTGAGTCATCGTGGCGTGAACCGCTTCCTGCCTTCGACGAAGGAGCAGGCAAGGCGCCTTGACCTCTGGAAGGAATGGCTCGGCAGACATCCGCAGCTTCCCCGCGACCTGAATGCCGCTGCTGCGAGACAAGGCTTTGCGGAGGATGCCTTCGCCGACTTCCTGCACATCATCCAGTCGGAACACACCACGCTCTCCTTCCCCGAGTTCCATCCCTTGACCTCCGGAGCGTTGGCAGGCAACATCTCCCGTGCCGCCGAGGGCAAATCTGTTGTTGCCGATGTGATAACCGTCAGGCAGGAGGATGCCGAGGGACACGCCTCGGCGAAGGACAAGGTCAAGGAAGTCCTGCCCGATGCCTTCGACATCGGCTCGCTTCATTCGTCCGTGGCAGAAGCTCTTTCCGCCGACTTCAACTACATCGGCTGGGCTTGCTCCTCTGTTGTCTTCCTCTTCCTTTGGCTTTCCTTCCGCCGCATCAAGCTGGCCATCATTTCCTTCGTGCCGATGGCCGTCAGCTGGGTGTGGATACTTGGCATTATGGCTTTGCTGGGCATCAAGTTCAACATTGCCAGCATCATACTTGCAACCTTCATCTTCGGCCAGGGCGACGACTACACCATCTTCATGACAGAGGGCTGCATCTCGGAGTACGTCAGAAGGCGTCCCGTTCTGGCTTCCTACAAGCGAAGCATCATCCTCTCCGCCTTGATAATGTTCATCGGCATCGGCACCCTTATCACCAGCCGGCATCCTGCCTTGCATTCGCTGGCCGAGGTGACCATCATCGGCATGTTCTCCGTGGTGCTGATGGCCTACCTGCTGCCGCCGCTGCTCTTCAGAATAGCCCCTCTCCCAGCCTCCCCCAAAGGGGAGGAGAGGGAAGCTCCAACCTCTAACCCCTAACCACCAACCCCTAACCACTAAACACATCATGAAAGAACGTATCATTGAACTGCTGACGGGTGCACTCCCGATGGTCGACCTCGAATCGGACTTCCTGTTCAGCGAGCTCGATTCGCTGGGCGTGACCACCATCCTGATGCTTCTCTCCGAGGAGTACGGCATCGAACTGGAGGCAAAGGACGCCACGCCCAAGAACCTCAAAACCATCGATTCCATTGTGAAGATGGTGGAAGAAAAGGTAAAGATGAAAAAGTAAAAAGAGAAAAAGTTAAAAGGTAAAAAAGCTTAAAGGTGAAAAACTTAGAGGAAAGCATTGAACACTTTGCCGAGCTGACGCCAGACAAAGCGGCTGTCATCACAGGTCGTGAGACGCTCTCCTACGCGTCTCTTTGGAGTCGCATCCAGGAGAAAGCGGGTCGGCTGAAGAGCGAAGGACTCTCGGTCGGCAAGCCATACGTCTTCCTGACCACGCAGGATGCCGACTTCATCGCGACCTACCTGGCCGTTCACCTCTGCGGAGCCATTGCCGTGCCGCTCGAAGCCTCGACCCCCAAGGAACGTCAGCAGCAGATTCGCGACGAGCTCAATGGCCAAGATACATTAACTTCCACCAACGGAAATGAAATGGTAAATGGCAAATGGTCAAATGCTAAATGCTCCGACATCCTCTACACCACCGGCACGACAGGCCAGGCAAAGGGCGTGATGCTCTCGGCAAAAGCATGGACAGCCAATGCCGAGAACCTGATGGACCGCCTTGGCTTCACCTCCGACCTGCTCTTCATCGTTTGTGGTCCGCTCAACCATCTCGGCAGCCTCTCCAAGATATACCCGACGCTCATGAGTGGCGCTACATTATATATATTAGAGAGCTTGAAGGACCTCAACGCTTTCTTCTCCGTCTTCGAACTGCCTTTCCCGAAGTTTGCGACGTTCCTCGTTCCCTCCAGCATCAGGATGCTCCTGCAGATTGCCTCGAAGAACTTAGCGGCTGTCGCTCAGAAGATTGACTTCATCGAGACGGGAGCCGCCGCCATCACACAGAGCGATATGGAACTCCTCTGCAAGATACTTCCCCACTCTCGCCTTTTCAACACCTATGCTTCGACCGAGACGGGCATCGTCTGCAGCTACGAGTTCAGCAGGTACGGCTGTGTGCCGGGGCTCCTGGGCAAGCCGATGAAGCATTCCTCTGTTCGCATCGGCGAGGACGGCAGAGTGATCTGTTCGGGCGCAACCCTCATGTCGGGCTACGTAGGTGCTCCTCAGCTGACGGCTCAAGTCCTGAAAGGCGATGAGATTTATACTTCCGACATCGGCACCCTCGACAATCAAGGTATGCTCCGCTTGCAGGGACGACAGGACGATGTCATCAACGTGGGCGGCTACAAGGTGAACCCATCGGAGGTGGAGGACGCGGTCAGTGGCTTCGCCTCCATCGCCGACTGCATCTGCATTCCTGCCCGGCACATCCTGCTCGGCACGGTTCCCAAGTTGCTTTATGTGCCCAAACCGGGCAAAGAGGTGAAGCCCAAGGACATTGCCGACTTCCTCCGTGGCCGCATCGAAAGCTACAAGATTCCGCTCCTCTACGAAGCAGTCGATGTCATCCGCCACACCTACAACGGCAAGCTCGACCGCAAAGCATACAACCTCGCCAACCAATGAGCCCTATAAGGCCCATTAGCCCTATTAGCCCCATAAAAGCAAGAGAGGGAGCCGACATTGCTGTCAGCTCCCTCTCTTTGTTGGTGCCCAGAACAGGACTCGAACCTGCACGCCTCGCGGCACGCGCACCTGAAACGCGCGCGTCTACCATTCCGCCACCTGGGCGAGGAAATAAAAGGAGCGGAAAACGAGACTCGAACTCGCGACCCCGACCTTGGCAAGGTCGTGCTCTACCAACTGAGCTATTTCCGCCTGACACTGTGTGAAGAGGAGGAGACTCGAACTCCCACGCCTCGCGGCACTACCACCTCAAAGTAGCGCGTCTACCAATTCCGCCACCTCTCCAACATGTGTTTCCTATTCACTAAATATGCTCCTCATTAGGGAGCCTCAAATGCTTTTCCTCTGAATTGCGGTGCAAAGATACAGCTTTTTTCGAAACCTGCAAAACATTCTGTCACTTTTTTCCACCTTTCCTGCATTTTTCTTCTTTTCTCCATGAAAGACACGTCTGTTTTTGTTTAAGTAAGACTCCTGAAGGAGTCGCGGATTCAAGAAACTTCAGTAAACAAAGAAGAGCACCGAAGTGCTCTTCTTTGTTCATTTATTGATGCAGGAGATGTCGTCAGGCAAAAGTATAAAACAACATTAATATTAATAATAGTTATTGCTGAAGCACATCTCTGTCATCAACGAGGTTCCGTTCACATCATTATTTACTTAATCACGAGCTTCTTGTGCTCCGTAGGTGCTCAGGCGCAGGCGGAAGAGCTGCGCTCGAGCTCGTTCACGCTCGGTGAAGCATGAGCGAGATCAAGCTTCACGCTCACTTAATCACGACCTTGCGGCCGCCGTTGATGTAGATGCCGGGCTGTGTGGGCTTGCCAGTGAGCTTGCGACCACTGAGGTCGAACCAAGAATGTTCAATGTTCAATGGTGACTGGTCAATGGTTTCAACGCCTGTTATCATGTCGTCGTCCTGACCCTCCTGCAGGAAGTAGATGTTGTCCACATAGAATGCATCGCCTTCGGCATTGACGCTGCTGTCCTTCGTGTATTCCCACTTGAAGGTGTGCATGCCTGCCTTGACGGGGAAGGTGTTGCCGACGAACCATCCCTTGCCGCGTGCTCCGTAACTGAACTGCTGCTCGCCGTCGATGTAGAAGATGCACTTGTCCCATCCGTCGCCTGAGCCTTCGCCCATGAACTTAGCGTCGAAGATGATGAAGCCGTCTGTGCCGTAGAGGTACATCGCCGAGATGGAGGAGGAGGAACTGGAGATGCCTTTGTTGCCGCTCTTCATGCTGTAGCGACCGCTTTCAGCATCTTCGTTGGTGATGTCCCATGGATACTGACTGTCCGAGAAGAAGGCCACCTGATTCAGCTTGCCTGTCTCGAAGTCAGCCTGGATTTCCTGAGTGGGCATGTCGAAGATGTTGAGTTTGTGGGCGGAGTGGTTGAACTTTGCCCATTCGCTGTTGATCAAAGCATAGTCGGTGACCGTCTTGATGTGGTCGTCGGGATGTTGGCCGTCCGACGTTCCGTTGCCTTCGTAGTAGAGGAAGTAGGGCTGCACCTCAACGTCGGTACCTGTCACGACAACTTCCTCTATCTGTGCGAGGAAGCTGGTCCACTTGTAGCGGAAAGCCTTGTCGGGATCGGTTTCTGCCTTCGTAATCGTCGGCATCGCGCCGTTGTAGGTCACGGTCAGCACGCCGTCGGCAAACGTCCAGTAGCCCTTCGTGTCCAGCGTGCCGCACTTCAACATCTCGTTTGCGTCGAGGTCGGCCGCGATGTGGAAGCGGGTCGTTGCCGGGTTGGCAGCATAGTAGTAGCCGTCCGAGGTCTTCAGAATATGCAGCGTGGCATTGTTCTTGGCGGCTGCATCGAGGTCGAAGGTGTTGCTCTGCATTTCGAGCAGGTTCTCGCTATAGACATAGACGTCCTTGATGCCGCTGAAGGAAAGTGAGTTCGCGCCAACGGACTTGAGGAAGCGTCCCAGCGTGACGGTCTCCACGCCTGCCGATGCGTCGGCGAAGTATGTGCCGCCGAAGAAGTTGTCGGGGATGGACGTCACGTTGTCCGTGAAGATGACGTTCTTGATGAGGCCGACCCAAGCATTGAAGGTCTCGCACCAGGGCTTGCCCACCGGGTCGAATTCCGGAATGTCGCCGCTGACGTCAACGATGAACGTGCCGTCTGTATCGAGGAACCATGTGCCGTTGCCAAGTAGGCCGCCGGTGGGCAGAGCAGAGTTGACATTGCCTGCTTCGCCATTGATAGACATTTCCTTCCAGATATTGGCTGCTCTGTAGGCAGAGACATACTCCTCAGGAACGATGAGGTTGATGTTTCTGAGTGTAAGGCCGTCGAATGCCCAAGCGTCTTCAAATCTGTAGTCAACGTCGCCGAGCCATACTTGCTTCTCGCCCTTAGGCAGAGCGGGAGGTGTTGCGCGGTCGATGTAGATGGTGCTGAGCTTGGTGCAGCCGTCGAAGGCTGACCACTCGATGCTCTCCACTCTGCTGCCTAAGTTGACTGACGTCAGATTCTTACAGTTATAGAAGAAGTCGAGAGGCAGATTTGTGCCGTTGAAGGTAATCTCCTTCAGAGCGGAGCAGCCTGTGAAGCAATAGCTGGCGTTGTCCACGTTGGCTGAACCCAAGTTGATTGTCGTCAGCTTCGGGCAATGTGCGAAGGCATAACGGCCGACGTTGCAGACAGGTCCCAGCTTCACGGTTGTCAGTTGCGGGCAGTTGTCGAATGCGTACCTGCCGAGTTCCTTCACGTTGGTGAGGTCGATGGTCTCGAAGGCATTTCCCGAGAAGGCATTGTTTCCGATGGTATCCACGTTCTCCAGGTTGATTTCCTTCAGCTTGGTGCAACCCTCGGTACCATAGTAGAAGGCATTCTCTGGAATCCTTCTGATGGAGGGACACAGTTCGACGCTTTCCAGGTTGATGAACTCCTTGAAGTACGAGCCGAACTCGGTCATATTGCCAGAGAACTCTATCTTCTTGGTGAGGGCGAGAGGATCGGTGGACTTTATGGTACCATATCCTCTGAAGCCGAGTTCGATGGCGGTGGCATCAACGTCCGGTCCCTTGTCGGCAGCGATGACCATCGTGCCGTCGTCGTAGAGTATCCACATGCCGTCGCCGAACTTGCCTGCCTTCGTCCATGTGCCGCGGTCGTCGGCGTATGAGATATGGAACTTGCCCCAGCTCGGGTCTGTGATGTATTTCGTGATGTCTGCTGTGGAGACGGTCAGGTCGATGGTCGATTGTCCGCCGTCGTTTGCCTTACGTGGTCCGCCCTTCAGGTTGTAGGCGCCGCTCTTGATGCCGGCGAAGGAGTAGTTCGTCGTGGTGGCGGGCGTGCTGGTCATGTTCACGATTTCGTTCAGGCTGTGGCAGTCCTTGAAGACGTAGTCGCCCACGCTGGCAAGCTTCATGCCAAGCTCGATGGTTTCCACCGAAGAGCAACCGGCAAAGGCGTAGCTGCCCAGAGTCTCCACGTTGCTGATATAGATGTTCTTCAGTTTGTTCAGGTTGCGGAAAGCACCTTCTCCGATGTTCTTTAAGCCGCGTGGTATAGCGACGGTGAGCACTCGCGACTCCTCGCCGTCGGGAATGGCAAAGGCATTCTTGCCGATGCTCGGGATATTGTCGTCGATGATGATGTCCTCGATGAAGTCGCGGTAGTTGTACCACGGCTGCTTTGTGATATCGTCGTAGTCGGGAATAGCGCTCGAACCGCTCAGTCTCAAGATGCCGTTGGAGGTCAGTTCCCATTTGAGGGTATTGTAGATTTCGCCCTTGATGAGGCCGTCTTTGTCGAACTCGAGGCTCTTGTCCAGTTCAAAGGCATTCCACGGGGCTTTCTCGTAAGTGTGGCCATAAATGGCAGGCACATGAAGCGTCACATTGCTGGCCGTCACGCCCTGGAAGGCATTGGTGCTCGTGCTTGGCGCAGAGCATGTCATCGTGATGGACTTGATATCGATGTTGGCAAATGCATAGTCTCCGATTGTTTTGATTTCCGAGAACCTGAGTGTCTTGACCTTGGTACCGTAAAAAGCTTTTTTACTGATTTTCGGGCTATGGGATATATCAATATCGTACAGTTCTTTGCAACCAGAGAAAGCTTCCTCCCCTATTTCACCAGGAACAATGGGGTACATAGTAGCATCATAAGACAAGAATGCCCTCAGCTTGGTACAGCCGTAGAAAGCTTTTTCGGAGATGGGGAAAGTGTAATAATGCTTTCCATTAGACACCCCGGTATACTGAACGTTTTTCATATCACTTAAAGTGACAACCTTCTCAAGGTTCGTGCATCCGTAGAAGTCGTTCTTTTCTGGCGAGCGAGACAGTTCCACCTTCTTTATCTGCGTGCGCATATTGTGCCAGGGGCGTGCCTCTGGGGTTTCATACACGGGTGATGCAGTCACTGTGCGTTTCAGATGAAATTCTCCCGTTGTGGTGCTGAGGGACCAGCCGCTGCCGCCTGTTTTATTCTCGATGGAATACCCTTCGAAGGTGTCGGGCTTCGTGCCGTAGCCTTCGACAGGCCATATAATACTCAGCTTGCTGCCCTTGGGAATAACCCATTTATAGTAAGTATAATAATCCAGTGTGTAATGCATTCCATCTGAGCTATAAAAATGTTCACTCACGGGTTCTTCTAGCCCTTCATTGCATGTTTTTGCTAGCCATTTGAAGCCTACAAGATTGGACAGGGACACATGCTTGCCGAGGACGATTTCACGATGTTTTGCCAGTTCTTTACATCTGTAAAATGCGTTGGCTTCACATTTCTCTAACATTGGGAAGTCGCCGCTATACAGATCATGGCAATAAGCGAAGGCTTCCTCACCTATGTACTTAACATAAGAAAAGTCAAAAGTTTTCAGTTCTGTTAAAAAGAATGCACCTTTTTTAATGGTGACTGGCTCCGTACGCGGCTGAAACACTACACATTTTACATTGGTACCCGCAAAGGCATATTCACCAATTGTTTTGACCCTCGGTGAAAGTTTAAGCGTGAACTCCTCATCGACGGTATAGTTTCTCCATGGAGCAGTAGTCATGTCTGATGTCCACCAGCCGCCGCTACTATATTCCTTCGTCTTGTAATCTGGAATGACCTCCGCGTCGATGTAGAGCCATCTGTCCCCATTATCTTCCTCGTTAATTTGCCATCCGCCGGCTCCATTTGGAAATGTTCCGCTCTTGAGCACTCTCAAGGCACTCGCGCTCCCTGCCGTTACCAACAGACAAAGAAGCAGAAGTAGTCTTTTCTTCATAATGTTTGTAATTTTGGTTAATAAATAAGTTAATTAAAAAGGTTATTGTTTCCTTCTTTCATTCTTTATTTCATTCTCTCATTTTTTCATTCTTTCATTCTTCACTTCCGTGGGCTTCATGCCGTAGAAGCGTGTGAAGGCGCGCGAGAAGTTCTGCACTTGCTGGTAGCCACACTTGTCCGCCACGTCGGCGATGGCGATGTCGCGGTAGTTCTGCAGCAGGTACTTGGCCTTCTGCATGCGCATCCTCAGTATGTAGGTCTTGGGGGTAACGGATAGGGTTTGGGCAAGGCGACGACGCAAGGTGGAGACGTTGATGCCCAACTGCTCCGTTATCGTGTTGATGTCCATGAAGCCTCTCTCAGTGACAGCATAAATGACGCTTGCCAGTTGCGAGAGGAACGCCTTGTCGTCGGCGGTCAGAGAGGTGGCTTCCTGCGAAGTGAAGGCATCGATTTCCTCGTATTGCACGAGAGGCGTTTCATACTTCACGCGCCGAGAGCTGATGAAGTTCTGCTTGTGGGCTTCCGCCTTCCGTTTGCGGCGGCGGCAGATATGCGGCGGCGGCAGATATATAATAATGTAAAAGCAATAATAACGAGCCGCATGGCAAAGGAGACGGCCGCAGCCGCCAGAAAAGTATGGTTCCTTTGCTCAATGCGCTCGTTTTCCTTTTGCAGGATGTCGTTATAGTAGATGGCATTGTACTTGCCAAGCGCTTCGCTCACCTCCACCTGATAGATGGAGTCCTGCAGCTGCCTGACTCGTTCCTGGTGGGGATTGCAATCTGCATAATGCTTTATCTGTCTGCTATCAGATGGCTGAGCACTGCATGGGGGGGGTAGAAGTTAACCATGCATGTCAACAGGCAGATGCGTGCGAAGGTTTGTGCCGTCCTCATTGTCGCTTTCCATGGTTTAGACATATATTCTTCCGGCTTTTCCAGTTTGTGCCAGCAAATTTACAACTTTCCCGTCATTTAGCTGTTATCATTTTCTTTGAAAAATTTATCATTTTCCGCACCCCGCCAATATTTATCATTACCTTCGAAAAATTTATCATAACATGAAGCTTTTTCGGGGTCTTTCCCCACTGCTGGCCCCCAAAAGTAAGGGGAAAAGCGGAAAATCGGGCTGAAAACAACGAAAAATGTCGCAAACGATGTTTGGCTTACGACATGATTTTTTAGGCACTCAAGCTTCGGAGATAGGCGATTTAAGGCCTGTCAGGGGGTATTCAAACACAAAGACACGAAGGCACAAAGGCATAAAAACACCGGAAAAGACACAAAGAGATTGGATACACGCCCCGCGCTTATCTCGGAAGCGCCCCGTGCTTATTTTGGAAGCGCCCAGCGCTTATTCCGGAAGCGCCTCGCGCTTATTTCGGAAGCGCCCAGCGCTTATTCCGGAAGCGCCTCGCGCTTATTTTGGAAGCGCCCCGCGCTTATTTTGGAGGCACCAGCAGTCAAAAACAAACGAAACGTGCTTCGTCGGCCAACTAGACACGCTTAGTTTGCCAACATGCCACGTTGCGTTTGACTGTACTCCCTGTCTCGTCCTTCAACTAACAAAATGACACAAAAAAGACTTTCCTTGAAAAAAAATGATGAAAATGTTTGGCGAATAAAAATAAAAACGTAACTTTGCAGCGGAAAACAACAAAAAAGTATAAACATGATGACAATGAACAATTGGTGGTGGCGTGATTCGAGATTAGTTTAGTCGCGAAGCACGAAGCCGTTGTACATTGTCAAAAGCATAAGAAAGAGGCTCGTCGATAGCGACGGGCCTCTTTTCTGTATAAGATGTAAAACTATAAATATAATAATGTATATGAGCTATCACGTTGACGAGAAAGGCTACTACGGAGAGTTCGGCGGGGCATACGTGCCGGAGATACTCTATGGCACGCTCGAGGCTTTGCGCGAGCAGTACCAGCAAATCATTGAGAGTGAGGACTTCCTGCAGGAGTATTACCAGCTCTTGCGCGACTATGTGGGCCGGCCCAGCCCGCTCTACTATGCCCGACGCATGAGCGAGAAGTACGGCTGCAAGCTCTATCTGAAGCGAGAAGACCTGAACCATACCGGCGCACACAAGATAAACAATGCCATCGGTCAAATCCTCTTGGCACGTCGCATGGGCAAGAAACGCATCATTGCCGAGACGGGAGCCGGTCAGCACGGCGTGGCTACGGCTACGGTCTGCGCGTTGATGGACATGCCGTGCCGCGTCTATATGGGCGCCCTCGACGTTCAGCGTCAGCACGTAAACGTGGAGCGGATGAAGATGCTCGGTGCCGAAGTCTTCCCCGTGGAGAGCGGCAACAAGACACTCAAAGACGCGACCAACGAGGCCATCCGCGACTGGTGCTGCCATCCCTCCGACACCTTTTATATAATAGGCAGTACGGTCGGCCCGCATCCCTACCCCGAGATGGTGGCCAAGCTGCAGAGCGTCATCAGCAAGGAAATACGCTTTCAGCTTCAGGAAAAGGAAGGACGCGACTGGCCCGACTACCTCATCGCCTGCGTCGGCGGGGGAAGTAATGCGGCAGGCACCATCTATCACTACCTCGACGACGAACGCGTCCACATCGTCCTGGGCGAGGCCGGGGGCAAAGGCATGGAGACGGAGATGACTGCAGCGTCGCTCAACATCGGCACCGTCGGCATTCTTCACGGCAGTCGCATCAAGGTGATGCAGACCGAAGACGGCCAGATCATCGAACCCTACAGCATCAGCGCCGGCCTGGACTACCCCGGGACAGGTCCCTTGCATTGCAATCTCTTCGAGACCGGCAGGGCGAAAGTCCTCGCAGTCAACGACGACGAAGCCCTCGCAGCTGCCTTCGAGCTGACTCGCCTCGAGGGAATCATCCCAGCCCTCGAAAGCAGTCACGCCCTCGCGCTGTTGCCCAGGCTGCAATTCAAAGCGGACGACGTGGTCGTGCTTACCGTCAGCGGACGTGGAGACAAGGACCTGAACACATATCTCAAAATTAAGAATTAAAAAAGAAGAAAGAAGAATTAACAGTTAAGGATTAAGGACGAAAGGGATATGGGGATGTAACAATTCTTAATTCTTCTCTCTTAATTCTTAATTATGAAAAAGCTATTATGTATAATTACCACACAGCAAGCAAGAAGGTCCTGGGCGACCTCATTACGCCCGTCAGCGCTTATCTGAAGGTACGGGACGCTTATCCGCAGAGCGCACTCATGGAAAGCAGCGACTATCACGGGGGCGAGAATGCGAAATCCTTCATCGCGCTCCATCCCATCGCCAGCGTCGGCATCGAGCACGGCACGGGTTTCCTCCGTTTTCCCGACGGCACGGAAGAACGCCACGCCATCGGCGAAGACTACGACACGGCACGCCTCCTGAACGACTTCCTCGGAAGGTTCCGCATCGAAGGCAACGACGTGAACTACTGCGGCTTGTATGGCTACACGACGTTCAACGCGGTCCGATACTTCGAGCACATAGCCGTCAAGGACGAGACACAGGCGGAGAACGACGCACCCGACATGCTCTACATATTATATAAAGATGTTGTCGTGTTCGACCACTTCCGCAATGAGCTGACGCTCATCGAGCTGCTTGCCGACGGTGAACAGGACGACCTCGACCAGCTGGAGCGGGACTTGGCCAGTCGCAACTATCAGACATTCGGTTTCCAACCCGTCGGCGACTGCCAGAGCACGCTCACCGACGACGAGCATCGCGAGAACATCCGCCGCGGCATACAGCATTGCCTTCGTGGCGACGTGTTCCAAATCGTCCTCTCGCGCCGTTTCAAGCAACGTTTCGAAGGCGACGACTTCCGGCTCTACCGTGCTTTGCGAAGCATCAACCCCAGCCCTTACCTCTTTTACTTTGACTTCGGCGGCTTCCGCATCTTCGGCTCGTCGCCCGAAACACAACACATTGCCGCATCGAGAACCGCCACGCATATATCGACCCCATTGCAGGCACCACGAAGCGCACCGGCGACAGCGAAACCGACCGCCGCAACGCGGACTACCTGCGCAACGACCCGAAGGAGAACGCCGAACACGTCATGCTGGTTGACCTGGCTCGCAACGACCTGAGCCGCAACTGCCACAACGTCAAGGTCGATTTCTACAAGGACATGCAGTTCTACAGCCACGTCATCCACCTCGTGAGCCGCGTCAGCGGGGAGCTGGACGAAGGGGCAGACCCCATCAAGACCTTCATCGACACGTTCCCCGCAGGCACGCTGTCGGGTGCCCCGAAAGTGCGGGCCATGCAACTCATCTCAGCCTACGAGCCGCACAACCGCGGTGCCTACGGCGGTTGCATCGGGTTCATCGGCTTCCAAGGCAACTTGAACCAGGCCATCACGATACGCACTTTCGTCAGCCGCAACAACGAACTTTGGTTCCAGGCGGGTGGCGGCATCGTGGCCAAAAGCAACGTCGAGTACGAACTCCAAGAGGTCAACAACAAGCTCGGGGCTTTGCGCCGAGCCATCGAGGCAGCAGGAAATAGCCTCCCCTAACCCCTCCAAAGGAGGGGGAAACAAATGGTAAATGGAACTCCGCGCATTAAAAGCGCGCCTTGTTTCTAAAGAATACAAGAAATGATTAAATGGTAAATGTGATATGAAGATAGTAATCATCGATAATTACGACTCGTTCACCTACAATCTGAGCCACTTGGTGAAGGAGCTTGACGCAGAGGTCACGGTCTTTCGCAACGACCAGTTCGAGATGCCGCAACTTGAGGCGTTCGACAAGATTATACTCTCCCCCGGTCCGGGCATCCCGAGCGAAGCGGGACTGCTGCTCGACGTCATCAAGACCTATGCAGGCCGCAAGCCCATCCTCGGCGTTTGCCTTGGCCATCAGGCCATCGGCGAAGTGTTCGGCGGCACGTTGACCAACCTCCAAGACGTCTATCATGGTGTGGCAACGCCCGTCACCCTGACGGCCGACGACTACCTCTTCGAGGGCCTCGGAAGCACATTCGCAGTGGGCCGCTACCACTCGTGGGTGGTCGATACGAAAGGCTTCCCCGACTGCCTCGAAGTGACGAGCGTCAGCCCGGAGGGTTTCATCATGTCGCTCAGACATCGCGAGTACGACATCCGCGGCATTCAGTATCACCCCGAAAGCGTGCTTACGCCAGGCGGAAGAACGATAATAAAGAACTGGTTAGATGCCCTCTCTGACTCCCCCTTAAAGGGGAGGTAAAGCCTCACCCCTAACCCCTCTCCGAGGAGAGGGGAATAAATGGTAAGCCCCTCTATAACTCTCCCAAAGGGGAGAACAATTAAATGGTAAATGGAACTCCGCGCATTAAAAAGCGCGCCTTGTTTCTAAAGAATACAAGAAACGTTTAAATGGTAAATGGTAAATGTTTAAATGGTAAATGCAAGATGAAGCAGTATCTACAACGACTCATTGCCGGCGAGACACTTTCGCGGCAAGACACACATAATATATTAGTAGGCGTCACCCGTCAGGCCTATCCGCCCGAACAGATTGCGGCTTTGCTGATGGCGATGCAGACACGCGGAGCAACGGTGGACGAAATGCTTGGTTTCCGCGATGGCTTGCTCGAGACGGGCAAACACATCAACCTCGACGACTTCGACACGCTGGACATCGTGGGCACAGGGGGCGACGGGAAGAACACTTTCAACATCAGCACCTGCGCTTGCTTCGTGGTGGCCGGAGCAGGATTCAAGGTCTCGAAGCACGGCAACGGCGCAAGCACGAGTGTGAGCGGCGCAAGCAATGTCCTCGCGGCCCATGGCGTGAAGTTCACCGACGACGAGGGCCAGCTCCTTCGCTCCATAGAGAAAGCCGGCATCTGCTACCTCCACGCGCCCCTCTTCGCCAACGCCATGAAGTTCATCGGCCCGGTGCGTAAGGCACTTGCCGTGCCGACGTGCTTCAACTTGCTTGGCCCCTTCATCAATCCCTGCACGCCGAAGAACTCGCTCCACGGCACCGCAACGCCCACCCAACTGCGCCTCTACACCAGCATGCACCAGCGCATCGGCGACAACTACGGTGTCGTCTCGAGCTACGATGGCTACGACGAAATCTCGCTCACCAGCGGTTTCAAGTTCGTGACGCGGCATTTCGAAAAAGTTTATACGCCCATCGAGATGGGACTCTCCTATGTAAAACCGGAGGACATCTACGGCGGAACGACTGCCGAAGAAGCCCGGAGCATCTTCGACAACGTGCTGGAGAACAAGGCGACACGTGCTCAGACGGACGTCGTCGTAGCCAACGCCGCCTGCGGCATCAGCCTGATGAATCCGAACCTCCCCATCGCAGACACCGTCGCCATGGCCCGCGAGAGCATAGAAAGCGGCAAAGCTTTGCAATGCCTGAAGGCGTTCATCGAGATTAACTCATAAAGAAAGAGGTTAGAAGTTAGGGGTTAGAGGTTAGAGAATACCACCTTCCACCACATTCCTCTTACCACTAACCTCTCACCACTAACCACAAAATAACAAATGAAAGACATCTTAGAAGAAATCGTCGCCTACAAGCGCATCGAAGTTGCCGCGCAGAAGGAGCAGATGCCGCCGCGGAAGCTCTATGCCGAGGTGGAGCGAATGATGGCAGAAGGCGTGGAGAAACGCAGTCTGAGCCAAGCTTTGACAGAGAACGACTACGGCATCATCGCCGAATTCAAGCGCAAGAGTCCGTCGAAGGGATGGATTAAGGAGGACGGCAAGCCGGAGGAGATTCCCCTCGCCTACGAGCAGAACGGGGCCGCAGCCCTCAGCATCCTGACCGACGAGAAGTACTTCGGCGGCTCGCTCGACTTTGTCCGCAAGGCCAGGCCGCTCGTCAACCTGCCCATTCTCCGCAAGGATTTCATCGTGGACGAATACCAGCTTTTCCAGGCACGACACGTGGGAGCGGATGCCGTACTGCTCATCGCCGCCGACCTCAGCAAGGAGGAAGTTCGCTCGCTCACAGCCCTTGCTCATGATTTGGCACTCGAAGTCCTGCTGGAACTCCATTCAGAGCACGAGTTGGACTATGCCGACCTGTCCGTCGATGCCATCGGCGTGAACAACCGCAACCTGGGAACTTTCGTCACAGACGTGCAGAACTCGTTCCGCATGGCAGGCCGTCTGCCCGAGGACCGCGTGCTGGTCAGCGAGAGCGGCATCGCAGGTCCGGACGTCATCCGCTTGCTTCGCGAGGCAGGCTACAGGGGCTTCCTCATCGGAGAAAGCTTCATGAAGACCGACGACCCAGGCCATGCGCTTAAGCAATTCATAATGCATAATTCATAATTCATAATAATATGGATGCGAAGTGAACGGCATGAGAGCTTGAAGGAAACGATAACTATGAATTATGAATTGCGAATTATGAATTATATAAAGGTATGTGGCATGCGAGATGCCGAGAACATCCGCGAGGTGGAGCGCTTGGGCATCGACATGATGGGCTTCATCTGCTGGGAAGGCTCGCCGCGATATGTGGGCGAAGTGCCTGCCTATCTGCCTGATTGTCCGCGCGTCGGCGTCTTCGTCAACCCGTCGCTCGACTATGTTTTGGAGCGCACGAAAGCATTCGGCTTCAACTTCATCCAACTTCACGGCACGGAGTCGCCCGAGTTTTGCAAGGCAGTTCGGGAGAAGACGGGCTGCAAGATTATCAAAGCAATCAGCCTCCCCCGTCCCCTCCAAAGGAGGGGGGAACGGTCGAAAGCCTGCGACATCGATGGCTTAGACACAGACGAAGAACTGCAGCGGCTGTTCCCCCCTCCTTTGGAGGGGTTGGGGGAGGCCTTTCTTCTCTTTGACACAAAGTGCGCGACGCATGGAGGCAGCGGCCAGCAGTTCAACTGGGAAATCCTCCGACGCTATCGTGGTCCCCTGCCCTTCCTGCTTTCGGGGGGCATAGGGCCAGACGATGCCGAAAGGCTCACCCTGTTTCATCATGACAAATGCATCGGCTTCGACATCAACTCCCGCTTCGAAGTGGAGCCGGGCATCAAGGATATAGAAGCAATTGAAAATTTCATAAGCACCATAAGACGACATGAATCGCATTAACAAGGTATTTCGTGAGAAGAGCAAAGGCTTGCTCTCGCTCTATTTTTGTGCTGGACATCCGACTCTCGACAGCACGGCCGACATCATCAAGACGATGGAAAACAAGGGCATAGACTTCATCGAAGTGGGCATTCCCTTTAGCGACCCGATGGCCGACGGCCCGGTCATTCAGGACGCAGCCACTAAGGCCTTGCGCAACGGCATGAGCCTCCAGAAGCTCTTCGCCCAGCTGGAACCGCTCCGAAAGCAAGGCGTCCGGCTTCCCCTCATACTGATGGGCTACATGAATCCCATTTACCACATGGGCTACGAGGCTTTCTTCCGCCGTTGCAAGGAAGTGGATGTCGATGGCGTCATCATTCCAGACCTGCCCTTCAAGGACTACATGGACGAGGTGAAACCCATAGCCGACCGCTTCGATATCAGGGTCATCATGCTCATCACGCCTGAGACGAGCGACGAACGCATTCGCTTCATCGACGAGAACACCGACGGCTTCATCTATATGGTGAGTTCGGCAGCCACGACCGGAGCGCAGAAGGAGTTCGACGAGGCCAAGCAGGCTTACTTCGCACGCATCGACAAGATGCAGCTCAAGCACCCCCGCATGATCGGTTTCGGCATTAGTAATCGGCAGACTTTGCAGAGCGCTCAGGCCAACGCGGCAGGCGCTATCATCGGCAGCAAATTTGTTACTCTGCTCGACAAGCACGGGTCTCCGGAGCCTGCCCTTGACGAACTCTTCAAGGCACTCTCGGAAGATTAGCCGACAAAGCACGTGAAGTCGGCAGACTTGACAGGCGTCGAACAGAAACTTCACGTGTGAAGTTGTCCAACTAAGCGTGCCTAGTTGACAAACTAAGCGTGTGTCGTTGTCCAACTAAGCGTGCCTAGTTGACCAACTAAGCGTGCCTAGTTCAGAGCCCCAGCACGATGCCGGCCACTCCGCAAAGGAGGATGATGAGGATAGGTCCGAGGCGATACACCTTCTGAGCAATGAAGGCAAAGCAGAAGAGGAAGAGGCTGATGCAGTAGCGCCAAGGGTTCTCGCTCATGGAACTGAAGTTCTCGCTGTTCATGAGGAGCAGCGAGGCGGCAAGCAGCAAACCGACAACAGCCGGACGCAACCCGCTGAAGACGTTCTCCACGATGGGATGGTTGCGGTACTTCATGAGGAACTTGCTGATCATCAGCATGAGAATAAAGCTTGGCAGCACAACGGCGAAGGTGGCAAGGAAGCTTCCCAATATGCCCCAACACGGTTCGTAGCCGGCGTTGACAAGGGCCGTGTAACCCACATACGTAGCACTATTGATGCCGATTGGCCCGGGTGTGCTTTGGCTGATGGCAACGATATCGGTGAACTGTCCCATCGTCATCCAATGGTAGTGCTCAACAACTTCTCCCTGAATCAAGGACAACATGGCATAGCCTCCACCGAAACCGAACAGGCCGATAAGGAAGAATGTCCAGAAAAGCTGCAGAAGAAGGGTTATCATGAAGTTAAGGTGAATACTGAAAAGTGAATAATTTGCTGCTGCACTCAATGATGAATTATGGGTTGCCGAACTATGAATTGAGGAAGTCTCCCTTCAGATACTGCCCATAGGCATAGCCAGCTATGCCGGCGGCAAGCACGATGAAGATGGGACTGACACCAAGTTTCCAGATGAGGAACGCGGAAACGATGGGAATCCAGACGTTGTATCGGGTTATCTTCGCACTCTTTGCCATACGGAAGACCGGCAGAAGGATGAGGGCCACGACTGCCGGGCGGATGCCTCGGAAGAAGTGCTCCACATAGACGTTCTCGCGAAACTGCTGGAAGACAAGGGCGATGGCCAGGATGCAGATGAAGGAAGGCAGGCAAGTGCCAATGGCGCTGACCAAGGCACCACGCCCTCCCATCCGCTTCAGACCGATGAAGATGCTGATATTCACAGCAAAGACGCCCGGACAAGACTGTGCTACGGCAATCAGGTCGAGCAACTCTTCCTTGCTTACCCACGCTTTCTCGTCCACCACCTTCTGCTCGATGAGCGGTATCATGGCGTAGCCTCCACCTATGGTGAAAAGGCCTATCTGGAAGAAAGTCTTGAAGAGTTCGAACATGTTAATCTTGTTAGGAGTTAAGACGGAAGTTAAAGTGGAAGTAAATCGCTACGCTCATGGGAGTAAAAGTGGACGATAGCTTGCCTGATGATTGGTATTGTCCTGCACGAAGTGCTTAACTTCCTTTTTAACTTCCACTTTTAATTCCTCTTTTACTTCCTCGTTTTTTCAATCCACTTCCTTGCATTCACGAAGGCTTCAATCCAAGGTGTCACTTCGTCGTGGCGTTCAGCGGGATAGAATCCGCACTGCCAGGGGAAGAAGGCACGCTCGAGGTGAGGCATCATGGCCAAGTGACGGCCGTCGGCCGAGACGATGCCTGCGGCCGAGAAGTCGCTGCCGTTCGGGTTGGCGGGATAGCCGTCGTAGCTGTACTTGAGCACGATGTTGTAGTCTTCCTCCTTGCCGGGCAGACTGAACTTGCCTTCGCCGTGAGCCACCCAGATGCCGAGCTTCGACCCGCTCAGACTTTCGAGCAGGACACTCTTGTTGGGCTGAACGGTCAAGCCGACGAAGTTCGACTCGAACTTATGGCTGTCGTTGTGCAACATCCTTGCAGAATTCTTAATTCTTAATTCATAATTCATAATTGTTTCTGAGCTGCCTTCATTATGAATTGTGAATTGTGAATTATGAATTAATCCCAGTTCCACCATCAGCTGGCACCCGTTGCAGACGCCGAGGGAGAGTGTGTCGGGACGGCTGTAGAAGCGGTCGAGTGCCTCTTTTGCCTTGGGATTGTAGAGGAAAGCGCCCGCCCAACCCTTTGCCGAGCCGAGGACGTCGCTGTTGGAGAAGCCGCCGCAGAAGACGATGAAGTTCACCTCGTCGAGCGTTTCTCTGCCCGATATGAGGTCGGTCATCATCACGTCCTTCACGTCGAAGCCTGCCAGATAGAGCATGTAGGCCATCTCGCGCTCGCCATTCGTGCCTTTCTCGCGAATGATGGCGGCCTTCGGAGATTGACCATTGACCATTGAACATTGACCATTTTTCCAGCGGTCGGGGTTCAGGTTATACTGGCTGAGTTTGCCGGTGAAGCCTTTGGGCATCTGCCACTTGAGCGGCTGCTTGCCCAGATTCTCATAGCGTTCTTTGGCCTTGCCGTTGAAGCTTTGCTTCTGGTCGAGCAGGTAAGACGTGCGGAACCAAACGTCGCGCAGGCTGTCGATGTCAAGCTGCCACTGTGCCTCGCCCTTTTGGACGAGGATATGCCGCTCGCTGCAAGGACGGCCGATGTTGACGTAACCGACGCCTGCATCCTCCAGCAACTTCTTGACTTCCGTGCGGTTCTTGTCGGAGACCTGTATCACGATGCCCGGGTTCTCAGCAAAAAGCACCTTCACCAGGTCGTCGCACTTTATCTTGTTCAAGTTGATTTCGAGTCCGCCCTTTGTGTTCGCGAAGCACATCTCCAGGAGGCACGTGACGAGACCGCCTGCCGAGATGTCGTGTCCGGCGAGGATAAGGCCGCGTTTTATCAGCTCCTGAATGGCGTTGAAGCAGTCGCGGAAGTACTCCGGATCGCGTACCGTAGGCACATCGCTCCCGACTTTCCCCATGCTTTGGGCAAAGGCGGAGCCGCCCAGACGCAACTCGTCGAACGAGAAGTCTATATGATATAATGTAGAGGGGCAGTTCTGAATGACAGGCGAAACGACCTTCTTCACGTCGCTCACCTGGCCGCCGCTGGAGACGATGACCGTTCCGGGAGCAATCACCTTAGTACCGTCGGGGTATTTCTGCGTCATGCTCAGCGAATCCTTGCCTGTCGGGACGTTGATTTGCAAAGCG
>CADCCR010000038.1 GCA_902799985.1 uncultured Bacteroidales bacterium | reverse complement strand
TTCGCAAAAGAGCGCCCCTGCGTAGAGATAGACGGCAACCTCATCATGGCCGACGACGAACGCCTGCCCAAGGAACTCGTGCCGAAGATACACATGCGCATGGTCCGCTTCCGCACCCTCGGATGCTGGCCCCTGACAGGCGCCGTGGAGAGCAACGCCACCACCATAGAGGAGATTGTAGAGGAGATGATGACCACCACCAAGAGCGAACGCACCACCCGCGTCATCGACTTCGACCAGGAAGCATCGATGGAGCAGAAGAAGAGGGAAGGGTACTTCTGACCCCACCCCCTGCCCCTCCCGAGGGAGGGGAGAACAAGCTGGAAAAAATAACTGGATTTGCACAGACGATGAAATACTCCTATAATACTGCCTCACCTGACAGATACCTGTTGCTCAAGGAAAAAGCTAAAGAACTCAAGAAATTCCCAACTGAAGCAGAATCGCTTTTGTGGGAATATCTGCGCAACAGACAACTGGGAGCAAAATTCAATCGACAGCACATCATCGGAGACTACATCGTGGACTTCGTTTGCATAGAGAAGGGACTGATTGTCGAAGTGGATGGTGGTTATCACAATACGGCAGAACAACGCGAGGCTGATGCTAAACGAAGCGAAGAACTTGCAAGAATAGGGTTCGAGGTAATACGTTTTAGTAACGAAGAAGTGTTCCTTAACATCAACAACGTGCTGAACAGAATAAAAGACAGACTACTGGAAAAATGACTCATAGTATCACAAACGAAAATACTCCCCTCCCTCGGGAGGGGAAAGGGGGTGGGGTCGATATTCGAGCCTATCTTGACGCCGACGAGCGGAAGTCGCTCCTGCGTCTGCTTACCGCAGGCTCTGTCGATGACGGCAAGTCAACACTCATCGGGCGCTTGCTCTTCGACAGCAAGAAGCTCTACGAAGACCAGTTGCAAGCCCTCGAGCGAGACTCGAAGCGCGTGGGCAACGCCGGAGCAGGAGAGATAGACTACGCCCTGCTGCTCGACGGACTGAAGGCAGAACGCGAGGAAGGCATCACCATCGACGTGGCCTATCGCTACTTCTCCACAAACCAGCGCAAGTTCATCATTGCCGACACACCGGGACACGAACAATACACGCGCAACATGATAACAGGCGGCTCGACGGCAAACCTCGCCATCATCCTCGTCGATGCCCGAACAGGCGTCATCACACAGACACGCCGCCACACCTTCCTCGTCTCGCTGCTTGGCATCAAGCACATCGCCCTTGCCGTCAACAAGATGGACCTCGTGGACTTCTCCGAAGAGGTCTTCTGCAAGATAAAGGACGAATACCTCAGGCTCACAACTCAGCTCGGCATAGAGGACGTCACCTGCTTCCCCCTCTCGGCAAAGGAGGGCGACAACGTAGTGGAGAAGAGCGACCGAACCCCCTGGTTCGCAGGCACCTCCCTACTCCAGTTCCTCGAGACAGTCCCCATCGACCAAGACCGCAACATGCAGGACTTCCGCTTCCCCGTGCAGTACGTGCTGCGCCCCAACCTCGACTTCCGAGGCTTCTCGGGCAAAGTGGCAAGCGGCATCATCCGCAAGGGCGACGAAATCATGGCTCTGCCCAGCAGAAAGACAAGCCGCGTGAAGGAGATATTCAGCCCCACAGCCCCCTCCCCCGAGGAGGAGGGGAGTTTCGCTGCAGAAAGCCTCCCTCCTCGGGGGGAGGTTGGAGGGGGGCTTGGGCTTGCCTTCTGCCCCCAAAGCATCACCATCACGCTCGAAGACGAAATAGACATCTCGCGCGGAGAGATGCTCGTCAAGCCCGACAACCTGCCATTCGTCGGTAGGCACTTGCAGACGAAGCTCGTCTGGATGGACGAAGAACCCATGGACCGCACCAAGCAGTTCTTCCTCAAAGCCAACACCAACACCACCCGTGCCACCGTCAGCGCCATCGACTACCGCATCGACGTCAACACGATGGAACACCTGCCCGGACAGGACTTCAAACTCAACGAAATCGGGCAAGTGCAGATAACGACAGCCAAGACACTCTTCTTCGACCCCTACACCAAGAACCGCGCCACGGGAGCCTTCATCCTCATCGACCCCATCACGAACAACACCTGCGCCGTGGGCATGATAGAGAAGCAGCTCGACGAGGCAGAACTCCTGCACGAAGACCTCCCCACGCTCGACCTCCCCAAGCTCGGCATCGGCCCCGAACACTACCAGGCCATCGAGACTGCTGTAAAAGAACTCAGCAGGCAAGGGATTGAAGTAAAGGTAAAAAGAAGACCCTCCCCAACCCTCCCTTAAAGGAAGGGAAAGCAGGCGAATTTTCCGCAAAGAAAGCCTCCCCTTTAAGGGGAGGTTTGGAAGGGTCTGATAAATGGTAAATGGTAAATGATTTAATGGTAAATAAGAGATGGGACTCCTCAATTTTAGCAACCTTCCTGTCACAACGCTTGTCGGTGCCGACTGGAAAACATTCAAGGAAACGACCAAGGGCCATCGCATAGACCCTGACAAGCGTGTGAAGTACTGGCTGACGAAAGCCATCTGCCGTCTGCTCAGTCCTGCCGCTGCACTACAGAACCGGAAGTATCAGAAGCTGCTTGCCGACAAGCCCCTGGAGCACGACCCGCTCTTCATCCTCGGCCATTGGCGCAGCGGAACAACCTTCGTCCACAACATCTTTGCCCAAGACAAACACTTCGGCTACACCACGACCTACCAGACGGTTCTGCCGCATTGCATCATGTCGCTGCAAGGATTATACAAGCCCTTCATGAGCATCCTCATGCCCAGCACGCGCCCGACGGACAACATGGAGCTTGCCCCCGACTTCCCCCAGGAGGAAGAGTTCGCCCTGAGCGGCATGTGTCCCTACAACTACTACAACTTTTGGTTCTTCCCCGACACGATGCAGGAGTACTGCGACCGCTTCCTTACCTTCCACGACATCAGCGACGAGGAACTGCAAGCCTTCAACAATGCCTTCGAGAAGCTGGTCAAGATAAGCCTCTGGAACACCGGCGGCACCCAGTACCTCAGCAAGAATCCGCCACATACAGGAAGGTTGAAAGCCCTCAACGAACGTTTCCCGCGCGCGCGATACATATATATAATACGTAATCCCTACACCGTCTTCGAGAGCACACGCTCCTTCTTCATCAACACCATAAAGCCCCTCGAGCTGAACGCCATCACCGACGAAGAGATGGAACAGAACATCCTGCGCAACTACATGGAGCTCTATCATGCCTACAAGGAACAGAAGAAATGCCTGCCCGAAGGTGCACTCTACGAAGTACGCTTCGAGGACATCGAACAGGATGCCCTTGCCATCACCCGCGACATCTACGAAAAGCTGGGCATCCCTGGCTGGGAAGAAGCAGAACCTGCCATCCGACAATACATTCTTAGCAAGGAAGGATACAAAAAAAATCAGTACAAATACGACACCCGAACCATACAGCTCGTAAACGAACACTGGACAGAAGCGCTTAACGATTGGGGTTATGAACACCTGCAAAAAGTTAGGTAAATGTAAAGAATTGACAATTATTTGAAAAAAATTACGTTAAACACTTGTCAGAAATCTAGAATTTATGTACTTTTGTGCATCATTTAAACGAAAAGGACTATTAAATCATACAAAAATGACTAAAATTGAACTTGTGAAGGCAGTTGCCGAAAAGACCGGCATTGACCAGTCGACAGCTATGGCTGCAGTTGAAGGTGTTATTGATACGCTCAAGGAGTCACTCATCAACAAGGAGAGTGTTTACATCCGCGGCTGGGGAACTTGGACACTGAAGCACCGTGCTCAGAAGACCGCACGCAACATTTCCAAGAACACGACCATGATTATTCCTGCTCACGACATCCCATTCTTCAAGCCCTGCAAGGATTTCATGGAAGCCGTAGCAAAAGCCTAACGACAACGTATCACAAAACCTCCCCCTCTATGGGGAGGCTTCCTTAGCTTCCCCGTACGTGGGAAGCTTTTTCGTTTATGGAAATCTTTTTCGTTTAATAACAAAACATTGTATTATGAACTACAGACTCTTTACAAGCTCCCTGCTTGCCCTGATTCTTGCCACCCCATTAAAGGCACACGCCCAAGAGGGAGCGAGGAGGCCCATCGACTACGTCAACCCCATCATCGGCACGAACGGCATGGGACACACCTTCCCCGGAGCCTGCGCACCCTTCGGCATCGTCCAGCTAAGTCCCGAGACGGACACCATCCCTCACAACGTGGATGGCCGCTACCAGGGCAAGGTCTACGAGTACTGCGCCGGCTATCAGTACCGCGACCAGACCATCGTGGGCTTCAGCCACACACACCTGAGCGGCACAGGCCACTCGGACCTTGGCGACATCCTCATCATGCCTACCACCGGAAAGATACAAACCAACCCCGGCACCGCCGAGGCTCCCGATGCCGGCTACCGTTCGCGTTACAGCCACGACACAGAGCATTGCTCGCCGGGCTACTATGAAGTTCGGCTGCAGGACTACGACATCTTGGCACAGCTCACAGCGACACAACGTGTCGGCGTGCACCGTTATACCTTCCCCACAGAGCAGGCACAGTTCATACTCGACCTGGGACACGGCATCTATAACTACGACGGGAAGACGCTCTGGTCGTACCTTCGTGTAGTGAACGACACACTCCTGACCGGCTACCGCATCACCAACGGCTGGGCCCGACAGAACTATACCTACTTTGCCATCTCGCTCTCCGAGCCCATTCAGCAGTATGGTTACAACGACCAGCAACGCATGAAGTACTCGGGCTTCTGGCGCAAGAACGACATCCACCACAACTTCCCCGACATGGCAGGGCGCGAGATAGCCGCCTACTTCCGGCTGCAACTGCCTGCCAGCCGTCAGCTCACCATCAAGGTGGCGCTCTCTGCCGTCAGCCAAAGCGGTGCCCTTGCCAACCTGCAGGCCGAAGCGGCAGGTCTTTCCTTCGACCAAATACGCAAACAAGCCACGGACCGCTGGGAGAAAGAACTCTTAGGTCTGGAGATAGAAGGCAGCGACGACCAGAAAGCGCTCTTCTATACCTCGCTCTATCACACGATGATCAACCCCTCCGTCTACATGGATGTGGATGGCAAGTACCGCGGCGGTGACATGGAGATACACCAGGCCGACGGCTTCACGAACTACACCATCTTCTCCCTTTGGGACACTTATCGTGCCGAGCACCCGTTGCTCAACCTCATCAAGCCCCGTCAGGGTGCCGACATGGCAGAGAGCATGATACGCATCCAGCAGCAGAGTGCCCTGCATCTGCTGCCCATCTGGTATCTGATGGCGAACGAAGGCTGGTGCATGAGCGGCTACCATGCCGTAGCAGTCCTCTCGGATGTCAGCAAAAAGCTCGGCATCAAGGACAAACAGGCAATGCTCGAGGCAATGAAGGCCACCGCCAATTCCAAGTGGATGGAAGGTCTGCCCGACTACATTCAATACGGCTATGTCCCCTACGACCGTTGCGGAACGAGTGCCAGCAACACCCTGGAGTATGCCTACGACGACTGGACCATCTATCAGGCCGCTCTCGATGCAGGCGACAAGCAGACGGCCGAGACATTCAAGAAGCGTGCCATGAACTATCGGAACGTCTTCAATCCTGCCATTGGACTGGCTTGCCCCAAGTACAAGGACGGCTCGTGGAAGAAGGACTTCTCGCCTCTGCAGACCTACGGCGAAGGCTTCATCGAGGGCAATAGCGCCAACTATTCCTTCCACGTCCCGCACGATGTGAAGGGCATGATAGAGTGCTTCGGCGGCGACAAGAAGTTCATCGAGCGCCTCGACAACCTCTTTGCCGAGCCACTCGACAAGAAGTATTACGCGGACAACGAGGACATCGAGGAGGAATGTCTGCTCGGCGGATATGTCCACGGCAATGAGCCAAGCCACCACATCCCCTATCTCTATGCCTGGACCTCACAGCCCTGGAAGACACAGTACTGGCTGCGAGAAATCATGAACCGCATGTATGTCAACAACATCGACGGTCTGCATGGCAACGACGACTGCGGACAGATGTCGGCCTGGTACATCTTCACGGCTATGGGCTTCTACCCCGTTTGCCCGGGCAGCGACCAGTATGTGCTCGGAGCGCCTTATGTTCCGTCGTGCAAGTTTACCCTGCCTGGCGGCAAGAGCTTCCTCATCAAGGCTCCGGGCGTCAGCGACAAGAAACGCTATGTGAAGGAAGTGCGGCTGAACGGTAAGCTCTACGACAAGCTCTACCTGACACATGCCGACATCATGGCAGGCGGCACCCTGGAATTCGTCATGAGCGCAACGCCCAACAAGAAGCGCTGCATCACCACCGGCAAGCCTTACTCCCTGAGCGACTGAAGCAGAGCCTGCAGCTGAGCACCAGCATGTCTGATGCCCAGCTGCGGCCTTATTTACTGAATCTGCATTAAACTTTTCGCTGTGCGAAGTGTCTAGCAATAAAAAAGAAACGTGAATATGAGTAAAAAGCACACAGAGAGACACGAGATGAACCGTCGCCAGTTCCTGGAGCGACTGGGGCTTGGCTCGGCCACAGCCTTTTCGCTGATGGCCCTGGAGCCTTTGCAAGTAATGGCCACGCCGCGGACTGCCATGTCTGTCCTTGGCGACGATGCTCCCGAAGGCCAGCAGATGACCTACCGCGTGCAGAACGGCACCGGCGAGAAGATTTCGCTGCTTGGCTTCGGCATGATGCGTCTGCCACGCGAACAGGAGAAGGTGAACGAACTGGTCGACTATGCCCTGGCAAACGGAGTGAACTACTTCGACACCGCTCCCATCTACGGCGGCGGGTCGAACGAAACGGCAACCGGTCTGGCCCTGAGCCGACATCCGCGCGACAAGTACTACGTAGCCACCAAGATGTCCAACCAGAACGAGAGCCTGTGGCCCCTCGAGAAGTCGAAAGAGATGTACGAGAACTCGTTCCGCAAGCTGCAGGTCGACTACATCGACTACTATCTGCTGCACAGCGTGGGCGGCGGCGGCATGGACAATCTCCGCGGTCGGTTCATCGACAACGGCTTGCTCGACTTCCTTTTGGAAGAGCGCAAGGCTGGTCGCATCCGTCATCTTGGCTTCAGCTACCACGGCGACGTGAAGGTGTTCGACTGGCTCCTCGACAACCACGACAAGTATCATTGGGACTTCGTGCAGATACAGATGAACTACCGCGACTGGCAGCATGCCGGCGGACGAGGCCGTCGCCGCGGCGATGCCAACGCTGAGTATCTCTACGGACGGCTCGAGAAGCTGGGCATCCAATGCGTCATCATGGAACCGCTGCGAGGCGGCGGGCTGGCCAATGTATCGGACGACATCCGTCTGCAGATGGCCCGTGCCCGCAAGGACGACACGCCGGCTCAGTGGGCTTTCCGCTGGGTGGGCTCGCATCCCGACGTGCTGACCGCCCTGAGCGGCATGAACCGCATGGAGCACCTCAAGGAGAATCTGGCCACGTTCTCGCCCCTCATGCCCTGCACGACCGTGGAGAACGAGCTGCTGGCACGCATCGCCGACAAGATGACCGGACTGCCCACCATCGGCTGCACCACGTGTGCCTACTGCATGCCCTGCAAGTATGGCGTGGACATCCCAGGCAACTTCGCCTTCTACAACAAGGCTGTGACGGAAGGACGTCTGCCCCTGCCCGACAGTTCGGCACCCGACTTCGAGGAAAAGCGCAAGGCATACCTCGAGGCTTACCGCGCCGCTATTCCCACCGCGGCCAGGGCTACGAAGTGTCAGGACTGCGGAGAATGCCTGAAGAAATGTCCGCAGGAACTGCCCATCCCCACGCACATGAGCCGACTCGTTGAGATGACGAGGAAGAAATGAAAGAATGAGAAATGAAGAAATGAAAGAATGAAAAAGTGAAAGAATGAAGAAAGGAAGCAGATGAAAAATACGATATTGAAAGTCATAGTTCTCTGCGGAGCATTCATCCTCCTGACAAGTCAGACGGAAAACACCCCGATACTGACAAAGGAAAAGGACGTCACCGTCATCAACACCACAGACCTGGCCTCGGACATCGAGGGCTATGCTGGCTGTACGCCGATGAAAGTCTACATCCAGGGCGGGAAGGTGCTGCGCGTGGAGGCTTTGGAGAACGAGGAGACACCCAAGTATTTCGACATGGTCGAGAAGGGACTGATGAAGAAGTGGAACGGGAAACCCGTTGCAACCGCCGAGAAGCTGAAGGTCGATGCCGTGACGGGAGCCACCGTATCGTCCGAGGCCGTCATCGAAAACGTGCGCCGCGGCATCAGCTACTACATTTNAAGTCCCGTCGGGCAACGCTAAGTGCAGTTCCCCCGGTACCACCACGGGAAAACTCCAGTACCACCGTGGGAAAACTCCAGTACCACCACGGGAGTACGGGCAACAAGCCCTGTCGTTCGAACCATCGCAGCAAGCTTAGCCGACGAAGAGAGCACTCCGGCAAATCGGAGAATTCATGGTTAATAACAATCAAGAGGAGGCGTCAGTCAAAAACATGACGCCTCCTCTTGTTTTGAGCGATAGACGGGGCTCGAACCCGCGACCTTTGGCTTGGGAAGCCAAAGCTCTACCAACTGAGCTACTATCGCAACTGTGTTTTGCATTGCAAAGATACAATAAAAAGTGAAAAACGAGAAGCGAAAAGTGAAAAAAACTTATTAGTTTGCACTTTTATACCTGAAATTATGTAGCATACGAAGTTTTTCTCTATCTTTGTACCGCAAAATAGTGATAGAATACACCTTATACCTTATATAATAACAACCAATAGAGACAACGATTATGAAGAAGAAATTCATTTGCGCCGTTTGTGGATATATCTACGAAGGCGATGCTGCACCCGAACAGTGCCCCATCTGTAAGGCTCCCGCCTCCAAGTTCTCCGAGCTGAAGGACGATGCCGACATGACTTACGCTACCGTCCACAAGATTGGTGACGGCAAGCCCGAAGGCGTCAGCGAAGAGATGATTCAGGACCTGCGCAACCACTTCAACGGTGAGTGCGGCGAGGTTGGCATGTATCTCGCAATGGCTCGTCAGGCCGACCGCGAAGGCTATCCCGAGATAGCCGAGGCCTTCAAGCGCTATGCCTTCGAAGAGGCCGACCATGCAAGCCGCTTCGCTGAGCTGCTGGGCGAATGCGTGTGGGACACCAAGACCAACCTGGAAAAGCGTGCCGCTGCCGAGGCCGGTGCATGCGAGGACAAGTTCCGCATCGCCAAGAACGCCAAGGCTGCCGGCTTCGACGCCATCCACGACACCGTTCACGAAATGGCAAAGGACGAAGCACGCCACGGCGCTGGCTTCGCTGGCCTGCTGAAGCGTTACTTCGGCTAAACGATTAACTGAAAAACAAGCACCGACTGCCATCCTGCAGGGCTATACACCCAGTCCTGTAGGGTGGCAGTCTGTTTGTATCCACACTTGCGGAAAAGTGCTTGCGAAGCCTTGTTCCACTCTGGGACAAGGGCGTAGAGCTGGTGTATACCCAAGTGGACGGAGACATACTGTGCCACAAGGCGTAAGGCTTCGCTGGCAATGCCTTGCTGTTGTTGTTCGGGCACAACGACGATGCCCACTTCGGCACGATGGTGAAGAGGGTCGTATCGTTGCAAGTCGAGGAAACCGACGCTGAGGCCGTCGGACGTTTCGATGACGAGCCGAAGCTGCCTGTCGCGGAAGAAGTCGTTGCTGCACTCGGCAATATACTGCTTGAGGGCATAGTGCGAGAAGGGCACGGATGTCTGTCCCATCGGCCAAAGCTCGGAGTCGTTCTCTATGAGGTACATCAGGTCGAGGTCCTCCGGCTCCACTGCCCTCAGCTTTATTCTGTCACTCTTCAGCATGGCGTTTGATGTCCCTTAGGGTGAACAGGAAAGCCACAGCCAATATGCCGAGGCCGTAGAGTTGCGTCGTGTCGTCGAAGAGGAAATAGAGCAGAAGCACGAAGACGGCAGCAAAGGCAAGTGCAGCCATGCGTCCGTAGACGTTCACCTCCCTGTAGCGGATGGCAAAGAAGGCTGCAAGCAGAACGGAAGCGGCGCAAAGAAGCGTCAAGATGTAAACAAGCATTTTCGGTATTTTGTGATTTAGTTATTTTATTCTGACGTTATGACGTGATTTCGTTAGGGCGTCCTTGCGTGATGACGTTATGACGTTATTTCGGGATGACGGCACTTTCCTTGTGGCGGCGCTCCGCTTGTGACGACATCGCGCGGTCACTTCGCGAAGGGGATGCGACCGGCAAGGGCACGTCCCAACGTTACTTCGTCGGTGTACTGCAACTCGTCGTTCTGTGCCACGCCACGGGCAATGACGGTCACCTTCACGTCCGTTCCTTCGAGCTTGCGGTAAATGAAGTAGTTGGTGGTGTCGCCTTCCATCGTAGGACTGAGCGCAAGTATCACCTCGTTGATGCCGCCTTTCCTGACGCGTTCCACGAGGCTCTCTATCTGAAGGTCGCTGGGGCCGATGCCGTCCATGGGGCTGATGACGCCGCCCAGCACGTGGTAGAGTCCGCGGTACTGCATGGTGTTCTCTATTGCCATCACGTCCTGCACGTTCTCCACCACACAGACGGTACTGGCATCGCGCGAAGGGTTGCTGCATATCTCGCAGCGCTCATCGTCGCAGATGTTGTAGCAGATCTGGCAGTAGTGCACGCCCTTGCGCATGTTGGTGAGGCTTTCTGCCAAAGCATCCACCCTGCCTTCCTCCTGACGAAGCAGGTACAAGGCAAGCCGCAAGGCCGTCTTGCTGCCGATGCCCGGCAGTCGGCCTATCTCTGTGACGGCTTTCTCAAGGAGCTGCGAAGAATACTTATTATTGTACATTGACGGTTGATAAAGGGAAGCGCTTAATGTCTCTCCGTGTAGGGGAAGATTTAGAGGAGGCAGGAGGGAAGATTCATGGAGCTGCCCTACAGGACTCCTTTGCTGGAGGGAAGCTGGAAGTGGTTGATGTCGCGCCGCACCGCCATGCGAAGGCTACGGGCAAAGGCCTTGAAGATGCCCTCTATCTTGTGATGTTCGTTCTGCCCTTCGGCCTTGATGTTGAGGTTGATGGCAGCGCTGTCCGAGAGGCTCTTGAAGAAATGTAGGAACATTTCGGTGGGCATCTCACCCACTTTCTCGCGATGGAAATCAGCGTCCCACACGAGCCAAGGCCTTCCGCCAAAGTCAAGAGCGACCTGGCAGAGGCAGTCGTCCATGGGCAAGCAATAGCCGTAGCGCTCTATGCCGCGCTTGTCGCCAAGTGCTTTGCGCAGACACTCGCCCAGGGCCAGGGCCACATCCTCTATGGTGTGATGCTCATCGACGTGCAGGTCTCCACGACAACGAATGTACAGGTCGGTCATGCCGTGCTTGGCTATCTGCTCCAGCATGTGGTCGAAGAAGCCGAGCCCCGTCTGTATGTCGCTCTTTCCATTGCCGTCCAGGCAGACACGCACCTCGATGTCGGTCTCCTTCGTCGTGCGTTTGACGCTGGCTGTACGCTCGCCGGCAAAGAGGAGTTCGGCAATCTTTTCCCAGTTCATCCCGTCGCCCAGGATGAGACTCTGGCAGCCGAGGTTCTCCGCAAGGCGTGCATCTGTCTGCCGGTCGCCTATGACAAAGCTGCCTTCGATGTCGTAGTTGCCGTTCATGTAGGCTGTGAGCATGGCCGTACCGGGCTTGCGTGTTGGCAGATTGTCCTCGGGGAAGCTGCGGTCGATGTGTATGGCATCGAAGGTGATGCCCTCGCCCTTCAGTATGTCGAGCATCAGGTTGTGTGTCGGCCAGAAGGTGTCCTCGGGATAGCTGTCTGTGCCGAGTCCGTCCTGATTGCTCACCATGACGAAGAGGAAGTCGGTGTGCTGGCGCAGGAAGCGCAGGGCGCTGATGGCTCCGGGCACGAAGCTGAACTTCTCGAAGCTGTCTATCTGTTCGTCGTCCGGCTCGCGAAGGATGGTGCCGTCGCGATCGATGAAGAGAACCTTTTTCAATTCTTTATTCATAATTCACAGTTCATGGTTTATAGTTCGCCCCACACGATTCAATATCATGGGCGGCGGCATATCTATGTCCTTCACTCTTCGTCCCTCACAGACGCATGTCGGCAGAGCCGGAGCGCTGTTCATCATCGTACTTATCTCCTCGGAGCGGGACCAGGGATGAGGCTTTACTTGAAGAAGCGGAGTGCTCCGAGCAGTTCGTTGTTCTCCTGACGTGTGCCGATGGTGATGCGCAGACATTCGCCACAGAGCTGTACGCGATGGCGGTTGCGCACCACGATGCCGCGCTCTATGAGGTAGCGATAGATGCGATTGGCATCGGTGACACGGACGAGGACGAAGTTGGCATCGGATGGAAAGACCGCCTTCACGATGGGCAGCTCGCTGAGTGCTGGCAGCACATGACTGCGCTCGCGGCATATCTGTGTCAGCCAGCTTTCCACGGTGTCAAAGTCGTCTATCAGGGCGCAGGCCTTCTCTTGGGTCAGAAGATTGACGTTGTAGGGGTACTTCACCTTGTTGAAGAGGGCGATGATGTCCTCGCTGGCGAAGGCCATGCCCAGGCGTATGGCAGCCGATGCCCAAGCCTTGCTGAAGGTGTTGAGAACGATGAGGCCCGGGTAATCGTCGAGCCTCGTGCGGAAGGGCACTTGCGACGAGAAGTCGGAATAGGCTTCGTCGATGACCACGATGCCGCTGAAGTTTGTCAGCACCTCGTGGATGGCTTCGCGGGGGAAGTCGTTGCCGGTAGGATTGTTGGGCGAACAGATCCAGATGACCTTTGTCCTGGCATCGGCGGCACGCAGCAATGCCTGCGGGTCGAGCTGCCAGTCGGGGGTGAGGGGCACGCTGCGATACTCCACATTGTTGATGTCGGCACACACCTTATACATGCCGTACGTCGGAGCGATGGCAACCACATTGTCCTGTCCGGGCGTGCAGAAGATGCGGTAGACAAGGTCGATGGCTTCGTCGCTGCCGTTGCCGAGGAACATCTGCGAGGGGCGTACCTGCTTGAGCGGAGCCAGTCGCCCTTTGAGTTTCTCCTGCAGAGGGTCGGGATAGCGGTTGATGGGATTGTTGTACGGGTTCTCGTTGGCATCGAGGAAGACGTGTGCCTCCATGCCTTTGAACTCGTCGCGTGCACAACTGTACGGTTCCAATGCCCAGATGTTCGGGCGGACAAGCTTGCTTAATTCAAAGTCCATGAGGTTGGTGGATTAGGGGTTAGAGGTTAGGGGTTAGAGGAATGTTTGGGAAGCAGGTCAGGGTCCCAAGGTATTCTCTAACCACTAAACTCTAACCACTAACCACTAACCTTTATTCTAAAATTCATTGCATTCTTGTGCGCATCGAGTCCTTCTGCCTCGGCCATCAGCTCTACGGCCCGACCGATGGCGCGTATGCCCTGGGGCTGAATGTGCTGGAAGGTAATCTTGCGGCAGAAGCTGTCGAGGTTGACGCCGCTATAGGCCACGGCATAGCCGTTGGTGGGCAGCGTATGGTTCGTGCCGCTGGCATAGTCGCCTGCGCTCTCGGGTGTGAGAGGCCCGAGGAAGACGCTGCCGGCATTGACGACCTGCTCCGAAAGGGCCATGTAGTTGGCCGTCTCGATGATGAGATGTTCGGGAGCATAGCGGTTGGTGACGTCCATCATCTCGCTGTCGTCGCGGACAATGATGGCTTTGCTGTGCTGGAGGGCCTGTGCCGCGATGTCCTTTCTGGGCAGGAGGGCAAGCTGACGCTCCACTTCGGCTTCTACGGCCAGAGCCGTCGCGACGCTCTTGCAAACGAGCAGCACCTGGCTGTCCGGCCCGTGCTCTGCCTGACTGAGGAGGTCGGCTGCCACGAAGCTGGCGTTGCTTGTCTCGTCGGCCAGCACTTCCACTTCGCTGGGACCTGCGGGCATGTCGATGGCCACATCGTGGAGGCTGACCTGCTGCTTGGCGCACATCACGAACTGATTGCCCGGGCCGAATATCTTATAGACCTTGGGGACGCTCTCTGTTCCGTAGGCCATAGCGCCGATGGCCTGCACGCCGCCTATCTTGTAGATGCGGCTGACGCCAGCGATGCGCGCGGCAACGAGGATGGCAGGGTTGACGCTACCGTCGCGCGACGGAGGTGTGCAGAGCACGATGTCGCGGCAGCCTGCTATCTTGGCGGGTGTGGCAAGCATGAGGACGGTGCTGAAGAGCGGGGCTGTTCCGCCGGGGATGTAGAGGCCGACGCGCTCGATGGCGACCGACTTCTGCCAGCATTCCACGCCATCCGTCACCTGTATGTGCCTGCCCTCGAAGCGCTGTGCCTCGTGGAAGCTGTGGATGTTGCGGTGAGCCAGACGGATGGCTTCCTTCAGTTCATTCCCGACAGCTGCCTCTGCGGCAAGCATCTCGGCTTCGGTCACAGCGAGGTCGGCAAGGGAAACCTTGTCGAAGCGTTCCTCATAGTCGCGGACAGCGGCATCGCCTCGCTGCCTGACATCCTGCAGGACAGCCGCAACGGTGGCATTCAACTCCGAGGCATCTCGGACGGGTCGCCGCAGCAGATCGTCCAGCTCATCTGTTTTGGGATACTTATATATGTTCATGGTCGGACGGTTTGGCGCAGCCTCCCGATAGGTGAGACGCAGCCAACTTTTGAATTTTGAATTTACAGATTTTGAATTGTCCCTTAGGGAATCATCTTCTCGATGGGCACAACGAGGATGCCTTCCGCGCCGAGTTGCTTCAGCTCACGAATGATTTCCCAGAAACGTTTCTCCTCGATGACGGTGTGCACGCTGCTCCATCCCTCGGTGGCCAGCGGCATGACGGTGGGACTCTTCACGCCCGGCAGGACGGCCACGATGTCCTTCAGTCGCTCGGTCGGCACATTCATCAGGACGTACTTCTTGTCCTCGGCACTCTTCACGGCCTCGATGCGGAAGAGGAACTCGTCGAGGATGGCACGCTGCTCGGCGTCGAGGTCCTTGTTGGCGATGAGCAGAGCCTCGCTCTGCATCACGACCTCCACCTCGACGAGGTTGTTGCTTACGAGCGTCGACCCGCTGCTGACGATGTCGAAGATAGCGTCGGCCAGGCCGATGCCAGGGCTTATCTCCACGCTTCCGGTGATGACATGTATGTCGGCTGCTATGTGATTCTTCTCCATGAAACGACGCAAGATGGCCGGATAGCTTGTGGCTATCTTCTTACCCTCGAACCACTTGAGCCCTGTGTAACCGCATCCCTTGGGCACGGCCAACGAGAGGCGACACTTGCTGAAGCCCAGTGGGCGCACCACCTCGGCGTCCTCGGCACGCTCCTCAAACTCGTTCTGTCCCACTATGCCCAGGTCTGCCACACCGCTCGCCACGCTTTGCGGGATGTCATCGTCGCGCAGATAGAGCACCTCGATGGGGAAGTTACTGCTCTGCACAAGCAGGGTGCGCTTGCTACTGCTCACTTTGATGCCGGCCTCGGCAAGCAAGGCCATCGTGTCCTCGAAGAGTCGTCCCTTCGACTGTACTGCAACTCTCAACATATCCTTCAGTCTGTTTTTTACCTTATTTATATATACTTTTACTCCTTTATTAGGGCGCAAAGGTACGAAAAAATTGCTGCTTCGCAAAACATTTGCCGCAGTTAATTCCCTTATCGGCTCAGTATGCTTTCCCCAGGGGCCAGAGAACAAGTTCCAAGCCGCACGCAACAAAACTTTTTCAAAGGCACGGAAATATATTTCCAAGGCTCTGAAATATATTTCCAAGGCTTGGAAATAAATTTCAAAGCCACTGAAAAAGTTTTATCGCGAGCGATGAAGAAAATGTGTCCGAAGGGGAAAGGAAGAGTGATGGCGGCGAAAGGGGAAAGTACTCGCGAAGAAAAGAAGAAAAACCTGTGCGGAAGGGGAAGGAAGAGCAAACGGAAGGGGAAGGAAGACCAGGCGGAAGGGGAAGAAAATCTGCGCTGGGGACTAAAACAAAGTGACGTCGCTGATGACGTACGCCCCGACGTGGTCGTTCAGTTTCTGTGCGATGAGCCGGTGTTCCATCATCAGATTCTGCCGGAGAGCCGCGCTGGTGAGCTGCACATGCAACTGACCGCCACGCACATAGACCTGGCGCGTGTAGCGGTTGACCGCTTCGCCCATCACCTCGGCCCACGCCTGAGTGATGCGATACTCCAGGAGCGGCGTCTCCAGCCCCTCGGCACGCAGAAACGCCATCAGTACGTCGCGCAACGGCTGAGCCTTCGTGTAAATCATGCGCCAATCACTCCTTTCTCCACATGGAAGAGTCTGTTGTCGCCGCCCATCGCGGAGAGAATGGCATCCATGTGGTCGCGGTTGGTGTCCGTGATGAAGATTTGTCCGAAACGCTCGCCGCTGACCAGCTTCACAATCTGTTCCACGCGACGCGCATCGAGCTTGTCGAAGATGTCGTCGAGCAGGAGAAGCGGCGTGGTGCGGGCTCCTGTTCGGGAGAGGAAATCGAACTGCGCCAGCTTCAGGCTCGTGAGGAATGTCTTGTTCTGCCCTTGCGAGCCCTCGCGACGAACGGGATAGCCGCCAAGGAGCATCTCGAGGTCGTCCTTGTGGACGCCGTGCAACGAATAGCCCACGGCACGGTCCTTGAAGCGGTCGTGCGTCAGTTGTCCGAGCAAAGGGCCTCGCTGACAATGCGATACGTAGTGCAGCTCCACCTGTTCCTGCCCGCCGGATATCTCTTCGTAGAACTGCTGGAAGAGCGGGATGAGCTCCGTGATGTAGGCATCCCGCCTTTCGTAGATGGTCTCACCCTCGCGCGCCATCTGCTCCTCCCAGAGCAGCATGAGCTCGGGGTCCGGTTCCTGCTCCTGCTTGAGCATGGCGTTGCGCTGCTGAAGCGCCTTGTTGTAGCGTATCAAAGCATCGGTGTAGGCCGGGTCGTACTGGCAGATGACCATGTCCATGAAGCGCCGGCGTTCCTCGCTGCCGCCTGCCACAAGTGCCTGGTCGGCAGGCGAAACCATGACGAGCGGAATGAGTCCGATATGCTCGGAGATGCGTCGGTAAGCCTTTCCGCCGCGCCGCACCACCTTCTTCGTCCCGCCTTGAGGCTGACGGTCCCTCTGAGCGACCTTCAAGCCGCAATGTATCACCTCGGGCCGACCATCGTCGTGCTCGTAGTGACCCTGCAGCGACATGAGTTCGCAGCCGTGGCGCACACAGAGCAAGTCCACGCTGCTGCTGTAGCTGCGGCAGAAGCTGAGGAAATGGATGGCGTCGAGCACATTCGTCTTGCCCTCGCCGTTGCCGCCGATGAAGCAGTTCAGCTTCGGCGAAAAGCTCAGCTCCGCCTCCGCTATATTCTTATAATTTAATATGGATAGGTTCGTCAATCTCATTTCAGCTGCAAAGGTAAGGAAAAGTTTAGAGTTTAGAGTTGATAGTTCAGAGAAAAGTGCAAAATCTGCCTACAAACAAATAATTTTTCATCATTCACTTTCCTCTTTTCACTTTTCTTTGTATCTTTGCACGCAAATTGAATAAAAACGCAATAAAAATGACAAAGAAAAGAGCAAAACAACAGGTCAACGAGTTCGATGAAACACTCGCTGCATCAAAGACATTCTACGAGAAACACAAGAACGCAATCATTTACGGAGGCAACGCAGTGCTGGCCATCATCATCGCAGCACTCCTCATCCACCAGTTCTACATCACACCGCGCAACCTCCGCGCCAACGAAAGCATCTTCTACGCCGAACAGCTCTTCACCGAAGGCAACTACGAGAAGGCACTCAACGGCGACGGCGAGAACCTGGGCTTCCTCGGTGTCATCGACCAGTACGGAAGCACCAAGGCCGGCAACATCGCATGCCTCTACGCCGCAAAGTGCTATGCTGCAACAGATAAGTTCCAGGAAGCCATCGACATGCTCGACAAGTTCGACGGTTGTGGCGACGCTATGATCAGCCCCGCTGCCATCGCTCTCAAGGGCAACTGCTACGCCGAACTCGGACAGAACGACAAGGCTGCCGAGCTCCTGCTCAAGGCTGCCAAGCAGGCCGACAACAACACCCTGAGCCCCACATGCCTGCTCCAGGCCGGACAAATCTTCCTCGCACAGGGTCAGAAGGACAAGGCTCTCGACTGCTTCAAGCAGATCAAGGAGAAGTACCAGCAGAGCAACCTCTACTACGAGATAGACAAGTACATCGAGGCTGCACAGTAATATAATGGCTTCTGCTCTACATAACCTCAGCGACTACGACATCAACTCCGTGCCCGACGCTACGGGCATGAAGGTGGGCATCGTGGTCAGCGAATGGAACGACAAGATAACGGGCGCCCTGCTGGAAGGTGCTTTCAATACACTCACCAAGCATGGTGTCCGCGAAGAAGACATCATCGTCAAGACCGTGCCCGGAAGCTTCGAGCTCATCTACGGCTCGGCACGCTTCCTGAACGCAGGAGAAGTCGATGCCGTCATTGCCATCGGCTGCGTCATCCGCGGCGACACGCCCCACTTCGACTACATCTGTCAGGGCGTCACACAAGGTCTAGCCGACCTCAACCTCCAAGGCAAGATGCCCGTCATCTATGGCCTGCTCACCTGCAACACATTGGAGCAGGCTCAGGAACGCTGCGGCGGCATGCTCGGCAACAAAGGCGATGAGTGCGCCGTCACAGCCATCAAGATGGTCAGAGGCTGGGAATAACACCCTACCCCACGCACCACATCGTGCACCACAACACAGAAGGGGATGTGTCAGGAAAAACAGACACATCCCCTTCTTCTATATCTAAGCCACGAAACGCACAGCCTTCCGCAGCAGTTTCGCTTCACTCGATGACGACTCTTGTCCAGCCGTGCTCGTCGGGCTCCGTGCCGTACTGTATGCCACGCAGCTTCTCGTAGAGCTTGCGACAGATGGGTCCGGGCTGTCCGTCCTTCGAGATGATGAAACTTTGCTTGGTGTCGAGGTCGTCGATGCGCTCGATGGGACTGATGACGGCTGCCGTTCCGCAAGCGCCTGCCTCCTCGAATGTGGCAAGTTCCTCCTCGGGAATCTGCCTACGCTCCACCTTCATGCCCATATCCTCCGCCAGCTGCATGAGGCTCTTGTTCGTGATGCTGGGCAGGATGCTGGTGCTCTTCGGCGTAACGTAAGTGTTGTTCTTGATGCCGAAGAAGTTAGCTGCGCCGCACTCGTCCATGTATTTCTTCTCCTTCGCATCGAGATAGAACTCGCAGCTGTAGCCGAGGTCGTGCGCCATCTTGTTGGCACGGAGGCTGGCTGCATAGTTGCCGCCCACCTTGTAGATGCCTGTGCCGAGCGGAGCCGAACGGTCGTACTCGCGGATGATGACGTAGGGGTTCGTGGCAAAGCCGCCTTTGAAGTACGGGCCGACAGGTGTGACGAAGATGAGGAACAGGTACTCGCTGGCAGGATGCACGCCGACCTGGGCACTGGTACCAATGAGGAGCGGACGGATGTAAAGCGTTGCTCCGCTCTCATAAGGCGGGATGAAGCGCTCGTTCAGACGCACCACCTTGTCCACCATCTCGTTGAACTTCTCGGTGGAAAGCTCGGGCATGAGGATGCCGCGGCATGTGCTTTGCAGGCGGGCAGCGTTCTCATCGGAGCGGAACACACGCACCTTGCCATCGGGACAACGGTAGGCCTTCAGTCCCTCGAAAGCCTCTTGCCCGTAATGCAAGCAGGTTGCAGCCATGTGCAGAGGAATGGTTTCCTCGCTGCTCACCTCGATTTCACCCCATGCGCCATTGCGATAGTAGCAACGCACATTGTAGTCAGTCTTCATGTAACCAAAGGAAAGGTTACTCCAATCGATTTCTTTCATATTTTAGTCGTTTAGTCGTTTGGTCGTTTGGTCGTTTAGACGTCTAGTCGTTTAGTCGTTTGGTTGTTTAGTCGTCTAGTCGTTTAGACGTCTAGTCGTTTAGTCGTTTGGTTGTTTAGTCGTTTGGGAAAGTAACCAATGGCATTTGGTAATCATACCTAAACGACCAAACGACTAATCTCCCAAACAACCAACTTTGCGCTGCAAAGTTACTCTTTTTCTTCGATATTCAGCAAGGAATTGCAGTTTTTTTCTGCTTCGTATAGCTTTTCGTGGCAATACTTCATCAACTCCTGTGCTTGACGCAAGCGGTCGGCCATCTCGTCGATGCCTATCTCGCTGCGTTCCATCTGCGAGGCCAGCGCTTCAAGCTTCTGCATAGCCTGCTCGTAAGTCAATTGTTCTTCCATAAGCCTCATCACTATCTTCTCCCGTAAGAAAGGGAGTTATTGTCTTGATTTTATTTGTTTTGAATTGAGATAACCTCGGATTGTATTGTTCCTTGTTCGGTATGTGTGAACAGTTCGTCGCCTTTTGCCAGCGCGTTGATGTCGCGAACTATCTTGCCTCGGCAAGTGGTGATGCTGTAACCACGTTTGAGGAGAAGCCTTGGGTCGAGTGCCTCTGTCCGTTGCTTCATGAGTTGCAGGCGGTGCTGCTCGGCCTCGATGCGTCGGCGTGTTGCTGAGGCGAGACGCTGGCAGATGAGTTGCTGTCTGCCAGGTTCACGCTCCAAGCGTTGCCGGGAAGCTCCTCTTATGCGCTGAACGAGAAGGGCAAGCCTGTTGCGTCCGCTCTGGCAGAAGCGTGTGAAGAGCAGAGGCAAGATGCCCTGCTGCCGCTCCAACCGGCTGCGTTCGTACATCAGTCTCTCCTTGGCCGAGCGTGTGATGCGGAGGAAGAGGTCGTCGAGCAATGCAGCTTCTTGTGCCTGATGGTCGATGATGAAGGCTGCTGCCGCCGTTGGTGTCTTGACACGCGTATGTGCCACGAAGTCGAGCACCGTCTCGTCGCGTTCGTGCCCGATGCCTGTGAGGACGGGCAAGGGATACAGCGCTATGCAGGCAGCCAGTTCGTAGCTGTCGAAGTCGCTCAGGTCGCTGCTTGCTCCTCCGCCACGAATGATGACGACAAGGTCCGCCCCTCTCCAAACCTCCCCCAAAGGGGAGGCTTTCCCCGTATTTGTCTCTCCGCTTTTGGGTAGACTAAGGGAGACTTCCTCGGACTGCATTATCGCTTCGAGCGCGCTGATGATGCTTTCCGGCACTCCCTCGCCTTGCATGACGGCAGGGAAAAGCTTCACTTCGAAGTGGAAGCCATAGTCGTTCTGCTCCAGCTGATGGCAGAAGTCGCCATAGCCTGCGGCCGTCGGGCTGCTGATGACAGCAATGCGACGAAGCAGGCGAGGCAAAGGCAGACTCTGGTTGTCGTGCAGGATGCCGTCCTTCTCGAGTTGCATGAGTATCTCTCGGCGGCGTTTGGCGAGGTCGCCAAGGGTGAATGTGGAATCGATGTCGAGCACATTGAGCGAATAGCCGTACTGCTCATGGAAGTTGACCTTGACCTGCAACTTCACCTGCAAGCCCTTGCGAAGTGTCTCGCCTGCCTCCTTCTGGAAGCGCAACCTTATTATATTATAGTTGCGTGCCCAACAGGTGATGCGAGCCCGAGCCACGATGCGGTCGGCCAGCTCGTCCCTTTGCACAAGCTCGCCGTAGAAGTGACCGCCATAGGCGGGTGTACTGACGTCGCTCAACTCGCCTATCACCCAGTAAGGCTCGTCGAAACTCACCTCGACAAGCTCGCGTACCAGGCTGTTCAGCTCAAATAGTGTCAGTGGCTCGTTCATCGCTCATTCATTATTAAGGAGTCATCTTTTACGGTTAAAGAACCTGACTGATATTGGTCCTATTGCAATGGCGTTAATGGATAAATGATGTTTACGATGAAGATGTTGGCAGCAAGGATGATGATGTTCATCAACAGACCTATGCGCATGAAGTCGCTGAAGCGGTAGCCGCCAGGGCCATAAACCAACATGTGCGTGGGCGAGCCGATGGGCGTGGCAAAACTGCTGCTGACACTTATCATCAGGGCGATGAGGAAGGGATAGGGTTCGTAGCCTAACTTCACGGCTGCCTGATACATGATGGGGAAGAACATGGCGCCAGCAGCTGTGTTCGAGATGAACTCTGTGATGAAGGTGCCGACGAGGCAGATGGTTGTCATCACGATGATGGGATTGGTGCCGCAGACGTCGAGGATGCCGAATGCCAGACGCTCGGCAATGCCTGTCTTCTGTATGGCAAGACCAAGAACCACGCTGCCGGCAAAGACCATGAGGATGTCCCAATTGATGGCTCGCATGGCCTGCTCTGCGCTGCAGCAGCGACAGATGAGCATGGCGGCTGCGGCTAAAAAAGCACATTGGAGCAGAGGCATGATGCCGAGAGCTGAGACAGCTACCATGGCTATCATGATGGCGGAAGATATGATGGTGCCCTTGCCGATGTTGGGAACCTCGGTGGAGTCGAAGAATTGGAGGTCTTTCGAGAATTCATCAGTCTGTTCCTTGTTGCTGCCCATTTGCAAGAGCAATGTGTCGCCAGCCTCCAGGATGACATCGCGGGGCGAACTGTTGATGCGCTTGCCGCGTCGTGATACAGCCACAAGCGTCAGATTGTGCTTGTGCTCGAACTGGTTCTCTTTCATCGTGGTGCCTATCAGAGCGCTGCCGAATCTAACATAAGCCGTCCGCAATTGATGCTCTCCCTTGACTATCTCGCTGTAATGGAAGATGAAGTGGTCGGCACTGACCAGCCCGTGCGTTTTCTTCAGCTCCAGGAGTTCGTCTATCTGTCCGGCATAGACCAGACGGTCGCCTCCCATCAGCGGCTCGTCATCGGGGACTGGCGACATGATTTTCTCGTCGTCAAAATGACGCAACTCTACGAGGCTGCCTCCGCGTACATTGTTCAGTCCCAATTTGCCGATGCTCTTTGCGATGTAAGGGTTGTCGGAGGGCACAAGCATCTCCAAGGTGTATTCGCCTGTCGATTCAAAAGCTGTCTCGGGAGCCTTGCGGTCGGGCAGCAGACGGCGCATGGCAATGACAGACAGTATGCCGACAGCAAGGCAGAAGAGGCCAGGCAAGGTGGTAGCCAATACCGGCCCTTCCTGTCTCGTCCTCGTAGAGTCCGCTGATAATCAGGTTCGGCGGTGTGCCTATCAGGGTGCAGACGCCGCCCATACCCGATGCGTAGCTCAAGGGGATAAGCAGTTTGGAAGGCGAAATGCCAAGCTTCTTTGCCCACATCTTCACGATGTTGACGAAGAGAGCCACCACCGTGGTGTTGCTGAGGAACGAACTGAGCACAGCCACAGGCACCATCAGGCGCGTCACAGCCTTCGAATAGCTGTCGGGCTGCCCCAGCAGATGCCTCACTACCCATTGCAGCACACCTGTATGCGTCAGGCCTGCAACGACTACGAACAGAACGCCGATAACCACTACCGACGTAGAACTGAAGCCCGAGAATGCTTCCTTAGCGTCCAGCACTCCTGTGACGAAGAGGATTCCGATGGCTCCGAGGAACACCAGGTCGGAGCGCAGCTTTGTAAACATCAGGACGCTGAACATGCCCAGCACCGTGACGATTGTTATCCAGGCATGAAGCGTGAAGCCTAAGAACATAATTGATTCCATTCTTCTTTTTGAGGTTATTAGATTTTAATTGTCGCTTGTTTGCGGTTTATAGGAAGATATTTGTTCCAGGGTTATTTAAGTTCCGCTTGTTTGCAGTTTTGAGGAGAGTTGAGCAAGGTTATCTTCTTCTCGTATGAAGTCGCTCAACTATCCACTTGAAGTTTTAGCTCGATGCCTTTACTTGAACTGGAAGATGTTGTTGAAGCCCGTAATGGAGAAAACGTTTCGCACAGCATCGTTGATGTTTGTTATATAGACCTGTCCTCCCTTCTCTTCGACATTCTTGAGGACGTTGAGGAAGATGCGCAGTCCTGCCGACGAGATGTATGTCAGCCCCGTACAATCGATGATGACGTCTTTCCCCTCACACTCATAGAGGGGGAGCATAGCCTTTTCTGTTTCGGGAACGGTAGAGGTATCCAAACTGCCTTCCAGATAGGCAACCATGTTGCCGTCTTGTTCTTGAATTGTTGTCGTCATTGTTTATTGTTTATTATCATTTATTAGTTTCTTTCTTATTGTCAGTATATTCAGGTTGCCACTCCGTTCGTAGTTGATGGAGTCCATAAACTGGCGTACGATGTGGATGCCCAGTCCGCCGATGCGTCGGTCCTTGGCCGGAAGGGTTGTATCAACTTCGGGCAGGACCGTGGGGTCGAAGGGCTTCCCGCTGTCCTTGATGGTGAACTTCAGACGCACTTCGTTCGAGACGGCCTCGATGGTCACGACGCCCTGTGTGCCTTCGGGGTAGGCATACTTCATGACGTTGACCACAGCTTCCTCGATGGCGAGCTTCACCTGCATGGCGACGATAGATTCCAGCCCGACAGTCTGGCACACTTCACCGACGAAGTCGTTCAGCCGCGGCACTTCCTGCGTGTCGTTGGGGAGGACGATGCTCCTGCGGAGCTTCACGTCGCTTTGCTGGCGGATGTATTGTATAGCCATCATGGTCAGGTCGTCGCTTTGCTCGGCATCGCCCACGAACTGGTGGACGGCTTCTATCATCTCGCTGATGAGCTGCTGCGGTTCCTGATGCTGTTGGGCGAGGGCTTGCGAGGCGACATCCGTCACACGCTCCATTTGGAACTGCGACTGGTTGGCATCCATGGCTTCCGTCAGTCCGTCGGTGAAGAGGAAGATGGTGGTGCCGGTGAAGATTTGTGCTTCTTGAAGCGAGTATTTCCACGATGGCCTGAAGCCGACGGGGATGTTCGAGTCGCAGGGCAGCATGCCCACGCCTGCGCCGATGAGCAGCGGAGCATCGTGGCCGGCATTGCTGTAGTACAAGCGTCCTGTGGGCAGGTCGAGCACGCCCACGAAGAGCGTGACGAACATGCTGCTCCTGTTCATGTCGGCAATAATCTTGTTCATGGTTGCCATGATGCGGTCGGGCATCGACTCGCGGACCGAAATGGTGCGGAAGACGGCTCTGGTGAGCGAGGCAGGAACGCCTTTGCCCGAGACGTCGCCGATGCAGAAGAAGAGCTTCTCGTCGCGGAAGTAGAAGTCGAAGAGGTCGCCTCCTACCTCCTTGGCTGGTGTCAGCGAGGCGTATATCTGCACGTCGTCGCGGTCGGCCCTGGAAGGGAACTTTTCGGGCAGCATACCCTTCTGTATGGCGCTGGCGATGCGGAGGTCTCTTTCTATCGAGGCCTTCTGCGAGGTGGTTTCCTTCAACTCGTCGATGTATTTCACCAGCGATTGCTGCATGTTACCGAACGAATGGCTCAGCTGCCCTATCTCATCGATGCGTCGGAAGTCGGGCAACTTGGCGTCGAACTGTCCCGATGCGATGGTTTCCGCTTCCTTTGCCAAGCGGCGCGCGGTTTCTTGGTCTTTGGCTCCAGTCACAAGGCATTCGAGTGATGATGCGGATGAAGAGGTAGAGCATCAACAGCAAACCAACGGCAACGATGGTCGTCACGGTACGTTGCAGGCGGTCGAAGCCGCTGAAGATGTCGCTTTCGGGGCAGACAATCGCCATGGAACAGCCCGTAGAACCAAGAGGTTGGTAGAAGACGTAGCAGCTCACGCCGCCGATGATCGTATGCATCATGCCATCCTCGCCCCGTTGCATGGCGTGACCAAGTCGGGTCAGGGCAGTATCGGGTTGCTCGAAGGTCTGTGTGAAGATGGTCTGACGCGTAATCTTGGTCGTGTCGGGATGCACGAAGTATGTGCCGCCACGGCTTATCATGATGCTATAGGAATGTGGATAGGGCTTCAGCGACGAGACGGTCTGCGACAGCCAGCTCAGCGAGAGGCTGGTATTGATGGCGCCTATCACTCGCCCCTGTCCGTCCCTAATGGCGTCGCAGTAGCTGGCCACCATGCCCGTGGTGTTGGTGGGTGCGTCGAAGTCCATGTAGGGCTCCGTCCAGCAGGGATGGTCGAGCAAAGCCGGCATGAGGTACCAGTCCATGTAGAAGTACTGGTAGTTGTCGCTGCCGCCCTGTATGGTGCGGATGGTGTCGCCTTCGTGCTTGGAGTAGGCCGAGAAGTAGCGGCCTTTGTCCTTGAAGTAGTAAGGCTCGAAGGCAATGGAGCAGTTGTAGAAGTCGGGATTGTTCAGCAACATGCCGCGACTGTAGACGAACATCGAGTCGGGGTTGTCGGGATGCCGCTGCACGAGCCACTTGGTCATGTTCGTAGCCACCTCCACGCGGTTCAGGATGCCTTCTACGCGCTCGGAAGTGTTGTCGAGAATCTGTGTGGCGCGGCTGACGGCTTCCTGACGCACGGCATCGCGGGCCTGATAGAACAGGAAGCTAAGGGCGGCGATGAAGATGACGGCAGCAAACATCACGACCCACAGGCTGACTCTGACAGAGAGTTTACGACGGAACCACTGTATCATCTTGCATTTACCATTTAATCATTTACCATTTACCATTTAACATCTGCCATTTACCATTTAATCATTGACCATTTACCATTTAACATCTGCCATTTACCATTTATTTCCCCTCTCCTCGGAGAGGGGTTAGGGGTGAGGCTGTTAGGGGTCTGGTGTGAGGCTTTCGTATGTTACTTCCCCTTTCAGCATCCCATTCTCCTTCATCAGGCGGCTGGCCTTCTGCACCATGTCGGGGCGCAGACGGAACTCGCGCTTCTTCGACTCGCGGTCCACTTGCAGACGCAACACTTCCTGGAGCATGAGCCGCTGCATGGTGCGGTTGGTGGCGATGTGGGCTTTCTCGACGTAACGCATCACGATGTCGAGGGTCTCTTCCGGATGCTGGGCTGCCCACTCCCACCCTTTCCGGCTGGCCTGGGCAAAGCGTCGCGCCTGCTCCTTGTGACTGTTGTAGTAGTCGCGCGTCATATACACGCCGTCCTCTTGCACATTGTAGCCGTGGTCGCAGAAGCGATAGACATTCCCTTCCGTCATCTCCACACCAGCCTGCATGAGCTGGTAGTACTCGTTGTAGCTCATGGCAAGTGTGGCATCGAGGGCGCCTGCCACAAAGAGGTTGACATTCTGGGCGAAGCGTACCCACTCGTAGTCGAGGTGTTCCCTGTTGCTCATGCAGAGCGCCAGCTGACCGAAGCCGACACTCCAAATGCCTACGCGAGCTCCTTTCTGCGTCAGCGGGTCTTTGCCGCGAGCCGAGACGATGACCATGGCGTTGTTCATCGACGTCTGCAGGATGTTGACCAGAGGGATGCCGCCGTCCACTGTCTCCAGAGCCTGACAGAGTTGCATGGTCGTTGCCTGACACTCGTTGTTGCGGAGTCGCGTCATGGCTGGCATCGTGGCCGAAGGATGTTCTATTCTCACCTTCACGCCAGCTTCGCGATAGAAGCCCATCTCCTCTGCCACGTAGTAACCCGCGAACTGCGCCTGCGCTGTCCACTGGGGCGTAAACACGAGCATGTCGCTCTGTGCCGATGCCGTGAGGCTGGAGGCTGTCAGCACGAAGCATGCGAGGAATAGGACGATGTCTTTGATGCGAAACATAGGTTCAGGCTTCCGTTGTCTTTTTCGCGCACAAAGTTACAAAAAATTATTAACACTTCGTCATTCAACGGCAGATTTGTTTGGCTTAAGTAACGCCTTCGCTTCTGAAATAAGCGCAGGGCGCTTCGGGAATAAGCACGGGGCGCTTCGGGAATAAGCACGGGGCGCTTCGGGAATAAGCACGGGGCGCTTCGGGAATAAGCGCAGGGCGTTATTCCCTCTTCACTATGGGCTCGATGGTATATCCTTCGCGCCGAAGCATGGCTATCAGCCCATCGTCGCTCAGCAAATGACGGCAACCAACAGCTATCAGGCAAGGTCTTTTGGCAATGTTCTCCTTGATGACAGGCACCCAATGTTCGTTCCTCTCGCGCAAAAGGTGCTCGCTCTGGTAGTCATTCATCTCGCCCATTGCTTTTTTCGCTTCATCTCCTTTGCTTCCCATAGCCTCAAGTCGTATATTCATCTTCTGGGAACCCTCCTCGAAATAACGCTGGAGCTTGCTGGTGTCGTTCTCCAGATAGACTGCGTGCAACTTGGGAATCTGGAAGACACTGTCGTTGTCAAGAGAATGGACAAACGTGTAAACTATCTTTGCCTGCTCCTTCATGGAGAGCGTATCAATGGATTCCGTATCGGAGAACATGGGCATTAACTTTCCCATCCCAAAGGCATGTGTCTCCAGTCCGCCTATTTCCTTTCCGCGTTTCGTGACCTCCTCGTACAGAGCAGAGTCCACGGATCGGCACATTCTTACCTTCGCGAAAGCATACATACTCAGACGGATGCACCAATAGCCGGGTGTCTTCTTCCAGTACTCCACGTCCTTCATCTCGTAGGACAAGAACTTGTTGACCTCGTTGAAGTGAGCCACACTATCGTAGAGCGGCTTGTAGAACACGCCCTCGGGCATCATATACTCAGGGCCGGGTTTATAGATTTTGCCCATAAGCTGTTTTATCTCCTCCTTCTCTTCGTCGCCAATCTCCTTGCGACTCATATCGGTTTCAAAGAAGACGGTTTGAGCCTCGTCCAAAGCTTCGGAAAGCCCCGTGATGCTGTAAATCTCCTCGTCGGTGAAGCTGATGCCGTCGCCGTGGCAAGTGCCGAAGAGATAAGAGTTCTGTGCCAACCCGTTGCCGCTGATTTCCCAAAGCCAACCAGGATTGGATGCAGTTTGTGCGGCCACGCTTGCAGCAATGAAAGCAAGCAGAAAGCCGAAGATTTGCCTTTTCATAATCTTATTACCTATACATTACTAATTATATATGACGTCGCTTCAGTTCTTCTCTGCGTCCTCCATGTCCTCGTCGAGACGGCCGCCCCAGAGGTATTTGTTCGTCTCGCGTGCCGCGACGCCGCTCAGCAGGAGCAGGGCGACGAGGTTGGGAATCGTCATGAGGGCGTTCATCGTGTCGGCGATGTTCCAGATGACGTCGAGGCTGATGATGCTGCCGAAGAAGAGCGCCACGATGTAGAGGATGCGATAGAAGCGGTTGATGCGCTGATGCTCGATGTAGTTGACGGCACTCTCGCCATAATAGCTCCAGCCGAGGATAGTGCTGAAGGCAAAGGTGAGGATGCCGAAGGTGAGCAAGGGCGCTCCAACATAAGGTATCTTGGAGAAGGCAACTTTCGTCAAGGCTGCGCCGTCGGCATAGCTGATGTCGGGATAAGCCAGGATGCTGCTGACGAGCACAAGGCCTGTGAGGGCGCAGATGACGACGGTGTCCCAGAAGGTGCCTGTGCTCGATACCAGAGCCTGCCGAACGGGGTTGCGTGTCTGTGCCGCAGCCGCCACGATGGGCGCGCTGCCCATACCGCTCTCGTTGGAGAAGAGGCCGCGGGCAATGCCGTAGCGAGCTGCCATCATCACAGAGGCTCCTACGAAGCCGCCGCCTGCTGCGGTTGGATTGAAGGCCGACTCGACGATGAGCTGTACTGCTGGCCAGACGAAGCCGCTGTTCATGTAGAGGATATACAGACACCCAAGCACATAGAGCAAAGCCATGAAGGGCACGAAGATGGTGCAGACGCGGGCGATGGACTTCACACCGCCCATGATGACAAGGGCCGTGAGCACGCAGACAAACACGCCTACCGTCCACGTCGGGATGCCGAACGTCTCGTTCGCTAAGAGCGCGATGGAGTTGGCCTGCACGGTACAGCCGATGCCGAAGCTGGCAAGGGCGGTGAAGATGGCAAAGGCAAGTGCCAGCCACTTCATGCCCAGTCCGAGTTCGAGGGCATACATCGGGCCTCCGTAGGTTCGTCCGTCGCTTCCGCGAACACGGTACTTGACGGCAAGCAAGCCTTCGGCGTACTTCGTCGCCATGCCGAAGATGCCCGTCAGCCAGCACCACAGCACAGCTCCCGGTCCGCCAAGAGCCACAGCCGTTGCCACGCCGACGCACATCACCCGTTGCCCCCTTGTCCTTCTGGACAGAGAGACGGATGCCCGTCAGCAGTCGACGTTGCGGGATGCGAAGCCTGACAGTGAGAAACACATGTGTGCCCAGCAACAGGATGACCATAGGCCAGCCCCACAGCACAGAGCTGAGCAGAGAGAAGAGATTGTTAATTGCATCCATCTGGGTAAACAATATCTATATTACATACTGCCCGAAAGCATCCAATACAGAAACTCTCGGGCAGCACAGGATATTCCTCTTAAAGGGGGTTAGGGGGTCTTCTTTACCCGCAGAAGCTGAGCAGGATGCCTGCTGCAACGGCACTACCGATGACGCCAGCCACGTTGGGCCCCATGGCGTGCATCAGGAGGAAGTTGCGCGGGTCGGCCTTCTGACCTTCGGTCTGGCTGACGCGAGCTGCCATAGGAACAGCGCTGACGCCTGCTGAGCCGATGAGCGGATTAATCTTTTCCTTCAGGAAGAGG